>NZ_JBZFLK010000007.1:0-309910 GCF_058448985.1 Pseudonocardia sp. DxW | reverse complement strand
TCCCATTCCGAACCCGGTAGCTAAGCCTTTCTGCGCCGATGGTACTGCACTCGACAGGGTGTGGGAGAGTAGGTCGCTGCCGACATTCAACCTTTTTTGTGGGGATGCCCCGGACTTCGGTCCGGGGCATTTCTGCGTTTCGGGGCGGATTTCCCGCCCGGGGCTGCGGGACAGGGGAGCGGTCTCGGCGTCGTCGCCGGTATGGCGCTCGACCGGTACCGCAAGGAGTGCCGGCGCCGTGTTTCCGGCCCGGGATGGGCGGTATGAGGTAAGGACCGGCCCCGCCCGGCGTCGACACCGGGCACGAGCGCCGGCGCAGCACGGTAGGTGGCGCCCTTCGCCGGGCCTCTGCGTCCGGTGCTGCTCCGTATCGATCGCCGGCGGTGCCCCGTGTCGATCGGCGGTGGGTCGTCGGAGTGCTGGTGGGCGTGCTCCGCACGCTGCCGTGGGCCGCGTCGGGCCCGCTCAGGCTGGTTCGGACCGGCGCGGTTGCATCAGCGCCGTGGTCCGCGCACGCTGCGGCGTGCGGCGGCGGAGGTCGTCGCGCAGCGCTTGTCGGCCCGGAGGCTGCGCTTGTCGGCGCGGACCCGGAGCGGGTCACCGGCCCCGTTCCAGGTGACCACGTCGTAGCCGATCACGTCGTAGCCGATCACGTCGTTGGCAACCGTGTCGTGGGCAACCGTGGGCAACCGTGTCGTGGGTGCCCGCGCTGCTCCCCGGGTTGGTCTGATGGCGGTGGAGCTGCCCGGCTCGTGGCCGACTCCGGGTCAGTTCGCATCCCCCGCCGGCCGGATCGCCTGCGAGGCGCGCTCGGGCCGCGCTGCGCACCGACTCGAGCTCTCCCGTGCCGGTGGTGCCGGTGGCACTCATCGAGCCGGTGGCACAAGCACATCGCACCGACAGGCGACGGCCCCGTGCCCGGTCGGGCCTCGAATTGTCCACATGGCCCCGAACCATCCACAGCTGCGAGAACCGACCGTCCCGGCGGTCCGGATGGCGCGACCCTCGTAGGGACAGCGAAACCGCCGCCCAGGAGGATCCCGTGCCCGCCAACCGCATCACCGTCATCGGCAACCTGACCCGCAAGCCCGAGCTCCGTTACACGCCGACCGGTGTCGCCGTCGTCGAACTGACCGTCGCGGAGAACTACCGCCGGCTGGACACCGTCAGCAAGGAGTGGCGCGACGTGTCGAAGACGTACTACCGCGTGACCTGCTGGCGGAGCCTCGCCGAGCACGCCGCCGGCACCCTGGGGAAGGGGCACTCCGTCATCGTCGTCGGCCGCATGTACATGGACGAGTGGGTGGGGCGGGAGGGCGAGCTGCGCCGCACGCTGTGCATCGAGGCCGACAGCGTCGGATACGACCTGAAGTACTCCTCGGCCCTGGTGCCTCCGCGGGCACCCGGGCCGGACCGGCAGGCCGCCGCGGAGGACCGCACCGGGCGGCCGGCGTCCGGCTGGGGGGTCGTCGTCGGCGAGCCCCCGACCGACGAGCCGGACGACGTCGACGAACCCTTCGACGTGGACGGGGAGGACGTCGAGGGCCGCAGCATGGTCGACCGCATCAGGCAGGAGCAGCTGGCGACCGCACCGGCCTCCGACGGCTGAGTGCGACCGAACTACCATCGTGGTCGTGGCGGACCTGATTTACACGATGCGGAACGTGCGCAAGGCGCACGGCGACAAGGTCATCCTGGAGAACGCGTCGATCAGCTTCCTGCCGGGGGCGAAGATCGGCGTGGTGGGCCCGAACGGGGCCGGGAAGTCGACCGTCCTCAAGATCATGGCAGGGCTGGAGCACGCGAACAACGGTGACGCGACGCTCAAGCCGGGAGCAACCGTCGGGATCCTCCAGCAGGAGCCGCCTCTGAACGAGGAGAAGACCGTTCTCGGCAATGTCGAGGAGGGGCTCGGCGACATCAAGGTCAAGCTCGACCGGTACAACGCGATCGCCGAGGAGATGGCGACCAACTACACCGACGAGCTGATGGAGGAGATGGGCCAGCTCCAGGAGGAGCTCGACCACGCCGACGCGTGGGAGATCGACTCCCAGCTGGAGCAGGCGATGGACGCCCTGCGCTGCCCGCCGCCCGACGCCGAGGTCACCCACCTGTCCGGTGGTGAGCGTCGCCGGGTGGCGCTGTGCAAGCTCCTGCTGTCCAGCCCGGACCTTCTCCTGCTCGACGAGCCCACCAACCACCTCGACGCGGAGAGCGTGCTCTGGCTGGAGCAGTTCCTCGCGAACTACCCGGGCGCCGTCCTGGCGGTCACCCACGACCGCTACTTCCTGGACAACGTCGCCGGCTGGATCCTCGAGCTCGACCGGGGCCGGACCTTCCCCTACGAGGGCAACTACTCCACCTACCTGGAGAAGAAGGCGGAGCGGCTCGCCGTCCAGGGCAAGAAGGACGCCAAGCTGCAGAAGCGGCTGAAGGAGGAGCTGGCGTGGGTCCGCTCCAACCCGAAGGCGCGGCAGGCGAAGAGCCGTTCCCGGCTCGACCGCTACGACGAGATGGCCGCCGAGGCCGACCGGCACCGCAAGCTGGACTTCGAGGAGATCCAGATCCCGCCGGGGCCGCGTCTGGGTAACCAGGTCGTGGAGGTCTCGCACCTGGACAAGGGCTTCGACGGCCGCCAGCTGATCAAGGACCTGTCCTTCACGCTCCCGCGGAACGGCATCGTCGGGGTCATCGGCCCGAACGGCGTCGGCAAGACGACGCTGTTCAAGACGATCGTCGGGCTCGAGAAGCCGGACTCGGGAGAGGTGCGGATCGGCGATACGGTCAAGCTCTCCTACGTCGACCAGAACCGGGGCGGTATCGCACCGGAGAAGACGGTGTTCGAGATCGTCTCCGACGGCCTGGACTTCATCCAGGTCGGGAACGTGGAGATGCCGTCCAGGGCGTACGTGGCGGCGTTCGGTTTCAAGGGCCCGGACCAGCAGAAGCCGGCCGGGGTCCTCTCCGGTGGCGAGCGGAACCGGCTCAACCTGGCGCTGACGCTCAAGCAGGGTGGAAACCTGATCCTGCTCGACGAGCCGACGAACGACCTGGACGTCGAGACCCTCGGTTCGCTGGAGAACGCGCTGGAGCAGTTCCCGGGCTGCGCCGTCGTGATCTCCCACGACCGCTGGTTCCTCGACCGTGTCTGCACGCACATCCTCGCGTGGGAGGGCACCGACGAGAACCCGGCTGCCTGGTTCTGGTTCGAGGGCAACTTCGAGGCCTACGAGAAGAACAAGATCGAACGGCTCGGCGCGGAGGCGGCGCGACCGCATCGAGTCACGCACCGTAAGCTCACTCGCGACTGAGCGCTACGCCGCCGGGCCGTACCCGGGCGGGTCCGATCTGGGCAGAGCGGACGCAACGGCGCTGCACGTGCAATCCGGCCGGTGGTGTCCACAGGAGGCGATGTGACGTCCGACCTGGGAAATCGTGTCGGTAGTACGGCAACCGCCGAGCTGCGGACAGCAGCGGCGCTGCGTTGGCAGCGTCCGCTGCTGACCGCGGAGCTCGCCGGGCACGCCTGCGTGCGCGCCGTTGCAGACGGTGACGATCTGCACTGGGTCCAGGCCGCGGGCTGGCTGCTCGACGGGTTGTCGGCCGGTGGTGACGCCCGTGACGTCGCCACTGCCGTACTCGGCGGGGTCACCGGCATCGGCGATCCCGACGAGGCGGTGCCCGCCGTGCCCGCCCGGCCCCCCGGGGCGGCGTTGCTGAGCCGGCCCGAGGCGTTCCGGCTGCGGGTCGTGCTGGCCGCCGTCGCCCAGGCGGATGGGGAGTGGGAGAGCGCCCGGGCACTCGTCGCCGGGTTGCCGGACGACGCCCCGGGCGAGGAGGCGGGCCTGCTCCGTCTCGACCGGCTGGCCGTCGAGGTGCGGTGCGCGCTCGCCGACCCGGCGGGTGCCGACCTTGCCGGGCTGCGCGCGGCCACGGAGTCGTGTGCCGGGCGGCTCGGCGGGGAGGCGTCGGCGTACGCCGAGCTCGTCGCCGGTTCGGTGTACCGGGCCTGCCGGGAGCACGACCGCGCGGTGGACTGCGCGCTGCGCGGGCTCGCGCAGCTGGGCTGGACGCCCACCCGGCCCGAGGCGCGTCCGCTGTCGGCGCACCTCGCGGCCGCGCTGCTCAGCCAGTGGATCACGGCGCTGCTCGATGCCGGTCGGGTGCCGCTCGCGGCGGTGCGGGCCGCGGCCGCGCAGCGCGACGTCACCGACGCCGGACGACAGGGCGTGCTGCTGCGGCTGACGCTCGCGCGGGCGGAGGCGGGCCGGGCCGACCACGCGTCGCGCGCGCTCGCCGAGGCCGCCGAGGGCGCCGCCGCCGCGGGCGTCCCCGCACTCGTCGCGGCCTGCCGGAACGCGCAGTCGGAGCTGTACGAGAGCGCCGGCCGGTACCGCGAGGCGCTCGAGGCGATGCGTGCGGCCGCCGAGGCCGATCGGCTCGACCGTGCCCGGGGCCGCCGGTTCCGGCAGGCGGTCGCGGCTGCGCTTCCGCTGCCGGAGGCGGTCCCGGCCCGCGGTGCGGCCGTGCGGCGCCGGCCGTCGCCGGTGCCGGTGAGCACGGCGGCTGCGGCGGACGCGGATCAGGACCGCGGGCGTCTGGCGTCCGGCGATCCCGCCTGGTCCGGGATCGTCGCCGCACATGGACGCGGGGCCGGTGTGACGGCCGAGCCTGCGGCCGCGACCTCCGGGCGTGCGGATCGGGCCTGGGCGGGCGCCGGCGGGGAGCTGCCCGCCGAGTCCGGGACGGCCGGCAGGCGGTCCGCGACGGCGCGCTCGGGGATCGACCCGGACGATCCGCTCGGGGTGTCCGGGCTGCTCGGCACCGTCGACGGTCCGGACCCGGTGCCCGCGCCGAGGAACGGATCGGGATGGTCCGCTTCGTCGGGCTCGTCGGGCTCGTCGGGCTCGTCGGGCTCGTCGGGTGAGCACGGTCGGCTGCCGTCGAGGGGCCGACCCGACCGGGCTGCACCGGGGTCGGCCGCCGCGGGCGGTCTCGGCACCGGTGGCCAGGCCCGCACCGGGGCACACGACGACGACCACCCCGATCGCGGCGTGCTGGATGCCGTGGGTGCCGGTGATGCCGGTACCGACGAGCCGGATCCCGCGGGTGTCGACACCGCCGACGCCGGCACCCCGCTCGCCGACGAGCTGGTCGCGGAGCTGCGCGCCAACGGCCGCTCCCGGGTGCCCGCGCGGGGCGTCCTGAACGGGGCCGCCCGGACCGCGGACACCCCGGACCGCGGTGCGCCGGAGCGCCTCCCCGCACCCGAGCGGACGCCCGCCGTCCCCGCGGCGGTGGAGCGCTCGATCCTGGTCGACATCGTCGACGCCGATGGCCGGACGGTGCCCGCCGAGCAGGCGATGGGCACGCTGCACGAGATCGCCGTGCGGTCCCGCCGGCTGGTGCCGCCGTCCGGTTCGGCGGGTATCGACGCCGCCGCCGTGCGGGTCACCCTCCCGGACGCAGATCGGCTGACCGTCCTGCTGTGGGCCCGGTCGCTCGCGACCCATCTCGCCGATCGCGTCCCGCAGGGCGGCCTCCCCGAGGGGGCCGCGATGCGATTGCGCGCCCTCGGCCCGGACGGCATCGAGGGCGACGAGGTCGTCCGCCGGTTGACCGGTCCGGACGAGCCGGCCCGGGTCGACGCCGCGACCTGGGCGCCGGCCGCCGACCGGCAGCCGGTGTCCGCGGTGCCCGCCGCGACGCCGGGATCCGAGGGCACCGGGGACGACGGGCAGCAGCCCCGTCCGGAGCCGGTCGCGGGCCCCGCGATGGCGAGGCCGCTCGATCTGGCGTCCGTCGTCGCCGAGAAGGAGCGCGGGGGACGGCGTCGTGCAGCGGACGGGGACGTCGCGCCGCTGCTCAAGGCCGGGATCACCGTCCGGCCGGGCAGTGGCGGGCGCCGGCGCACGGAATCGCCCGTCGGTACCGGTGGCCGCGACGCCGCCGGTGAGCCGCGCCGCGGGGTGACCGGCGACGGTGGCGCGGACATCGTGCCGGTCGCCGCTGCCGAGCATGCTGTGCACACCACCGCGGGCGCACCGGCCGGGGCGGCGGCCGCCGGGAACGACCCGGCGGTCCGGGGGAGCGATCCGGCGGCCGCGGGGCGCGACCTCGTGGCTGTGGGGAGCGACTCGGCGGCAGCGGGGAACGACCCGGTGGCTGCCGGGAGTGACCCGGCGGCGCCCCGCGCGGGTGTCTCCGACCGGAGGCTGGCCGACGCGGTTCGCGCGCACATCGACCTGTCCGGGGCACCGGTGACCGGGGGCCGGTCCGCCGAGGCGGACCCGGATCCGGCCGGGGACCGGGCCGGGCTGCCGGTCGCCTGGTCGTCGGTGTCGACGGGCAGCGGCCCGGGGGCGCTGCCGAAGCGGAACGGGCGGGCCCGCCGCTCCGGCGGGGATCCGGCGGCCGCGTCGGCGGCAGGATCGGGGCCCGGCCGGCCGGGCTCGGCACGCCCCTTCGCGCTGGCGGGGGACACCGCCGGCCACGACGACGTGTGGACGGTTCGCACCGTCGGTCCGGAGCCGGTGGTCGTGCCGGGCGAGGCGTCCGGTCCGGATGCGGCGCCTGGGCCGGACTCGCAGCCGCGGTCCACGACTGCGTCGGGGCTGGACCCGGATTCGGGGCGGATGCAGGCGGCGGGGCTGGACCCGGTGCAGGGGCTGGACCCGGAGCCGGGGCCGATGCAGGTGGCGGGGCTGGACCCGGTGCAGGGGCTGGACCCGGAGCCGGGGCCGATGCAGGTGGCGGGGCCAGACCCGGTGGCGGGGCTCGACCCGGTGCCGGGGCCGATGCAGGTGGAGGGACTGGCCCCTGAGCCGGGGTTGGACTCGGTGCCGGGGTCGGACTCGGTGGCGAGGCCGGACCCGGGGCCCGCGTCGGCGCCGGAACCGGGATCCGAAGCGGCCGCCCGGTCGCACACCCGCGACGTCTACCGGGCCGCGTGGTCGGCGGACCGGCCCGGTGGGCTCTTCGGCGACCTGGTCGGCGGGAACGTCCCGCTCAGCGGCGCCGACCTGTTCGCAGCCCCAGCCGACCCCGATGCCGACCCCGATCCCGATGCCGACGCCGCGGCCGGGGCGCGGCCCGGTCCGGGTGACCACGACGCCGGGGCCGGGTCCCGGTCCGGTCCGGGTACGGAAGGCCGGTCCACCGCACCCACGGACTCCGGGCCCCGGGAGGCGGGAGCCCCGGCGACGGAGTCCGGCGCCGGGCCGGGGTCCGGTGCCCACAGGGTCGGGCAGGAGCCTGGGGCCGCGTCCGGTGCCGAGCCGGGGTCCGGTGCCCGCACGGTGCGGCGGGAGCGTGGGGCGGCCTCCGGTGCCGGGCCGGGGTCCGGTGCCCGCACGGTGCGGCGGGCGAGCGCCCCGCCGGCCGACGACGACGCGACCGACGCGACCGACGCGACCGACGCGACCCTGGGGGCCGGCGAACCGGCTGCGGCCGGCCCGGCCGACCGGCCCGCCCCGGGGCGACCGGGTACGAGCGGCGGCGGCGCTGCCGCGGCGGTCACCGGCGGGAACACACCGCCCACCGAGGGCGCACCGTCCGACGCCGGCACGACCACGTCCGGCGATCCGGCCGAGATCCCCGAGAACATGAGCATGGCCGATCTCCTGGCCGGGGCGCTCGCCGCGTACCGCGAGATCTGATCCGGCCTGCACGAACGGCCCGCTCACGGCCCCGTTCCGGGTTTCCGCAGAGCGCCCGGCGCCGTCACCCTCACGGGATAGGGTGACGGCCGCCAACACACGCGGGTCGGAGTGGGACGTGAGCAGCGGTACGACGGGCGACACCGGAGACAGGACCGACCTCGGCGCGTCGGCGGGCGGTGAACCGCGCCCGGGCAGCAGCGCCGCCGCGGACCTGGTCCGTCACTACGCCCGGCACACCCCCGAGCCGGAGAGCACCGACGGCGGCGCGCTGCCGGGCCCGGCGTCCGTCGTCGACGCGCATCTCGCGCTCGCCGCGCACCGCGAGCCGGGCCGGGCCGTCATCCGGGTCGTCCCCGGCGTCGGGGGCGCGGCGACCGTCGACATCGTCACCGACGACATGCCCTACCTGGTCGAGTCGGTCATCGCCGGGGTCGGGCGGGCGGGCGGCACGGTGCGCCGGGTCGTGCACCCGATCCTGGTCGTCCACCGCGACGCGGCGGGCACCCTGCGCGGTGTCGACACCGAGGCCGATCCCGGCCGCCCCGGCGACGCGCTCGCCGAGTCCTGGATGCACCTCGACGTGGTGTACGAGGGCAGGGCCGACGAGGGCGGCCTCCCCGGGAACGGGGCCTCCGGCGGCGGGCTCGATCCGGACGCGCTGCGGGCCGAGCTGGAACGGACGCTGTCCGACGTCCGGCAGATCGTCGACGACACGGCCGCGATGACCCTGCGGGCGCGGGTCCTGGCCGACGATCTCACCGGCGCCGGGACCGTCACCGCGCCGGACCCGGGCGACGACGTGCACCCGGCCGAGGTCGCCGACCTGCTGCGCTGGCTGGTCGACGACCACTTCGTGTTCGTCGGGTACCGGCACTACTCGCGCCGCGACGGCCGCCTGCAGCCCGACACCGAGACCGGCCTGGGTGTGCTGCGCCCGCACGACGCCGGGGCGAACGTGTTCCTCCCCGGGGAGACCTGCGCCGGGGGCAGCGGCGCCGGCGACCCGGCGGGGCTGTTGCTCATCACCCGCGCCGGGGAACGCAGCCGGGTGCTGCGGGCGGTGCACCCGTACTACGTCGGTGTCCGGACCCGCGCCGCCGACGGCACCGTCACCGGCGAGCACCGCTTCCTCGGCATGCTCACCGTGCCGGCCCGGCACGAGTCCGTACTGGACATCCCGGTGGTCGCCCGCCGGGTCCGGGGCGCGATCCGGCGCGCCGGGTTCCCCGCCGACTCCTACTCCGGGCAGCAGATGCTCGAGGTCTTCTCGGTGCTGCCCCGCGCCGAGCTGTTCGCGTCGTCGGAGCAGCGGCTGCACGACACCGGGGTCGGTGTCCTGGAGGCCAGCGCCCGGCGCGCGGTGCGGCTGTTCGTGCATCCCGACCCGTACCGCCGCTTCCTGACCTGCCTGGTCTACCTGCCCCGCGACCGCTACACGACCGACACCCGGTTGCGGATCACCGAGATCCTGCGCAGCAGGCTCGGCGGCACCGACACCACCTACACCGCGCAGGTCGGCGACGCCGAGCTGGCGATGCTGCACCTGACCATCACCACCGACCCGGCGGCCGATCCGGCCGAGGTGGACGTGTCCCGGCTGCAGGACGAGGTCGCCGAGGCCACCCGGACCTGGGACGACCTGCTGGTCGCCGCCCTCGGCGACGCCGGTGCGGCGGCCCGGCCGCTGCTGGCCGGCGTCCCCCGGTCCTACAAGGCCGGGGTCGCGCCCCGGCACGCCGTCGAGGACCTGCGCCGGGTGATGACACTCGGCGCGGGCGGTGGTGCCGGTGCCGGCGACGGTGCAGATGATGGCGACGCGTTCGACCTGCGCCTCTACCGCGGCGCGGACGACGACATCCGGTTCGCGCTCTACCTGCGCGACTCCCCGGCGACGCTGACCCGGATGCTGCCGCTGCTGCAGCAGCTCGACATCGACGTCGTCGACGAGCGGCCCTACGAGTTCACCCTGCCCGGCGGGCGCGGCTGCTGGCTGTACGACTTCGGCGTCCGCGCCCCGGAACCCGCCGGGGCGCCCGCCGCACCGGCCGTCGCGGTGGAGGACGCCGGGACCCGGTTCGAGGAGGCGTTCGCGGCCGCGTGGCGCGGCGACGCGGAGTCCGACCGGTTCTCCGCGCTGGTGCTGCGCGCCGGGCTGCACTGGCGGGAGGCGGCCGTCCTGCGTGCCTACAGCCGCTACACCCGCCAGGTCGGCGGCCGGTTCACCCTGCAGTACACGGCGAACGTCCTGGTCGCGCACCCGGACGTCGCGCAGGCCCTGATCACCCTGTTCCGGGCCCGGTTCGACCCGGAGCGCGCCGACCCGGTCGAGCGGGAGGCCGCGCACCACCGCGCGCTGGAGCACGCGACCACGCTGATCGACCAGGTCAGCGGCCTCGACGCGGACCGGATCCTGCGCGGGCTGCTCGCCGTGATCGAGGCGACGCTGCGGACCAACTGGTTCCGGGGCCGGCCGTTCTTCTCGTTCAAGCTCGACCCGGCCGCCGTGCCGGACATGCCGCCGCCCCGGCCCAAGTACGAGATCTTCGTGTACGCGCCCGGGGTGGAGGGCGTGCACCTGCGCTTCGGGCCGGTCGCCCGCGGCGGCCTGCGGTTCTCCGACCGCCAGCAGGACTACCGCACCGAGATCCTCGGGCTGGTGAAGGCGCAGGCGGTGAAGAACGCGGTGATCGTGCCGGTCGGCGCGAAGGGCGGCTTCGTCGTGCGGACGCCGTCGCCGTCACCCGAGCACGTGCGCGAGTGCTACACGACCTTCATCTCCGGCCTGCTCGACGTCACCGACAACCTGCTGACCCGGCCGGACGGCAGCACCGAGACGCTGCCGCCGCCGGACGTCGTGCGGCACGACGGCGACGACTCCTACCTCGTCGTCGCCGCCGACAAGGGCACCGCGACGTTCTCCGATCTCGCCAACTCGGTCGCCGCGTCGTACGGCTTCTGGCTCGGTGACGCGTTCGCCTCCGGCGGCTCCGTCGGCTACGACCACAAGGCCATGGGCATCACCGCGCGCGGCGCCTGGGAGTCGGTGAAGCGGCACTTCGCCGAGCGCGGCCTGGACACCCAGACCGAGGAGTTCACCGTCGTCGGCGTCGGGGACATGTCCGGTGACGTGTTCGGCAACGGGATGCTGCTCTCCGAGCACATCCGGCTGGTCGCCGCGTTCGACCACCGGCACGTGTTCGTCGACCCGGACCCGGTCGCCGCGACCTCCTACGCCGAGCGGCGCAGGCTGTTCGAGCTGCCCCGGTCGTCCTGGGAGGACTACGACCGCACGCTGATCAGCGCCGGTGGCGGGGTGTGGCCGCGGACCGCCAAGTCGGTGCCGGTCGGCCCGGAGATGCGCGCCGCGCTCGGCCTGCCCGACGGCGTCACCCGGCTCTCCCCGCCGGAGCTCATCCACGCCATCCTGCTGGCCCCCGCCGATCTGCTGTGGAACGGCGGCATCGGGACGTACGTGAAGGCGTCCGACGAGTCCAACGCCGAGGTCGGCGACAAGGCCAACGACCTCATCCGGGTCGACGGGCGCGAACTGCGGGTGCACGTCGTCGGTGAGGGCGGCAACCTGGGCCTCACCCAGCGCGGCCGGATCGAGTTCGCCAGGGCCGGCGGCCGGATCAACACCGACGCCATCGACAACTCGGCAGGCGTCGACTGCTCCGACCACGAGGTCAACATCAAGATCCTGCTCGACCGGCCGGTCGCCGAGGGGATGCTGGACACCCCGGCGCGCAACGCGCTGCTGGAGTCGATGACCGACGAGGTCGCCGACCTGGTGCTCGCCGACAACATCGCGCAGAACGCCGTCCTCGGCGTCGCCAGGGCGCACGCCGCCGACATGGTCGGCGTGCACGGCCGGATGGTCACCGATCTCGTCGAGCGGACCGGGCTGGACCGCGAGCTGGAGGTGCTGCCCGATCCGGCCGGGTTCGACGGGCTCGCCGCCGACGGCCTCGGTCTCACCAGCCCCGAGCTGGCGACCCTGCTCGCCCACACCAAGCTGGACCTGACCGACCGGCTGCTGCAGACCGACCTGCCGGACCGGCCGGCGTTCGCCGCGACGCTGCCCGCCTACTTCCCGGCCCCGCTGCGCGAACGGTTCGACCACGCCGTCCGCAACCACCCGCTGCGCCGGGAGATCATCGGCACCCGGCTGGTGAACCAGATGGTCGATGGCGCCGGGATCAGCTACGCGTTCCGGCTGGGTGAGGAGCTGGCCGCCGGGCCGGACGACGTGATGCGGGCCTGGGCCGTCACCACCCGGGTGTTCGCGCTGCCCGAGCTGTGGGAGATGGTCCGGACCGCGGACGTCCCGGTGTCGGTCGCCGACGCCGTCGTGCTGGAGTCCCGCAGGCTGCTGGACCGGGTGTCACGCTGGTTCCTCACGAACCGGCCGCAGCCACTCGCCGTCGGCGCCGAGATCAGCCGGTTCGCCGACCCGATCGCGCAGCTGCGCCGGCAGCTGCCCGAGCTGCTGCAGGGCCGCGAGCTGGCGGCCGTCCGGGACCGGGCGGCGGCGCTGCGGGCGTCCGGCGTGCCGGAGGCGCTCGTCGAACCGGCGGCACTGTCGCTGTACGCCTACGGGCTGCTCGACGTCGTCGAGCTCGTCGAGCTGTCCGACCGGGAGAAGGAGCCCCGCCCGGCCGACGAGGTCGCCCGGCTGTACTACGCGCTGTCCGAGCACCTCGGCGTCGACCAGGCGCTCACCGCCGTCAGCAGGCTCGACCGCGGCGACCGCTGGCACGCGCTGGCCCGGCTCGCGCTGCGCGACGACCTCTACGGCTCGCTGCGCTCGATCACCCTCGACGCGCTGCGGGAGACCCCGCCGGGCACCGGCGTCACCGAGGCCGTCGCCGCGTGGGAGCAGGCGAACGCGTCGAAGCTGTCCCGGGCGCGGACCGCGCTGGAGGAGATCGGGGCGTCCGCCTCGCTGGACCTCGCGACGCTGTCGGTGATCTCGCGCCAGCTGCGTGGCCTGGCCCGGTAGCGGTCGGGGACACTCGGGCGTATGTCCGCTTTCGTCGCGCAGGTCCCGCTCCGCTGGACCGACCAGGACGCCTACCGGCACGTCAACCACGCCCGGATCGTCACGCTGATCGAGGAGGCCCGCGTCGCGCTGGCCTTCACCGGCGCCGGCGAGGAGGGGCTGGCCGGGTTCTCGTCCGGGCTGCTGGTCGCCGGGCTGAACGTGGAGTACAAGCGGCAGCTGCCGTGGCGGTCCGAACCGCTACGGGTGGAGATCACCGTGCGGGACCTGCGGGCGGCGTCGTTCACCCTGGACTACCTGCTGCACGACGGGCCGGGACCGGACGATCCGGTCGCGGTGACCGCGTCCACCAGGATGGCGCTCTACGATCTGGACGCCGGTCGGCCGCGTCGGCTCACCGACGGCGAGCGCGACTACCTGAAGCGGCACCTGGGGGAGGTCTCGTGATCCTGCGGCTGGCCGACGTGACCGAGCGAGACGATCTCGGCGCGTTCACCGCGCGGGTGGCGCGGCTCGACGAGGCGGCGGCGATCCGGCTGACGGCCACCGGTGACCGGGTCACGGCGTGGGCGCGGACCCCGTTCGACGTGCTCGTCACCCGGTCGGTGACCGGCACCCTGGACGGCGGCGGGCCGGTGACGGCGCACGCGTCGTCGCTGCTGACCGCGCTGGCGGTGGAACGGGCCGAGGAGATCGATCCCGGGCCGGCCGCGGCCTGGTTCGAGGAGCTGCCACCGGAGGACGGCTGGGCGCTGGTCGACGACGTCCCCGCCGACGAGCTGGACGGGCTGGCCGATCGCGGATTGGCACTGGCCCGCGAGCACGCCGGGCCGATGGGGCCGCCGGCGTCGCTGCTGGACCAGACGGTGCTGACGGTGTCGCCGCCGGAACCGGGCCGCCCGGTGACGGTGCCGATGCGGGTGCTGTTCGCGATGTCCGGGATGGGCTTCCTGGGCTCCGGTCCCGGCGGCGCCGGGGACGGGCCACGGGTGCGGGTGTCGGCGTCCGGTTCCTGGGTGCGGCTGGACGCCCGCTACGGCGCCGTCGTGCGACGCCGGGTGGTGTCGCTGCCGCTGATGGTCACCGCCTGATCCCGGTTCAGGAACCGAGGTCGAGCACGCTGACCTCGCCGTCGCCGGTGACCCAGCCGGTGCGGCCGTCCGCGGAGACGGCGATCGCGGTCGGGTTCAGCGCGACGTCGGTGGTGCCGGCCACCCGCCAGGTCGACGTGCGGATCACCTGCAGGCCCTGGTCGGTGACGGCGTAGAGGTGCCTGCCGTCGGGGGCGAAGGCCAGGCCGGTGGGGCCGCCCCGGGTCTCGACGCCGGCGACCTCCCGGCCGTCGGCCGGATCGAGCACGGTGACGGTGTCCGAGTCGGGGCCGCCGACGGCGACCTGGGTCTCCGGCCCGGCGGACACCGCGACGGCCTCCGCGCCGCCGCGCACCGGATAGCTGCGGAGCACGGTGAGGCTGCTCGGGTCCAGCACGGTGAGCTGGTCGGCGCCGCGGGTCGCGAGGTAGATGCGGTCCCCGGTGTCGTTGCCGGCGGCCGCGAACGGGTCCCGGGAGACCGGGACGGAGCGGGTGACCGTCCCGGCGTACGGGTCCAGCTCGTCGACGACGCCGTCGGTGCGCGAGGGCACGTAGAGGAACCGGCCGTCCGGGGCGACGACGGCGCCCGCCGGATCGGCCGTCGTCGACGTGGTGCCGAGGACGGACGCCCCCGGCACGTCGACGACGGCGAGCTGCCCGCCCTCGGGGCCGGTGAGGCTGACGAACGCCCGGGCGCCGTCCGGGGACGTGGTCACGCCCTGCGGGGTCGCCGGGAGCGGGATCTCGGCGGTGACGGTGTCGGTGGCGCCGTCGAGCACCAGCAGGCGCGGGTCGTCGGCCACCGCGACCAGGGCCGTCCGGCCGTCCGCGGTGGCCGCGACCGCGACCGGTTCCGCGCCGACCCCGACGGTGGCCCGGACCGTCGGCCGGGACGCGCTCGCCGCGGCCGGGCCGGCGTCGGGACGCGGCCCGAGACCGGCGGCGGGGGCGCCCTCGGTGACGGCGCGGTCCGGGCCGGCGCCGTCCCCGTCGGACCCGGGGGAGACCATCGCCCACAGGGTCAGGGTGCCGAGCAGCACGATCGCGAGTGCGATCGCCAGCCCGGCCGGTGACACCCCGCGGCGGCCGTTGCGCGGCTTCGCGGACATGATCGCCTCGCGGCGCGGGGTGATCGGCTTGCCGGACCCGGACCCCGGGTCGGCGGCCGGCCGCACCTCGGTGCGCGGCCCGGTGTCGGTGACCGCGCCGTCCCGGCCGGATGCGGCGCGGGCCGCGGCGACCGACACGGCACCCACCGACGCGGCGGCCGCGACATTCCCGGTACCGGCACCGCCGGCGCTGTCAACGCTGTCGGTGCTGCCGTCGTTGCTGCCGGTGCCGGTGCTCCCGTCGCGGCCGGTGGGGTCGGCGGTGGTGCGGGCGGTGGGGGTGCCGTTGCGCTGCTCCGGTGCGCGGGGGGCGTCGCCGGGTGGCGGTCCCTGGTGGGCCGGTCCGTGGTCCGGTGCGCGGGCCGGCGCGGGGGACACCGGTGCGACCCGTGCGGTGGCGTCCGTCCCGTCGCCGTCCCGGCCGTGCCGGGACGACGGCGCCGGGCCGTCCTGCGGGGGCCGGCCGGTGACCGGGCGGGGGCCGCGCCCGGGCGGCGGGGTGATCGCGTGCCGGGGACGGCCGTCGTCGTCGAGGGCGGGGATGGTCACGGTGGCGTCGGACGCCGCCGGCCGGGGCGCCCGGCGGGCGGGATCGTGCTGGGGGCGGCCGTCCGGTGCTGCCCACGGCGCGTGGTCACCGGGCCGCGGGTAGGGCTGCGCGCCGGTGCTGCCGCCGGTGGGCGGCATCCCGCCGGTCGCCTCGGCACCGGACGGGCCTACGGGCCGGGCCGGGCCGGAGCCGCCGCGGCGTGCCGGGGGGCCGGCGGTCGTCGTGTCGGTGGGGAGCGGGTTCCGCCCGGTGCCACCGCTGCCGTGCGCCGGGGCGCCGCGAGCGGGCTCGTCGCGCGGGTCCGGCCGGCCGTGTTCCGCGGGCCGGTCGTCGCCGCGGTGACCGGCGTCGGTGGAGGTGTCGTCGCGGCGGGTGTGGCCGCCCTGCTCGGCGTCCCGGGCGGCGCGGCCGGGGAGCTCGCCGAAGCCGCGGCCGGTGCCACCGCCACCGGGGGTGGCGAACAGGTCGTTGCCGGACAGGCCGGCCATCGCCGGACCGGACGGTGCGCCGCCCATCGGGGGCCGCGGCGCGGACTCCCGCTCGGCGTTCTCCGGGGCGGGCCTGCGGCGACCGGGCATCGTCGGGCGGACCCCGTACGACGGGGTCGCCGGCCGCCCGTCCGTGGTCGGCCCGCCCGGCTCGGCGGTGTCCGCGGGCGCACTCGGGTAGTGCCCGAGCAGCGCGCCGGGCGGCAGGATGTCTGTCTCCGGGCCGCCGTCCGTGCCGGGCCGGGGCGGCCAGCGCTTGGACGTCGTGCCGCCGGTTGCGGGGGCATCGGTCCGGGCGGACCGGACGGGCCTGGCCGCGGGGGCGTCGCCGTCGTCCAGCGGACGGGGCGACGGTGCGATCGGGGGCACCACGGTCGGGGCCGGCTGGGTCGGCGGCGCGTCACCGGGAGCGGAGCGGTCGCCACCCATGCGGGGGCGCCCGGCGGCCGGCGTCGCGGCCGGGTCCCCGGCGCCGGCCGGTCCGGAGCCCGCGGCGTCCGGCCGGCCGGTGGACGGGCGGTCCGTCGGCGCGTCGGCGGCGCCCGGGGTGGCTGCCGGGTCCGGGTGGTTCGCCGCGGATCCCGAACGGTCGGCCTGGCCGGTGGGGTGAGTCCAGGCTGCCGGGCCTGCCGGCCCGCCGGTCTCTGCCGGGTGCGTCCAGGCTGCGGGAGCGCCGGTTTCCGCCGGGCGCGTCCAGTCCGCCGGGCCGCCGGTTTCCGCCGGGTGGGTCCGGGCTGCGGGATCGCCGGTCGTTGCCGGGCGCACGGGGCCTGCGCCGTGTCCGGCCTGGCCCGCGTGGCCGCTGCTGCTCGCCGGGCCGGTCGTCGCCGGTGCGGTCGAGCCGGAAGAGCTGTCCGGGTCGGTGCCGGGTATCGGGTGGCCGGCGTCTGGGATGTCCCGGTGCCGGTCGGCCGGTGTGGGGCCGTCGGTGGCGGGGCTGTCTGTGGTGGCGCTGTCTGTGGTGGCGCTGTCTGTGGTGGCGCTGCCCGGGCTGGCGCTGTTCGTGGTGGCGCCGTTCGCGGTGTCGTTGGTCGCGGTGTCGCCGTAGGAGCCGGGGCCGTCCGTGGCCGGGCGCCCGGTGGGCGGGCCGACCGGAGCGGAGCCGGCCCCAGCGGAGCCCACCGGAGCGGAGCCGATCGGGCCGGAGCCGGAGGGGCTGTCACCGGATCGGTCGGCGCCGGTGGGGCCGGCGCTGCTGCGGTCGGCGCTGATCGGGCCGGTGCGGACGGGGGTGGTGCCGTTCGCGGAGGCATCGACGTCGGGTGCGAACGACGGCGGCGGCGCGAACCGGTCCGCAGGGGTGTGCAGTGGGTCGTCGGTGTCACCGGCGTCGTCGGGCAGCGGCCCGACCCCGAGCGGGTCGTCACCGAGGTCGCCGAGATCGGCGTAGTAACCGTCCGTGCCGTCCGTGCCGTCCGTGCTGCTGGTGTCGTGGGTGCTGTCGTCGTGTGACGGGTCGTCGCCGTGCGTGCCGGGGGCCGGGTCGGTGTCCGGCGCCTCCCGGTCGGCGGCGGGCTTGGTGCCGGTGTGGCCGGCCCCGTCGTGACCGGTCCCGGTGTGGTCGTCGTGACCGGTGCCGTCACCACTGCCGTCGCCGCTGCCGGTGTCGTCGCGGTGGCCGCTGTCGTGTGCAATGTCGGCGGCCGCCGGGCCGGGGCGCGGCGACGGCGTGGGCCGCGGGCCGGTCACCGCCGGTGCGCCCGGCGTGGCGCCGGACCCCCGGCCCGGGGCATCGGCGCGACCGTTGCGCCCACGGACCAGATCGGCGAACCCGGAACCGGTGGACGCCGCCGGACCGGAGGTCACGGACGTCTCCACCGGTGCTCCCCCGGACGGCTCCGCAGCGGGAGCCGGGCCAGTCACACCGGTGGCATCGGCCGTGCCGGCGTCGCCGGTTGCGGCGTCGTCGGTGCCGGCGTCGGGGGAGCGTGCGGAACCCGACCGCATCACCAGGTCGACGAGGGATCCCGGGACCACGGGGACGCGGCCGGTCCGGATCGCCTCGCCGAGCCCGTCAGGGTCCGGTTCCGCGGCGTCGTCACGTCCCGGCTGGCCGGGCGCCGACGTCATGCGTTCTGCGACGGTCGGGTGCACATAACGATCTGATTATCGCGAGCGGCGCCCGGGGCCCTGACCCCGGGTCGGTCCCCGGTGCGTGCGGGACCCACCTGCGGCGCCGTCCGTCCTGGTCCGGGCGTTGTCACGGCCCGCGCCGAGATCACCGAACGGGAGTACCCCGATCGAGGTCAGCGACACCGGCGGGATCTGCCCGATCGTGGTGCCCTCGGCGTCGTCCTCCCGCTCGGTGCCGGGGCGGCGCCCGGGGCCGAGCAGCAGGGTACCGGTGGTGGTGTCCTCGTCGACCGTTTCGTCGGTTTCATCCGAATTGCCCGGCAGGCCCGATGTGTCCGTACTGGCCGAGGTGTCGCCGGTCGCGGACGACGACCGGTCCCGGACGGCCGGATCGGGCCGCACCGTGGACGGCAGCCCGTCGGTCCCGGCGCCGGACGACCAGACGAACGAGGGCCCGGTGTCGCGCCCACCGTCCGGGCGCGCGGCGCCGGGGAGATCGGAGATGCCCGGCTCGGACCCGCCGAACAGCGCGTCGTCCAGGGTGGCGGCCACCGGCTCCCGGTCCAGCTCGGCGGCGAGGGTGGTGCGCATCCGGGACAGCTCCTCCCGGACCTCGTCGCGGAGCGCGGCGAGGCGCTCGACGTCCCCGGCGACGCCGGCCCGCCGCTCGCCGAGCCGCCGCAGCGTCTCGGCGGCCTCGTCGCGGGCGGCGGAGAGGATCTCGTCGGCGTCCGCGCGGGTCGTGGCCAGCAGCCGGTCGGCCTCCTCGGCGGCCCGGTCGAGCCGCTCGGCGGCGTCCCGCTCGCGGTCGGCGAGCTCGCGCTCGCGGCGGGCGGCCTCGCGCTCCTGCTCGTCCAGCGCGGTCCGGCGGGCGGTGAACTCGCGGTCGAGTTCCGCGGCCCGGCCGAGCAGCGCCTCCTCGGTGCGGGTGCGCCGCTCGTCGGCCTCCTCGCGGGCCCGGGCGAGCACGGCGTCGGCCTCCTCGCGGGCGCCGGCGACGATGGACTCGGCCTCGTCGGCCGCGCGGCCGCGCAGCTCGGCGGCCTCCCGCTCGGCGGCCTCCAGGACGCGCTCCACCCGGAGCCCGAAGCCCGCCTGCTCGGACGCGCCGGCCTCGACCTGCTGCTGCAGCCTGCGGCTCTGCGCGCGGGCCGCGGACAGCGCCTGCTCGGCGGCCTCGGCGCGCCGGATCTCGTCGTGGATCCGCCGGTCCAGGTCCGAGAGCCGGGTCTCGACCTGGGCGCGGTCGTAGCCGCGGAGCACGACGGCGAACCAGGCCCCGTCCACCACGCCGCCGGGCTCGCCGCCGCCGGAACCGGTCGGTGCGTCGGCGGCACGGTGCGAGTGCCGGGACGACCCGGGCGCAGGATCGGGACGTTGCGGACCGGACGCGGATCCGGACGGCGACGGCAGTGCGGTCACGATGAACCCCCAGACGGGTGACTTCTCGCCGCCCGACCTCCCGGGGCGGCGTCCCGTTCAACGAGATCGGACGCGTTCGGTCACGATCACGGCGGCTCGCGCCCGGATTGCGGCCGAACACCACCCGATCGGCCGCCGGATGGCGGATCGGGGGTTTGCGGAGGGTGACGATCAAGGACGTCGCAGTCAGAACGTGTCAGGGAACCGGATCGTCGGCGGACCGCCGCGCCCGGATCAGAACTCGGAGTTCTGCATGCTGAGCGCGGCGTACTGGAGGTAGTTCCACAGCTGCTCGCGGTGCTCGGGCGAGAGGTCCTCCTCGTCGACCGCGATCCGCATGCAGCGCAGCCAGGCGTCCCGCTCGATCGGGCCGATCGTGAACGGCACGTGCCGCATCCGCAGCCGGGGGTGCCCGCGCTGGTCGGAGTAGGTGCGCGGGCCGCCCCAGTACTGCTCCAGGAACATCCGCAGCCGCTCCTCGGCCGGGCCCAGATCCTCCTCCGGGTACATCGGCCGCAGCACGTCGTCCCGGGCGACCTCCTGGTAGAACCGGTGGACGATCCGGCGGAAGACCGGAGCGCCGCCCACCTCGGCGTAGAAGTTCTGCGGTGCACTCACGCCGTCATGGTCTCAGCTCTGCCGCTGCGTGCGCCCGTCCAGGGCGGCGGTCGGGAACAGCATCGGCCGCGGGACCCCGTGGTCGTCGAACGCGTCGGTGATCGCGCCGTTGAGTGCGCGCTGCACCGCCCACTGCCGGCCCGGCTTGACCCGGACGGTGATCCGCAGCGTAACGCCCTCCGGGCTGATCCGGTCGACGCCGAGCACCTCGGGCGGCTCCAGGACGTCACCGGAGATGTCGTCCTGGGCGGCCCGCGTGGTCGCCGTCGAGCCGGCCAGCTCGGTGGCCTGCTCGACGTCGGCGCTGTGCGCGATCGGCAGGTCCACCACGGCGACGGCGTAGCCCTGGCTCATGTTGCCCACCCGCAGGATCTCGCCGTTGCGGACGTACCAGACGGTGCCCTGCAGGTCCCGGATCGTGGTGATCCGCAGCCCGACCGCCTCGACGGTGCCGACCGCCTCGCCGACGTCGACGATGTCGCCGACCCCGTACTGGTCCTCCAGCAGCATGAACATGCCGGACAGGAAGTCGCGCACCAGGTTCTGCGCGCCGAAACCGATCGCCAGGCCGAGCACCCCGGCACCGGCGAGCAGCGGGCCCAGCGGGTAGCCGAGCTCGTTCATCACCATCATCACCGCGACCAGCAGCACCACCGCGGAGACGATCGAGCGCAGCACCGACCCGATGGTGCGGGCGCGCTGCATCCGGCGCTGCGCACCGGGGGCGTCGCCGCTGCCGCCGCCCTCGGGGGCGCGGCGCAGCCGGCGGGCCCGCCCGGCGAGCGCGGTGAACGCGCCGTTGGTGGCACCGTTGACCATCCGCGCGATGCCGCGGTGCGCCAGCCAGCGCGCCAGCACCGCGATCAGGATGATCGAGGTGATCGAGATGGTGCGGCCGACGATGACGTCGGCGTGCTGGGCGATGAAGTCGTTGTTGGTCCAGCGGTAGAGGGTGGCGCACCAGGACCCCGGGTCCTGGGTGCACTGCGGCATGAGGGCGCCGGTGAGACCCGGGGCAGGGACCGGCGGGATGACCGTGCTGATCACGCGTCCTCCTCGGGGGCGGTGAGGGCTGCGTAGGCGCGACCCGCGGGACGGCGCTCGCCGGGCGTCACCGACCGGGATGCCCGGCGGATCGCGTGACCCGAGACTACGTCACCCGTACCGGTGGTCCGCAGCCCCCAGGTGGGCCGGCAGCGAGTGGTGTACCGGCAGGTCGGGGGCCGGTTGCGGGGCGTCGCGCACGGTGCGCAGCGGTACCACGCCGCACCAGGCGAGATCGGCCTCGACGTCCGGCGGGTCGTCCGACGGCGGGCCGGAGCGGCGCTTCACGCTGGCCTCGGTCAGGTCGAGCGCGAACAGCGCGGTCGCGGCGAGCTCGCGGTTGTTCGGCCGGCGGGCGTGGTCCCAGGCGCCCGGGGTCAGGTGCTCGACGATCGCGCGCAGCCCGTCGGCCTTCGCGGCGGGATCGGTGACCCGCCGGGCCGTCCCGTGCACGACGGCGCTGCGGTAGTTCATCGAGAAGTTCATCACCGCCCTGGCGTGCACGATCCCGTCCAGGTGGGTGACGGCGACCGAGCAGGGCAGCTCGTCGGTGCGCAGCCAGCCCGCACCGGTGGATCCGTGCAGGTAGAGGGTGTCGCCGGCGCGTCCGTACGCGGTGGGCAGCACCACCGGTGCGCCGTCGCGGACGAACCCGACGTGGCACACCAGGCCCTCGTCGAGGAGTGCGTGCAGCTCGGCGCGGTCGGTGGCGGCGCGATCGGGCTTGCGGCCGAGGGTGCTGCGGGTGGTGGGGGAGAGCGTCACGCGACCAGCGTGACGCCGTGCAGTGGCATCCTGGAACGGCCAATCCCGCGCCGATCGGAAAGGCCGATTCGTGTCCGAGGTCCCGCCGCTGCCGCTCGACCGCGGCTCGTCAGTCCCGCTCGCGGTGCAGCTCGCCGACGGGCTCCGCGCGGCCGCGGCCGGTGGCACGCTGCGGCCCGGCGACCGGCTGCCCTCGACCCGGGCGTTGGCGGCCGCGCTGCGGGTGAGCCGCACGGTCACCGCCGCCGCGTTCGACCAGCTGCTCGCCGAGGGCTGGGTGGCCGGCCGGACCGGCTCGGGCACCTACGTCACCGCGCTCCCGGTCGGGCTCCCGGACGACGGCACCCGCGACGCGACGCCCGGTGCGGTGCGCGCACCGCACCGGGACGGCGTCCCGGCGGCGCTCGATCCCGGCCGGCCCTGCGTCGCGGCGCTCGACCGGGCGGTGTGGCGCCGGGCCTGGCGGGCCGCCGCCGATCCGGAACCCGACGACGCACCCCGCCCGGACGGACTGCCGGACTTCCACGCCGCCGTCGTCGAGCACCTGCTGCGGCACCGCGGGCTCACCCCGGACGCCGTGCTGACCACCGCGGGCACCTCGGCCGCCGTCGCCGAGCTGGCCCGGCTGCTGCCCGCGGGCGCCCGGGTCGCGGTAGAGGAGCCCGGCTACCGGCGCGCGGTCTCCGCGCTGCGTGCCGCCGGGCTGCGGATCGTGCCCGTCCCGGTGGACGGCGACGGCCTGGTCGTCGACGCCGTCCCGGCCGGTTGTGCGGCCGTGTACGTCACCCCGGCGCACCAGTTCCCGACCGCGGTGCGGATGCCCGCCAACCGCCGGGTGGCGCTGGTCGAGCGGGCCCGGGCCGAGGGGTTCCTGATCATCGAGGACGACTACGACGGCGAGCTGCGCTACGACGTCGCGCCGCTGCCGCTGCTCGCCGCGCTCGCCCCGGACACGGTGGTGCACCTCGGCACCGCCAGCAAGATCGTCAGCCCGACGCTGGGGGTCGGCTGGGCGCTCGCCCCGCCACCGGTGCTCGCCGCCTGGCGGGACCTGCGCGAACGCACCGGGAACCGGCCCTCGCCGGCGGGCCAGCGGGTGCTCGTCGCGCTGGCCCGGCACGGCGACCTGTCCCGGCACCTGCGCCGGCTGCGCCGCGAGCTGCGCGAACGCCGGTCCACGGTGCTGGCCGCCGCGGCCGCCGCGGGCTGGACGGCGCACGGCGACCCGGCCGGGGCGCACCTGGTGCTGCGCGGCTTCCCCGGGACCGAGGCCGGGCAGGTCGCCGCGGCCGCCGGGCGCGGGATCACGGTCCGCGGGCTGGCCGGCTACCACGAGGGCCCGTCGCGGACGTCCGGGCTGGTGGTCGGCCACGCCGCCGGGACCCGGGCCGACCTGCGGGCCGCGCTGGCCCGGCTGACCGGCTGATCGGGCGCCCGGCGGGGCCGCCTACCCTCGGGGCCCATGAGTTCCGACCGGGTCAGGGTCGCCGTCGTCTTCGGTGGCCGTAGTTCCGAGCACGCGATCTCGTGCGTCTCCGCGGGCAGCGTGCTTACCCACCTCGACCCGGAGCGGTTCGAGGTGGTCCCGGTCGGCATCAGCCGCGACGGCGGCTGGGTCGTCGGCCCGGGCGACCCGGAGCGGCTGGCGATCTCCGATCGGACCCTGCCCGAGGTGGACGGCACCGCGGACGCGCTGGTGCTGCCCGGCGAGCCCGGCCGCGGCCTGGTCCGACTGGACGCGGACCGGGCCGGCGAGGCACTGTCCGGCGTCGACGTCGTCTTCCCGATCCTGCACGGCGCGTTCGGCGAGGACGGCACCGTGCAGGGCCTGCTGGAGATGGCGGGCCTGCCGTACGTGGGTGCCGGGGTGCTGTCGTCCGCAGTGGGGATGGACAAGGAGTTCGCCAAGAAACTGCTACGCGCCGAGGGCCTCGCCGTCGCCGACGGGGTCGTGCTGCGCCCGGGGACCGACATCGGCTTCGCCGACCGGGACCGGCTCGGACTGCCGCTGTTCGTCAAGCCGGCCCGCGCCGGTTCGTCGATGGGCGTGAGCCGGGTGACCGACCCGGCCGCGCTGGACGCCGCGATCGCCCAGGCCCGGCTGCACGACCCGAAGGTTCTGGTCGAGGCCGCCGTGCCGGGCCGCGAGGTGGAGTGCGCGGTGCTCGAGTTCCCGGACGGCAGCGTCCGGGCCAGCCTGCCCGCGGAGCTGCGCTACACCGGAGAGTTCTACGACTTCGAGTCCAAGTACCTCGACGTGTCCGAGCTGGACATCCCGGCCAAGCTGGACGACGAGATCACCGAGTCGGTGCGCTGGAAGGCGATCACCGCGTTCCGTGCACTGGACGTGCAGGGGCTGGCCCGGGTCGACTTCTTCGTCACCGACGACGGCGCGATCACCGTCAACGAGGTCAACACGATGCCCGGCTTCACCCCGAGCTCGGCGTTCCCGAAGATGTGGGCGGTCACCGGGCTCGACTACCGCGAGCTGCTGACCACGCTGGTCGAGACGGCGCTGAGCCGCGGCACCGGGCTGCGGTAGCTACCGAACCTGCACCGGCTGCACCGGCAGGGTGGCGCCGACCGCGTCCGCCACCGCCTGCAGCGGGCCCGGACCGGTCTCGGTCGGTGCGGTGAGCTCCAGGTACACCTCCCGGTCGACGACGGCGTAGGTGTCCGAGCGGGCGTCCGGCGCGCCGGTCAGCGGCAGCCAGTCCACCCCGTTGACGACGATCAGCGGCGAGGTCGGGCCCAGCTCGGCCGGCCGGTCGGTGCCGCAGCGCAGCACCACCGGCTCCGGCTGCGCCACCCAGGCACGGGCGCCAGGCACGGCCGGGGCCAGCTCGCGCGGCGGCATCGGGCCGCCCGTGCCGGGGAGTTCGGCGGGCAGCGCCTCCAGCACGGCGGCACAGGCCGGGGTGGTCGCCTGCGGGGCGGCGTCGGCGGGGAGCTCGAGCGGGCCGGTGTCCGGCCCGGCCGTCGTCCGGGCGTGGATCCCCAGCCCGGCGACGACGACCGCCAGCAGCAGGGGCAGGGCGACCGCCACCGCGGTGAGCGGTGCGATGCGTCGGCTCCCGGCCCCTGCCACGGGTACGGCCCGATCAGTTGAGCTTGACCACGGGGCAGGTGAGCGTCCGGGTGATCCCGTTGACGTTCTGCACCCGGGCGACGACGAGCCGGCCGAGCTCGTCGACGTCGTCGGCCTCGGCGCGGACGATCACGTCGTACGGTCCGGTGACGTCCTCCGCCGAGATGACCCCCGGCAGGCCCCCGATCTCGGAGGCGACGGAGGCGGCCTTGCCGACCTCCGTCTGGACGAGGATGTATGCCTGCACCACGGCGTGCCCCTTTCCGGTACGTGCCGCCCTGCCCGATGGTTGACGGCAGGAATGTCGGACGCCGAACCTACCGGAGGCAGCCCCCGTGTCCCCATCCGCGATCACGCCCGAGGGCGGTTCCGAGGCGAGCGTCTCACTCCGGGAGGTTGGTGAGTTCCGGGTGATCGACCGGGTCACCGCCGGCCGGGTCCAGCCGGACAGCACCCTGCTCGGCCCCGGTGACGACTCGGCCGTCGTCGCGACCCCGGACGGGCGGGTGGTCGCCTGCACCGACGTCCTGGTCGAGGGCGTGCACTTCCGGCTGGACTGGTCCAGTCCCGAGCAGGTGGGCCGCAAGGCGGCCGCGGCGAACCTGGCCGACCTGGCCGCGATGGGCGCGGTGCCCACCTCGCTGCTGGTCGGGCTGGCCTGCCCGTCGGAGACGCCGGCGTCCTGGATCGAGCAGCTCGCCGACGGGCTGTGGGCGGAGGCGTCGGCGGTGGAGGCCGGGCTGGTCGGCGGCGACCTGACGTCGGGGCCGGTGCTCGTGGTCTCGGTGACCGCGCTCGGGTCGCTGCAGGGCCGGTCGCCGGTGCTGCGTTCGGGGGCGCGGCCGGGCGACCGGGTTGCGGTCTGCGGGCGGCTCGGGTGGTCGGCCGCCGGGCTGGCCGTGCTCGGCCGCGGGTTCCGGTCGCCCGCGGCACTGGTGAACGCGCACCGGGTGCCCGCCCCGCCGTACGCCGCGGGGCCGGCCGCGGCCGCCGCCGGCGCCACCGCGATGATCGACGTGTCGGACGGGCTGCTGGCCGACCTGGCGCACGTCGCGGGCGCCTCCGGGGTGGCGGTGCGGCTGCGGTCGCGGGCGTTCACGGTGCCGGCGAAGCTGGCCGAGATCGGCTCGGCGCTCGGCCTGGACCCGCTGCGGTGGGTGCTCACCGGGGGCGAGGACCATGCGCTCGCCGCGACGTTCCCGCCGGACGCGACGTTGCCGGCGGACTGGGTCGAGGTGGGCGCCGTCGAGCGGCTCGACGACGACGGACCGGGCGTCACGGTGGACGGACGGTCCTACGACGGCGACGCCGGATGGATCCACTTCGCGAAATACTGATTCCACTCACGCCTTGCGATACGCCCGCCCGGATGACAAGGTCCTGTGCACTCGTGTTGGCTCCGGACGTTCTGTCCGGAAGGCACCGTCTCCCGAGGAGATGTCACCGTGGACAACCTGGGCGTACTCAGCCTGCTCGCGCTCACGCCGATCCTCGTCGTCGCGATCCTGCTGGTCGGGCTGCGCTGGCCGGCGAAATACGCGATGCCGCTCGGCTTCGTCGTGGCGGCGCTGATCGGCGCCCTGGTGTGGGGGATGGACACCACGACGATCGTGGCCGCCTCGATCGAGGGCCTGGTGATCGCGATCGGGTTGCTCTACATCATCTTCGGTGCGTTGCTGCTGCTGCAGACCCTGACCCAGAGCGGGGCGCTGGCGACCATCCGCGCCGGGTTCACCAGCATCAGCCCGGACCGCCGGGTGCAGGCGATCATCATCGGTTGGCTGTTCGGCTCGTTCATCGAGGGCGCGTCCGGGTTCGGGACGCCCGCCGCGGTCGTCGCCCCGCTGCTGCTCGCGCTCGGCTTCCCGGCGCTCGCCGCGGTGCTGGTCGGCATGGTCATCCAGTCCACCCCGGTCAGCTTCGGCGCGGCCGGGACGCCGGTCCTGACCGGTCTGGGGCAGGGGCTGTCCGGGTCGGCCGAGGTCGAGGCACGCACCGCGGCGCTCGGGCTGGACGCCACCGGCTACCTGTCCGTGCTCGGCCTCGAGGTGGCCGTGCTGCACGCGGTCGCGGGCACCCTGATCCCGCTGTTCCTGGTCTGCCTGCTGACCCGCTTCTTCGGCGAGAACCGCAGCTTCGCCGAGGGCCTGGCGGTGTGGCCGTTCGCGCTGTACGCGGCGTTCGCGATGACCGTGCCCTACGTGGCGGTCGCCGCCCTGCTCGGCCCGGAGTTCCCGGCCCTGCTCGGCGGGCTGATCGGGCTCGCGCTGGTCATGTTCACCTCCAGCCGCGGTTTCCTGATGCCGAAGACGGTGTGGGAGTTCCCGCCCCGGGAGAGCTGGCTGGACCGCTGGACCGGCTCCATCCAGCCCGACACCTCGGTCGCCGGGGCGCGGATGAACATCTGGCTGGCCTGGACCCCGTACGTGGTCGTCGCGCTGGTCCTGGTGCTCTCCAGGACGGTCGAGCCGATCAAGGACTGGCTGACCGGGGTGACGGTCGGCCCGGACGACATCCTCGGCACCGGGATCGACGAGCAGCTGCAGCCGCTGTACTCGCCGGGCGCGGTGTTCCTGCTGGCCTGCCTGGTCACCTACGGGCTGCACCGGATGACCGGCCGGCAGATCGGGTCGTCCTGGTCGGTGTCGGCCCGCCAGCTCGCCGGCGCGGCGGTGGCGCTGCTGTTCGCGCTGCCACTGGTCCGGATCCTGATCAACTCCGGCCCGGACTTCAACGACACCGGGCTGGCGTCGATGCCGCTCACCCTCGCCGAGGGCGCGGCCGCGGTGGCGGGCCCGGCCTGGCCGATCCTCGCGCCGTGGATCGGGGCCCTCGGGGCGTTCGTCGCGGGCTCGAACACGGTCTCCAACCTGACCTTCGCGCTGTTCCAGTTCGCGACCGCGGAGAACATCGGGGTGGCCCCGGAGACCGTCGTCGCGACCCAGGCCGTCGGTGGCGCGGCCGGCAACATGATCACCGTGCACAACGTCGTCGCCGCGTCGGCGACCGTCGGCCTGCTCGGCAGGGAGGGCGACGTCATCCGGATGACGATCATCCCGATGACCTACTACTGCCTACTCACCGGTGCGCTGGCGTTCGTGCTGATCTACGGCGTCGGGTTCAACCTCGGCACGGTGCTGCTGGTGCTGGTGCTGGTGACCCTGGCGGCGATCGTCGTCGGGCTGAAGCGGTCCGTGCCCGCGCGGAGCTGACCGCACCCCCGACGCCCGCCGGCCCGGTCACCGCACGGTGACCGGGCCGGCGCGCGGACGTCAGCCGCCGCGGCGCCAGAACAGCAGGACGCGGCGTAGCCGGCTGCGCAGTCCCGGGTGTCCCGGAACGGAGCGCTGCGGCGTCGGGAACTGCCGGAACTCCGGTGGCGGCGGAGTCAGGCCGGCCGCGGGTAGGGTCGGCGGGTCCATCGCGACGAGGGTCTGCGGGAAATGACGGGCTGACGGGGTCACGGACTTCTCCTGCACGAACGCACCATCGCTCTGAGTGGTCACTCCGTTACCAGATTTGTGCTCCACAGTCAGCCTCCTCGATCTGCACGCCCGCGCACCGTCGACGTCGTCGGCGCGCCGACACGACCCCGGAGATCCGGGCGGGGCGCGGAGGGCCCGGCGGGCGGCCAGAGGAGCGCGGGCACCGGTGCCTGCACGTTGCAGGGTAGTACGGCCCCCGCTGCCGGGAGCGTGCGGTGCCTCACCGGGAGAGCCGGTCGCCGTCCCCGATCGGGTTACCGTACAGGTGCGCACGCGACGGACGGTCGCCGGAACGGAGCGGAGGTGGCCGGTGTCGGCAGCGGGCTGGGTGGCGCTGGCGGGATGGGTGCTCGCCGGGGTGCTGCTGGTCCTCGGGCACGGGCGGATCGAACAGCTACAGCGGGCCGACACCGCGCGCAAATGGGACCTGCTCGCACTGCGTGCCGAGCTCGGGGCGTTGCGTGCGCAGCTGGGCTCCGCAGAGCCGGTGGCGGAGCCGGCCCCGGTGGAACAGTCCCCGGTGGAGCAGCCCCTGGGGGAGTCGGCCGTGGGGGAGCCGGTCCTGGTGGAGCCGGGCGCGGCGCATCCGCCGTGGGGCGAACCGCGTGGGCGCCGGGCGGGCGCCCGGCGTGCGGCCGCCCCCGCGACCGTCCGGACGACGGGGCCGACGGCCTGGCGGCGGTCGCACCGCCGCCGGGTCCGCCGGCGCACCTACTGAACCGGCCGAGCTACCTCCACCGTCACGGCAGCGGCCGGTCGGGCACCGGTGTCGCCTGCGACGCGATCGTCACGGACAGCACGGCGAGCATCCTGGGGTCCGGCGGAACGGGTGCGTGACGGATCTGGTCGCCCGGAGGCGTCGGCGACGTCCAGGACGAGATCCGGGTGCTCCCCGGCCGCGCCACCAGCACCAGATCGGTGACATCCGCGTCGGCGAACCGGCGCAGCTCCGCGGCCACCGCCTCCTCGTCCCCGGCGGCCACGGTCTCGGCGATCCGGGTCACTCCGCCCCGCTCCAGCGCCGTCCGGTAGGCGGGCATGTCGGCGGCCACGCCGAACGTCCGCTCGATCCCGGCCCGGGCCGCGTCCGGATCGGAGGTCACCACGGTCACCACCGAGACGACGATCCGGGTGGTGTCCGGCAGCGCGGGCCGCAGGTGGTCGGCGACCAGGTCCGGCCGCACCCAGGTGGCGACCGTGCCGTCGGTGAGCTCCCCGGCGACGGCGAGCATCCGCGGCCCGAGCGCGGACAGCAGCAACCGGGGCGGCGGGCCGGGCACCATGATCCGGGTGTCGACGGTGTGGAAGCGGCCCCGGTGGGTGACGTGCTCGCCGTGCAGCAGCGGTCGCAGGATCTCCAGGTACTCGCGGGTTCGGGCGGTGACCGCGTCGTAGGGCAGGCCGAGCTGGTCGGTCACGAACCACCCGTGACCCGGCCCCACGCCGAGCGTCAGCCGCCCGCCGACGACGGCCTGCACGGTCAGCGCGTTCGCCGCCAGCGCGGTCGGATGCACCGGGGCGGTGAGCGTCACCGCGGTGCCGAGCTCGGCGGGCCCACGGTCCGGACCGGCACCGGGGAGCAGCGCCAACGGGTCCCAGCTGCCCGGGAGCCGGTTCGCCCAGACCGCGTCGAGCCCGCGCCGGCCCGCCGCAGCGATCGCGTCGTGGACCGTTGCCGGTCCGCCGGAGGGGTCGAGGAAGGTTCCGATCCGCATGGGTCCGGCCCACCCCGGCGGCGGGCGGCGAACCAGACCGGAACAGACCGCGCAGCGATCAGCGTCGGACATCGATGCAGGCAGGGAGCGGCGGACATTGAACTGCGCGGGTTGCGCTACTTCGTCATGGTGGCCGAGGAGTTGCACTTCGGCCGGACCGCGGAACGGCTGCGGATCGTCCAGCCGGCGGTCAGCAGGCAGGTCGCGCTGCTGGACCGGTCGTCCCGGCACGTCCCGCTGACCCCGGCCGGGCGCCGGGTGCTCGCCGCGGCGCGCGAGGCGCTGGCCGCGGCGGACCGGGTGCACCGGGTGCTCGACGAGCCCGCCGTCCGGCTCCGGCTGGGCACCGCGGCCGGCCCGACCGCGCGGATCGAGACCGGCATCGAGCGGCTGCGCGCCCGCAACCAGGCACTCGACGTGCAGCTGTTCGACCTGCCGGTGCGGGAGCGGCTGGACGCGGTGCTGGCCGGGGACCTGGATCTCGCGCTGGTCCGCGGTACCCCGGTGGCCCGCGGGCTGTTGGTGCGCCCGGCCTGGACCGAGCCGTTGCACGCGGTCGTGTCCGCCCGGCACCCGCTGGCCGGGGCCGGCCCGGTGACCCTGGCCGAGCTGGCCGCGACGGGCCCGTTCCGGTTCCTTGCCGGGACGGCGACCGGCCCGTGGCACGACGCGGTGGCCCGGATCGTCGAGCCGGCCGGGGTGCGGTCCGGTGCGTGACGGCGGGTCGGGACCGAGGACGACGTCGCCGTCGAGATCGGGGCGGACCGGTGCAGATGGACGCTGCTGCCCGCGGGGCGGGCGGTGCTGGCGGCCTTCCAGGACCAGGACGCACCCCCGGCCCATCCCCGCACCCCCGCCGCGGCGGCGCACCCGCTCTGACGGGTGCGCCGACGAGCAGGGGGTGCGGCGACGTCGGTCGCGGCCCCGGCCGGTGCTCCCCTGCCGGCCGGTTCAGCGGTGCGGCAGTGCCGCCCCGCGGATGCTGGCGTCGAGCAGCTGCACCGGGTGCAGCAGCGGGACGTCGGCGAACCCCGGGCCGCCGGTGCCGTCGGTGCTGTTCGGGCCGTCGGTGGACCCGGGCAGGTACTTGGCGATCTGCAGCAGGCAGCCCGGGTTCGCGGTGACCACCACGTCCGGCTTCGCGTCCCGGATCTTCCCGGCCTTGCGCTCGCCGAGCTCGGCCGCTGCGTCCGGCATGATCATGTTGTAGATCCCGGCGGAGCCGCAGCACAGCGACGCCTCGGCGATGTCGACCAGCTCCACCTCCGGCACCGTCCGCAGCACCTCCCGCGGCTCGGACCGCACGCCCTGGGCGTGCCCGAGGTGGCAGGCGTCGTGGTAGGCGACGCGGCCGCGCACCGGGGTCCGCGGGGCACGCGGGCCGCCGTCCTCGGACTCGGGACGCGAGTACAGCTCGGCCAGCACCTCGTGCACGTCGCGGCAGCGCGCGGAGAACGCGGCCGCCCGGTCGGCCCACTCCGGGTCGTCGGCGAGCAGGTGGCCGTAATCCTTCATCGACGAGCCGCAGCCCGCGACGTTGGTGACCACCGCGTCGACGTCGAGCGTCTCGAACCGGGCGATCGTGCGCCGCGCCCTGGCCAGCGCGGACTCCGCGCGGCCGGCGTGCACCTCCAGCGCGCCGCAGCACTGCTGGTCGCGCGGCACCAGCACGTCGCAGCCCTCGGCGGCGAGCACCCGCAGGGTGGCCTCGTTGACCCGGTGGAAGAACACGTCCTGCACGCAGCCGGTGAGCAGCGCGACCCGGGCCCGGCGGCGTCCGACGGCGGGGGTGTGCACCGGCAGCGTGGCGAACGCCTCGCGGACCGAGACCGGCGGCAGCAGCGACTCCACGGCGGCGAGCCGCCTCATCGTTCCGGCCGGCAGCCGGCCGGGCAGCTTCTCGGCCAGCTTCCGGATCGCCGGGACGGTGCGCAGCTTCTGGTAGAGCGCGCCGGGCAGGGCAGCGGCGCGCAACCGGCGCCGGTAGGGGAACAGCGCGAAGATCGCGTCCCGGAACAGCTTGTCCGCCCGGTTGCGGGGGACGTTGCGCTCGATCTGCGGGCGCACCGACTCCAGCAGCTTGTCGTACTGCACGCCGGACGGGCAGGCCGTCACGCAGGCCATGCAGCCCAGGCAGTTGTCGATGTGCTCGGTGAACGGGCCGTCGAGCCCGATGTCGCCCTTCTCGGCCAGGTCCATCAGCAGGATCCGGCCGCGCGGGGAGTCCATCTCCTCGCCCCACAGCACGTAGGTCGGACACGTGGGCAGGCAGAACCCGCAGTGCACGCAGTCGTCGAGCAGCTCCCGCTCCGGCGGGTGGACGCCGTCGAAGGCGGACGGCTGGGCGGGGTCGTGGGTGCTCGTCATGCGTGCCTCACATCCAGGGTTCGAAGCGACCGGCGGCGAACCGGGCCTCGGGGTCGAGCTGGGTCTTGACGGCCTTGAGCAGGGCGAGTGCGGATGGTGCCGGTCCCCAGGCGGGGGCGTCCTGGGTGTCCGAGCGGTCCCGCAGCACCGACGTGCCGCCGACCGCGGCCACCGCCCGGTGCACATCGGCGACCGCGCTGCCCGGCACCGTCACGGTGGCGACGCCGGTGGCCGGGCCCGCGGTGACGGCGGTGCTGGGCAGCCCGGCGAGCAGCGGGGCGAGCCGGACCGGTGCGCACCCGATCCGGACGACGGCCCCTGGGTCGCCGGCCGCACCGGCCCCGGCGGGCGCCGCCGGGTCCGGGCCGGGGACAGCCGTCGGGTCCGCGATGCCGGCCCCGGCGAGCGCGGTCGCGGAGGTCCCGGCCGGGCCGGCCGCGGCGACGGCCGCCCGCGCCTGCTCCGGCCGGCGGGACGGGCCGCCGGTCAGCGCGGCGTGCCGGGCCCAGCCCTCCGGCCCGATCTCCCGGGCCCCGTCGCCGAGCAGCTCCAGCAGCCGCCCGGTGCGCGCGGGCAGGGTGTCGATCCCGCCCTCCAACCGGACGAGCAGCGTGCCAGGGTCGCCGGACACCCACTCGGCCGCGATCGGCTCCAGCGGGCTCGCCATCAGCCGTCGCACGTGTGCGGCGGCGGCGTCCAGGGGCCCGTCGACGGCGATGCAGGCCACCGCCTTGGGCACCGGGTGCAGCCGCAGCACCACCTCGACCACCGGGCCGAAGGTGCCGTACGAGCCGTGCATCAGCTTGGCCATGTCGTAGCCGGCCACGTTCTTGATGACGTGGCCGCCGCTGCGGACCATCGTGCCGTCGGCGAGCACCGTGGTCGTGCCGATCACCAGGTCCCGCATGCCGCCGTAGACCAGCGCGGACGGGCCGGCGTCGGCGGTCGCGAGCAGCCCGCCGACGGTCGCGCCGCGGTCGGTCCGGGCGGCGTCCAGCGCGAGCCGCTGGCCGTGCTCGGCCAGCTGTTCCTGCAGCTCGCGCACGGGCGTCCCGGCGTGCACCGAGACCGTCATGTCACCCGGGTTGTGGGTGATCACCCCGGACAGCGCGGACAGGTCGATCGTGGCGTCGGCCTCGGCGGGCCGTCCGGCCCAGTGGCGGGCGGTGCCCGCCCCGGAGATCGCGAGCCGGCCCGGGGTGTCGAGGACGGCGTCGCGGACCTCCTTCGCCGACGTCGGGCGCAGCGTGGTGGGGGCAGCGCGGGTCATGGGTTCGGGCCCTTCTAGAGACGCTCGATCAGGCCGGCTTCCTCCAGGGGATGCGGCCGGTACCGGCCCGGCTTCTCGCCGCACAGCCGTGGGGTGGGCAGCAGCTTGCCGGGATTGCAGATGTGGTCCGGATCGAAGCCGGCCCGGACCCGGTCCATCACGGCCAGGTCGTCCTCGCCGAACATGGTCGGCATCGAGCAGGCCTTGTCGGTGCCGATGCCGTGCTCGCCGGACAGCGAGCCGCCCATCTCGACGCACAGCTCGGCGATCTGCGCCGACAGGTGCTCGGCCCGCTCGGTCTGGCCCTCGGCGTCGGAGAACAGCACCAGCGGGTGCAGGTTGCCGTCCCCGGCGTGGAAGACGTTCGCGACCCGCAGGCCCGCGTCCGTGCTCATCTCCTCGATCCGCTCCAGCACCTCGGCCAGCCGGGTCCGGGGGACGACGCCGTCCTGCACGATGTAGTCCGGCGAGATCCGGCCGACCGCGGCGAACGCGGCCTTGCGCCCGCGCCAGATGTTCGCCCGCTCCTCGGGCGAGCCCGCGATGTGCAGCCGGGTGCAGCCGTGCCGGTCGCAGATCTCCTTGACCAGTGCGAACTGCTCCTCGCACTCCTCGACGGTGCCGTCGAGCTCCACCACCAGCGCGGCCGGGGTGTCCAGCGAGTAACCGGCCCCGGTGGCGCCCTCGGCCGCCTCGATCGCGAGCGCGTCCATCATCTCGACGGCGGCCGGGACGATCCCGGCGGCGACGATGTCGGACACCACCTGCCCGCCCGCGGCGACCGACGGGAAGTCGGCGAGCAGCGTGCGCATGACCTCCGGGGTGCGCAGCAGCCGCACGGTGACGGCGGTGACGATGCCGAGGGTGCCCTCCGAGCCGAGGAACACCCCGCGCAGGTCCGGGCCCTGTTGCTCGGCGGAGTCGGTGCCCAGGGTGACCTGGGAGCCGTCCGGCAGCACGACCTCCATCGACAGCACGTGGTTGGTGGTGAAGCCGTACTTCAGGCAGTGCGCGCCGCCGGAGTTCTCCGCGACGTTGCCGCCGATCGTGCAGACCTGCTGGGACGACGGGTCGGGCGCGTAGTAGAGGCCGTGCGGCGCGGCGGCCGCGGTGATCTCGAGATTGGTGACGCCGGGCTCGAGCACCGCGCGGCGGTTCTCCGGATCGACCTCGAGCACCCGGTTGAGCCGGTTCAGCCCGATGACGACGCCGTCGGCCACCGGCAGCGCGCCGCCGGACAGGCCGGTGCCCGCGCCGCGCGCGACGAACGGGACGCGGTGCCGGGCGCAGATCCGGACGCAGCCGGCGACGTCGTCGGCGGTGCGGGGGAGCAGTACGAGTTCCGGGACGACCCGGCTGCCGGTCAGCCCGTCGCACTCGTAGGCGCGGGCGCGGACCGGATCGTCGATCACGTCGGCGGCGCCGAGCAGGGCGACGAACTCGTCGTGGACGCGGCGGGCGAGGGGCATGGTTCGGTCCTCCCGGGCGTGGTCGGGCTCACGCGAGGGTACGTCGGCACGGGAGGTTCCGCGTGCCGCGTCACTTTCATGATGCGGAAAAGATAGTCCACTGGTAGAAATGCAGCCAGTCCCAGGCATATGTAGAGAGGGTGGTCACAGATGGCCGACAGCTCCGGGCTGCAGGTCGATCCGCACCTGCGCGCGTTCGTCGAGGACGAGCTCCTGTCCGACGTGGGTCTCACCGCCGAGTCGTTCTGGTCGACCCTGGCGCGGCTGCAGGAGCGCTTCGCGCCGAGGATCGCCGACGCGCTGGCCCGCCGGGACGACCTCCAGGCCCGCATCGACGCCTGGCACTCCGAGCACGGTGCCGGTTCGGTCGAGGAGTACGAGGCGTTCCTGACCGAGCTGGGCTACCTGCGCCCCGACGCCTCGCCCACGATCAGCGTGGACCGGGTCGATCCGGAGATCGCCGAGATCCCCGGCCCGCAGCTGGTCGTGCCCGCGACCGTGCCGCGCTACGCGCTGAACGCGGCGAACGCCCGCTGGGGCTCGCTGTTCGACGCGTTCTACGGCACCGACGCGCTCCCGCAGCAGGGCGAGCTCGCCCCCGGCTACGACGAGCAGCGCGGCGCCCAGGTCATCGCCGCCGCCGACGAGCTGCTCGACGAGCTGTTCCCGCTGGCCCGCGGCAGCCACGCCGGGGTGAGCGCCTACCGCGTCACCGACGACGGCCTGGTCGCCGACACCGCCGACGGGCCGGTCGTGCTCGCCGATCCCGCGCAGTTCGCCGGGCACCGGCCGACCGACGCCGACGGCCGTGGCGCCGTGCTGCTCACCCGCAACGGCCTGCACCTGGAGCTGGGCATCGACCCGACGGCCCGGGTGGGGCGCCAGCACCACGCCGGCGTCGCGGACGTCGTCCTGGAGTCGGCCGTCACCACCATCGTCGATCTCGAGGACTCGGTCGCGACCGTCGACGGCGAGGACAAGGCGGCGGCGTACCGCACCTGGCTGGGCCTGCTCACCGGCGACCTGGTCGCCGAGTTCGAGAAGGGCGGCCGGACCGTCACCCGCCGGGTCAACCCGGACCGCGAGTACACCGCGCCGGACGGCTCGGCGCTCACCCTGCCCGGTCGCTCGCTGATGCTGGTCCGCAACTGCGGCCACCACATGACCACCAACGCGGTGCTGACCGCGCAGGGCGACGAGATCGCCGAGGGCGTGCTGGACGCGCTGGTGTCCGCCGTCGCCGGGCTCTACGACCTGCAGCACAAGGGCCCGCACACGAACTCGCGGGCCGGCAGCGTCTACATCGTCAAGCCCAAGCAGCACGGCCCCGAGGAGGTCGCGCTGACCGTCGAGCTGTTCGCGGCGGTGGAGGAGGCGCTCGGGCTGAGCCCGAACACGCTCAAGATCGGCATCATGGACGAGGAGAAGCGGACCACCGTCAACCTCGGCGCCTGCATCGCCGAGGCCGGCGAGCGGGTCATCTTCGTCAACACCGGGTTCCTGGACCGGACCGGCGACGAGATCCACACCTGCTTCCGGGCGGGCCCGGTGCTCCGCAAGGGCGACATGAAGTCGACCACCTGGCTGCAGACCTACGAGGACCGCAACGTCGACGTCGCACTCGCCGCCGGGTTCTCGCACCGCGCCCAGGTCGGCAAGGGCATGTGGGCCAAGCCGGCCGCGATGGCCGAGATGATCGAGCAGAAGATCGGCCACCCGAAGACCGGCGCGAACTGCGCCTGGGTGCCCTCACCGACCGCCGCCACCCTGCATGCGCTGCACTACCTGCGGGTCGACGTGCACGAGGTGCAGTCCGGGATCGCCACCCGGCCGGTCGCGCAGCGGCGCCCGCTGCTGGAGCTGCCGCTGGCCGACCCGGCGACGCTGACGGCCGACGCGGTCACCCACGAGCTGGAGACGAACGCGCAGTCGATCCTCGGCTACGTCGTGCGCTGGGTGGGCATGGGCATCGGCTGCTCCACCGTGCCGGACCTGTCCGGCGTCGGGCTGATGGAGGACCGGGCCACGCTGCGGATCTCCGCCCAGCTGGTCGCCAACTGGCTGGAGCACGGGATCGTCGACGCCGGGACCGTGCGGGACACGTTCGCCCGGATGGCCGCCGTCGTCGACGACCAGAACGCCGGCGAGCCCGGCTATCCGCCGATGGCGAAGGACCTGGCGGGCAGCGAGCCCTTCCAGGCCGCGCTGGAGCTGGTGTTCTCCGGTGCGACCGAGCCCAACGGCTACACCGAGCGCACGCTCACCCGCTGGCGGCAGCGGGCCAAGAGCAGCGCCTGACCGTTCCGCGTCGTCATCGGCGCCCCCGGGCCCATCGGCCCGGGGGCGCCGACGTGTGTGAGGAGGAGGGTCCCCTGAACCGCCCCGCGCCCTGGGTGCGACCCGCGGCCGTGCTGTTCGGCGTCGGCTACGGCGCCAACCAGTTCAGCCCGCTGATGGTCGCCTACCGCGAACAGGGCCATCACTCGTCGACGGCGGTCGCCGCCTTCTTCGGGGTCTACGTGCTCGGGCTGGTCCCCGGCCTGCTGCTGGGCGGCCCCGCCTCGCAGCGATGGGGCCGGCACCGGGTGCTGCTCCCGGCCGCGGCGCTCGCGGTCCCGGCGTCGGCGGTGCTCGCCGCGGGCGGCGGTGCCGAGCCGCTGCTGCACGCCGGACGGCTGCTGGCCGGACTGAGCATGGGCGTCGCGATGGCGGTCGCGACGACCTGGGTGAAGGAGCTCTCGGCCGAGGGCGGCGCCCGGCGCGCCGCGCTGGCGACCACCCTCGGCTTCGGGACCGGGCCGCTGGTCGGCGGGCTGCTCGCGCAGTACGCGCCGTGGCCGACGGTGCTGCCCTACCTGGTGCACGTGCTGATCATGGTCCCGGTGCTGGCCGCGCTGCGCCGGGCGCCCGAGACGGTGCTCCCCGATCCGGGCGGCGGGCCGCTGTGGCGGGCGCTGCGGGTGCCCGCGGTGACCGATCCGCGCTTCGTCCGGCTGGTGCTGCCCGCCGCGCCCTGGGTGTTCGGCGCGGCCGCGCTGGCCTACGCCGTGCAGCCCGACCTGCTGGCGCCCGGCAGCCACGGCCTGCTGGTCGCGACCGGGCTCACCACGGTGAGCCTGGCCGTCGGGTTCGGGGCCCAGTCGCTGGCCCGCACGGTCGAGCGCCGGGGTGGCGAGCAGGCCGTCGTGCGCGCCGGGCTGGCCCTGGTGATCGGCGGGACGCTGGTGACCGTGCCGGTCGCCGTGACCGCGTCGGTGCCGGTCGCGTTCGCCGCCGCCGCGCTGCTCGGCGCCGGATACGGCTTCGTGCTGCTGGCCGGGCTGCAGCAGGTGCAGCGGATCGCCCCGCCCGGGCAGCTCGCCGGGCTGACCGCGGTCTTCTACTCCGTCACCTACCTCGGGTTCCTGCTCCCGGTGGCGCTGGCCGCTTTGTCCGGTGCCGTCGTGCGGGCCTGGCCGGTCGGGCTCGGGGTGCCCGGTGCGGGGTACCCGGTGCTGTTGCTGGGGGTGGCCGCGGTGCAGGGGCTCTGCCTGGTGCCGGTGTGGCGCGGGGTCCGGCGTCCGGCGCCGGAGCCGGTCGGGGTGTGACGGTGCATGATCCGCGTGTCGGGAGTGCTCGTGCTGTCCACGCGCACCGGCACTCCCGAAACGCGGATCATGGCGGCGACGATGATGGTCGCGTGCTCGAACTGCGTGTCTGCGCCCTGGACCACCCGGACGCTCTGAAGCTGAACGAGGACGTCCAGGCCTACTACCGCGAGGTCTACGGCGACAACGACGTGACCGTGCTCGCCCCGGAGCAGTTCACTGCCCCGCGCGGTCGCTACCTGGTCGGCTACGACGACGGCCGGCCGGTCGCGACCGGCGCCTGGCGGCCGGTCGACGCCCGCCCCGACGACCCGGTGCTGCGCGACGGCGACGCCGAGATCAAGCGGATGTACGTCGTCCCCGACGCGCGCGGGGCCGGGCACGCGCGCACACTGCTGGCGGAGCTCGAACGCACCGCCGCGGCCGCCGGGCGGCGACGGATGATCCTGGAGACCGGCACCGCCCAGCCCGAGGCCATGTCGCTGTACCGCGCCTGCGGGTATCAGCCGATCGGGAGGTTCGGCACATACCGGGACGATCACCGTTCACGGTGTTTCGGCAAGCTCCTGCGGGAGTGAGCCCCGGTACGGTGGCGGTCGAAACGTCCGGTTGCTCCGATAGGATGACGGCGGCTCCGCTGCCGTGTCCTTGCCGGCCGCCGGCTCTCCGGTACCGGGGCCGCTACTCGGCCGACTGGGGCACGAGCACACTGACCGCCCGTCCGAACACGACCCCGTGCCCCAGGAGGTATCGGTGCTCGCCATCGTGGCCGCCCATATCGTCCTGGCGTTGTGCCTCCCCGCACTCGCCCGGTACAACCGGCGGCTGGCCTTCGCGGCCGGCGCCGCCCTGCTCGTCGCCACACTCGCGTGGACGATGACGCAGGCTCCCGCCGCGCTCGGCACGGGGGTGACCGACGAGCTCGCCTGGGCACCGGAGCTGGGCCTGTCCCTCAGCCTGCGGCTGGACGCGCTGGCCCTGGCGATGATCGTCCTGGTGTCCGGGGTCGGCGCCCTCATCCTGATCTACGCGGCCTGGTACTTCGGCCCCCGCTCGACCGACGCCGCGCGGTCGGCGGCGCTGCTGGTCACCTTTGCCGGCATGATGCTCGGCCTGGTGCTGGCCGACGACCTGCTCACCCTCTACGTGTTCTGGGAGCTGACGTCGCTGACGTCGTTCCTGCTCGTCGGGCAGGGCGGCCAGTACCGGGAGAACCGGCGTGCCGCCGTGCAGGCGCTGCTGGTGACCGTCTTCGGCGGGCTCGCGATGCTGCTGGGCATCGTGTTGCTCGGCCAGCTCGCCGGGACCTACTCGATCCCCGAGATCGCCGCGGCGGCCAACGCCGGCACCCTGGCTGCGGACCAGCCGGTGGCGCTGAGCTTCGCGCTGGTGCTGATCCTGCTCGGCGCGCTCACCAAGTCGGCGCAGCTGCCGTTCCACCCGTGGCTGCCGTACGCGATGGCCGCCCCGACCCCGATCTCGGCCTACCTGCACGCCGCGTCGATGGTGAAGGCCGGCGTCGTGCTGGTGGCCCGGCTCGGGCCGGCGTTCTCGCCGTTCGCGGTGTGGTGGGTGCCGGTGGTCGTGCTCGGCCTGGCGACGATGCTGCTCGGCGGCTGGCGCGCGCTGCGCCAGACCGACCTGAAGCGGCTGCTCGCCTTCGGCACCGTCAGCCAGCTCGGCTTCCTGATGGTGCTGTTCGGCGCGGGCTCCCGGGTCGCTGGGCTGGCAGGCATCGCGATGCTGCTGGCGCACGGTCTGTTCAAGGCCCCGCTGTTCATGGTGGTCGGTGCGATCGACAAGGCGTGCGGGACGCGTGACCTGCGCGAGCTGTGCGGGCTGGGGCGGCGCAGGCGGGGGCTCGCGGTGCTCGCGGCGATCGCCGGGATGTCGATGGCCGGGCTGCCGCCGCTGCTCGGGTTCGTCGGCAAGGAGGCCGCCTACGAGGCGTTCGTGCTGGAGGGCGGGGTGCGCGGCTGGGTCGTCGCGATCGGCCTGCTCGCCGGGTCGCTGCTGACCGTTGCCTACACCGCGCGCTTCCTCTGGGGTGCGTTCGCGACGAAGGGCCCGCAGCCCACCGGCGGGGACCCGGTGCCGCTCGGCCTGTCCGGGCCGGCCTGGCTGTGCGCGCTGACCGGGCTCGCCGCCGGGTTCGCCGCCCCGGCCGTCCAGGAGCTGGCCGCGGCCTACGCCCGGCCGCTGCCCTCGCTCGGCGACGCCTACGCCGCGCAGTACGAGCTCGGGCTCTGGCACGGGTTCGGCATCGCGCTGCTGTTCTCCGCGATCGCCGTCGTCGGCGGTCTGCTGCTGCACCAGTACGGTGCGGCGCTCACCGAGCGGGTGGTGCTGCACGGGCTATCGGCGCAGCGCGGCTACGAGTCGGTGGTGACCGGCATGGAGCGGGTCGCGATCATCGTCACCGGCCGGCTGCAGATCGGTTCGCTGCCGGTTTATCTCGGCTTCATCCTGATCACCCTGATCGCGCTGCCCGCCCCGGCACTGGTGATCGGCGGGGTGCTGCCGCAGGACCAGAGCGTCTACCACTCGATCATGCAGGTTCCGGTGGGCCTGATGGTGATCGTCGCGGCGATCGCGCTGTGCCGGGCGCGCCGCCGGTTCACCGCGGTGCTGCTGGTCGGCGCCGTCGGCTACGGCATCGGCGGGATCTTCGTCATCGACGGCGCTCCGGACCTCGCGCTCGCCCAGTTCCTGGTGGAGACACTGACCCTGGTCGCGTTCGTGTTCGTGCTCCGGCGGCTGCCCGCGCACTTCGACGAACCGGACACCGAGCGCCGGGTGCGGCTGCCGAAGGCCGCCGTGGCGTCGGTCGGCGGTGTCCTGGTCGCCGGGATGGCAGTGATCTTCTCCGGCGCCCGGGTGCAGCCGCCGGCGACCACGGCCGACTTCGTCGCGTCCGCGCCCGACGCGGGAGCCACCAACCTGATCAGTGCGATTCTGGTCGACTTCCGGGCGCTGGACACCGTCGGCGAGATCACGATCCTGCTGATCTGCGCCGCCGGGACGGCCAGCCTGGTGTTGGCCACCCGCTACGACAAGAGGAAGGGCGGCCAGGTCGTGACGAGCGGGTCCGGGTCTCCGAAGCACGAGCAGGAGGTGATGGGATGACCACCTCACGTGAGGCGCCCGCGACGGCGGAGCAGCCCGGCGCAGCGGTCGCCGAGGAGTCCTGGGCCCGCTGGGACGAGCCCAGCGGCCAGTGGATGCTGCCCGGCAACTGCCCGGACACCCGTGAACGGACGCTGGTGCTGGAGGCAGCCGCCCGGCTGCTGTTCCCGACCGTGCTGGTCTTCTCGGTGTTCCTGCTGTTCGAGGGACACTACGGCCCCGGCGGCGGGTTCTCCGGCGGCCTGGTCGCCGGGCTCGCGTTCGTGCTCCGGCACATCGCGGGCGGCGACGACAACCTGGGCTCGAAGTTCCGGATCCGGCCGCCGGTGGTGGTCGGGACCGGCCTGACGATCGCAGTGCTCACCGGGCTCGCCCCGGTGCTGTGGGGCGGCGCGGTGCTGGAGTCCACCAAGTGGACGATCACCTTCGGCGACTTCGGCTACCTGGACATCGTCACCAGCCTGCTGCTCGACGTCGGCGTCTACCTGCTGATCATCGGTGTGGTGCTGGACCTGCTGCGCTCGCTCGGCTCCGGCATCGCCCGGGACGCCCGCGAGGCGGGCGAGGGCCCGCCGGGCCGCGATCTCGGTGGTGACCGATGAACATGACCATCAACCTGAGCATGGCGCTGGTGCTCGCCGTGCTCTACTCGGTCGGCTTCTACCTGCTCATGCAGCGTTCCCTGATGCGCATCCTGATCGGCATCGTGGTGCTCGGGCACGGCGCGAACCTGCTGCTGCAGCTGGCCGGCGGGCCGCCCGGCCGGGCCCCGATCCTGGACGCCGTCGGGCTCGACGAGATCACCGACCCGCTGCCGCAGGCGCTCGCCCTCACCGCCATCGTAATCACCTTCGCGCTGACCACCTACCTGCTCGCGCTCGGCTACCGGTCGTGGGTGCTGGTCGGTCACGACGAGGTTCAGGACGACGTCGAGGACCGCCGGATCGCGGCCCGGCAGAGCCCGGACGGCGCCATGGAGGAGGGCACCGCGGCGGAGACCGAGAGTTCCCCCGAGGACACCGCCGACTCGCACGAGCTCGAGGAGGGCCGCAAGTGACCCTGCTCCAGGCACTGGTCGCGTTCCCGGTGCTGCTCCCCATGCTGGGGGCCGCCGCCAGCGTGATCGTCGGACGCCGCGCGTCCCTGCAGCGGGTGATCGGCGTGGTGACCCTCGCGATCGTCTGCGTCGTCGCGGGGATCCTGCTGGTCGCCGCGGACCGGCACGGCCCGGTCGTCGCCGAGCTCGGCGGCTGGCCGGCCCCGATGGGCATCGCGCTGGTCGCGGACCGGATGTCGGCGCTGCTGCTGCTCATCTCGACGCTGGTCACCCTCGCGGTGCTGGTGTACGCGATCGACCAGCGGATCTCCGACTACGGCCGGGAGACGGCCAGCACGACGTTCCACCCGATCTTCCTGCTGCTCTCGACGGGCGTCTCGCTGGCCTACCTGACCGGCGACCTGTTCACCCTGTTCGTCGCGTTCGAGATCATGCTCGCGTCGTCCTACGTGCTGATCACCCGGCGGACCTCGGCGTCCCGGATCCGGTCCGGGATGACCTACGTGATCGTCTCGCTGACGTCGTCGCTGCTGTTCCTGACCGCCGTCGGCTTCGTCTACGCCGCGACCGGCACGGTCAACCTGGCCGATCTCGCGGGCCGGATGGAGCTGCTGCCGGACGGGCTGCAGACGGTGCTGGCGCTGGTGCTGGTCGTCGTGTTCGGGATCAAGGCGGCGATCGTGCCGCTGCACTTCTGGCTGCCCGACAGCTACCCGAACGCGCCGGCACCGGTCACCGCGCTGTTCGCCGGGCTGCTGACCAAGGTCGGCATCTACGCCCTGCTGCGCACCCAGACGCTGGTGTTCCCGCAGGACGACCCGTCGATGCTGCTGCTGGTCATCGCGGCCCTGACGATGGTGGTCGGCGCGCTCGGCGCGATCGCGCAGGACGACCTGAACCGGTTGCTGTCGTTCCTGCTGGTCAGCCACATCGGCTTCATGCTGTTCGGGATGGCGGTCTGGACGCCCGAGGGCATCGCGGGCACTGCGCTGTACGTGGTGCACCACATCACCGTCCAGGCGACGTTGTTCCTGGTCAGCGGTCTGATCACCCGGCGGACCGGGACGGTGTCGATCAGCCAGATGGGCGGGCTGGCGCAGACCGCACCGCACCTGGCCGTGCTCTTCGCCATCCCGGCGATCACCCTCGCGGGCCTGCCGCCGACGTCCGGCTTCGTCGCGAAGCTGGCGTTGCTGCAGGCCGGCGCCGGTGCCGGGCTGGCCAGCGAGATCGTCGCCGCCTTCGTGGTGGTCGCCAGCCTGCTGACGCTGTACGCGGTCGCGCGGGTCTGGGTCCGGGTGTTCTGGGGGACGCCGAAGGAGCCGCTGGTCGACAACGACCCGAACGACGAGCTGGTGGTCGGCACCGCGCGCAGCGCCCGCGGCATGTACGTCGGCGCGTCCTCGCTGGTCACGGTCAGCATCGTGATCGCGCTGTTCGCCGGCCCGCTGTCCGGGATCACCGCCCGGGCAGGGGACGACCTGCACGGCCGGGAGGCCTACCGCACAGCGGTGCTCGATCCGGGCGCAGTCGGCGCGGCGGCCGCGGCGGAGCCCGACGACCCGGGCGGAGGCACGGCGCTCGGCGCGCCCACCGCCGACGGGGCGGAGGTGACCCCGTGACCCGCCACCATCGGAGAGACGGCGCAGGCCACCGTGACGCCGGCGGGGCCGGGCGGGAATCCGGGACGGTCGGCGCGGGGCCCGACGGGGAGGCTGAGCTCGGTGTGACCGATGCGGAGACTGCCATGGAGACACCCGACCGCACGACGACGGGAGACGCCACGAACCCGACGACCTCCGACGTCACGGGCGGTGTACCGAGCGAGCCGGCCGGCACCGGGGACGGTTCGGGGACGGACGACGCCACCGGACCGGCGCCCCCGGCGGGCGGGGCGACAGGTCGTACACCGGCGAGGGTGCCCCCACCGGTGCCCGACACGACGGCCGAGCCGATGGCAGGCTCGGCACGGATCGGCAACTGGCGGCGCCGCATCCCGCAGGTGCTCGCACTGGCCCTGGTGTGGGTGCTGCTGTGGGGCAGCCTCACACCGATGGCGATCGTCGGTGGGCTGATCGTCGGCGTCCTGGTGGTGATGATCTTCCCGTTGCCCGTGTTGCCGGAGCGCCTCCCGGTGCGGCCGGTGAAGGTACTGAGGCTGATCGGGTTCCTGATGTGGGACCTCGTCGTGTCGGGTGTGCGCGTCAGCGCGGTCACGCTGGTGCACGGCCGCCACGCGAAGTCGGGCATCATCGGGCTACCGCTGTGCAGCAGCTCGGATCGCACCGCGACGACGATCGTGGCGGCGTGCGCGCTGACGCCGGGAAGCTTCGCGCTGCAGATCGACCGCCGGCGCGGCCGCTGGTACGCCTATGCGCTCGGCCTGCACCGCGCCGGCGCGGTCGACCGGGTGCGCCGTGAGCTGATGATCCTGCAGATGCGGGTGGTGGAGGCGATCGGAACAGAGGACGACGTCCAGCAGTGCCGGATCGCGATGGACGACGTCGCCGCCGGTCGGGACGCGGGGAGAGGACCGGAGTGACCGTCGTCTACGCGCTGGTCCTGGTCATGCTGACCGCGGCGGCCCTGCTCACGCTGTGGCGGCTGATGCAGGGGCCGACCACCCTCGACCGAATCGTGGCCCTCGACGTGTTCGTCGTGCTGATCGTGGCAGCGGCCGCGGTGTACGCGGCGATCTACTCGGACGGGTCGAACATCCCGTTGCTGGCCGCCGTCGCGCTGATCGCGCTGGTCGGCTCGGCGACCGCGGCCCGCCTCGTCGAACGATGGGAGCGGCACCGATGATCTCCGTGTCCGACGCGGTCTCCGCCGCATTCATGCTGACGGGTGGCCTGTCCTGCCTGCTCGGCGCACTGGGTCTGGTGCGGTTGCCCGACCTTCCCGCCCGGCTGCAGGCGACGACGAAGCCGCAGACCCTGGGGCTGCTGCTGATCCTGATCGGGGTCGCTGTGCGGCTGGAGTTCGAGAGCGCCTCCACACTGGTTCTCGTGGTGATGTTCCAGGTGCTGACCGCCCCGGTGATCTCACAGGTCGTCGGCCGGTCGGCGTACCGCAGCGGCGCGATCGACCGGGACTCACTGGTGGTCGATGATCTCGGTGAGCGGATGGAGGCAGACGCCCGCGCGGCGCGGATCACCACCCCGGCTCAGTCCTCGCACTTCTCCGACGGCGACGGCGAGGCGGCCCCCGGGGTGGGAGGCGCGTCATCCCGCAACGTCGACGGCGTCGACGGGACCCCCGAGCGGTAGGCGGCGTGCCCGACCGCGAAGCTCGCGATCGGGATCGTGAAGAGCTGCAGCGCCACAGCCACTCCGAGCGTGACCAGCACGCCGGGCTCGGGCACCAGCACGGCGACGCCGACGAGCAGCGCCACGATGCCCAGCCCGGCCGCCTTGGTGACGGCGTTGGTGCGGTTGTAGATGTCGGGCAGCCGCAGCATGCCGATCGCGCCGGAGCCGATCAGCAGCACGCCGGCGGCGACGATCGCCCCGCCGATCGTGTTCTGCACCGGGCCGCCGGTGAGCACGTCCGGCGCGCTCACGAGCTGGCCCAGACCAGCCGGGCCACCGCGACCGTGGTCAGGAACCCGACCAGGGTCGCGACGACGACGAGATCGAGCATCGCGGTCGACCCGAGCCGCAGCGCGAGCAGCGCGATCAGCCCGACGACGACCACGAATCCGTAGTCGACGGCGAGCCCGCGGTCGGCCTCGGTCGGGCCGCGCAACACGCGGTACACCGCGACGAGCAGGCTCAGCCCGAGCAGGACGAGCCCGGCGTCGAGCAGCATGGTGGCGGTCACTGGTCCACTCTCCCTTCTGCGGGGGCGGGCCGGCGCAGACAGGCGAGCAACCGGTCCTCCATCTCCTGCACGCGCGCGCGGAGCTGCCCCGGGTCGGAGGCGTGCATGCCGTGCACGGTCAGCAGCGGGTCGCGCGAACCGGTGGTCAGGTTCAGCGCGAGGGTGCCCGGGGTGAGGCTGATCAGGGCCATGATGGTGGCGATCTCGACCATGCTGCGGGACCGCAGCCGGACCCGGATGACAGCCGGATCGATGCCGTGCCCCGGCGTGAGCACCTCACGGAGGACGATCGCGTTGGCCCGGAAGAACTCACCGGTGAACCAGACGAGGAAGTGCGCCGAGGCCAGCAGCCTGCTGTCGCCGGGTGCGCGGGTACGGCGGCTCACGGGGCGCCCACCGCCCCGGCGTAGCCGGCGGTGTCGAACAGCCCGTTCGCGGCGGCCGTCGACACGGCGAGCAGCGGTTCGGCGGCCAGGCCGAGCAGCAGGCTCAGCCCGCCCAGTGCGAGCGCGGGGACGACGGCGCGGACCGGGACCCGCAGCGCGACGACCGTCCCGGCGCCGCCCGCCGGGTCGGGGACAGGTGCGTCACCGCCCCAGAACGCGCCGTTCCAGATCTTGAGCATCGACAGCAGGGTGAACACGCTGACTCCGATCGCGACGAGGGCGGCGACGATCAGCCCGGCGTCCACGGCGCCGAGCACGAGGGCGAACTTCCCGACGAACCCGGACAGCGGGGGGATCCCGGCCAACGACAGCGCGGAGACGGCGAACGCGACGGCGGCCGCCGGGCTGTGCGCGGCGAGCCCGCCGAGCCGAGCGAGGTCGCCGGTGCCGACGTGCCGCTCGACCGCGCCGGCGATCATCAGCAGCGCCGCCTTGACCAGCACGTACTGCACCATGAAGTAGATCGCGGCGGCCAGCCCGACCGGGGTGAAGATCGCCAGCCCGAGCACGATGTAGCCGAGCTGGCTGATCATGTGGAAGGTCAGGATCTGGCGCATCCCGCCGGCGCCGACCGCGGCGAGCACGCCGACCATCATGGTGAGCAGTGCGGCCACCAGGATGACGGGCAGGAACCGCGGGTCCCCGTCGAACACCACCGCGTAGATCCGGAACAGCGCGTACACGCCGACCTTGGTGAGCAGGCCGGAGAACAGCACGGTGACGGCGGCCGGTGCGACCGAGTAGGCCCGCGGCAGCCAGTTGTGCAGCGGCACCAACGCCGCCTTCACCGACAGCGCGAGCAGGATGACCGCGGTCGCGGCGGCCACCCGCGGGTCGGTCACGGCGGCGCCGGCGAGGTCGCCGAGCTGCACGGTGCCCGCGACGCCGTAGACCAGGCCCAGCCCGGCCAGGAACACGGTGGAGGCGAGCAGGTTCACCGTCAGGTACAGCCGGGCCGCGGCGAGCTGCTCCGGATTGCGGCCGGTGGCGATCAGCACGTAGCTGGGGACCAGCATGACCTCGATGAACACGAACAGGTTGAACAGGTCGGCGGTCAGGTAGGCGCCGTTCACACCGGCCAGCAGCAGCATCGCCTGCGGGAGGAACGCGCGGGTCCGGTCGGTGGCCCCGAGATCGCCGGGGCCGCCGCCGTCGAGCGCGGCGAACGCCAGGCAGGCCAGCCCGAGCACGCCGGTGACCAGCAGCATCACCGCACCGAACGCGTCGGCGGCGAGCGGGATTGCGATGCCGTCCGGCCAGCCGCCGAGCCGCTGCACGATCACCGTGCCGTCGGTGGTGACGGCGAGCAGGTAACCGGCGACTGCGGTGCAGGCGGCGACCGCGGTGAACGCGACAGCGCGGCGGGCGGCCACCGGCATCCGGACCGCGAACAGGATCAGCAGGCCTGCGGCGAACAGCGGGACCGCGACCGGCGCCATGACCAGCGCCTCGATCCCGGTCACCGGTCCTCACCCCGCGCCGAGCCGCCGGCCCGTTCGGTGCGTTCCCGGTCCGGGTCGTCCCGGGCGGCCGGGTCGTGGTCCGGATCGGACCGGGTGCCGCCGTCCCCGCCGGTCTCCTCCTCACCGGCCTTGAGCAGCGCGAGCAGGTAGACGGTGATCGCGAAGGCGATCACGATGGCGGTCAGCACGAACGCCTGTGGCAGCGGATCGGCCATGGCGGCCCGGTCCTGCTGGCCGAGCAGCGGGGGCTGCCGGTTGTACATCCCGCCCGCGGAGATGATCAGCACGTTGACGCCGTGGCCGAGCAGGATGAACCCGAGGACCACGCGCAGCAGCTCGCGCTGCAGTATCAGGTACACGCCGCCGGCGACGAGCACCGTCACGATGATCGCGGCCGTCACGGGGTGGTCCCCTCGGGCGCGGCGCGGTCCCGGCGGGCCAGCACCGGGCCGACCCGTGTCCGGCCGCCGATCCGGTCGACCGCGGCCACCATCAGCCCCACCACCATCAGATAGATCCCCAGGTCGAAGATGAAAGAAGACAGCAGCACCTCGCCGGGCAGGTACACCGGCGCGAGGAACGGCAGTCCCAGCGGGTAGACGGCGAGCCCGGTCAGCAGGCTGATCAGCAGGCCGGTGCCGACGAGCGGCTCCGGGCGCAGCCGCAGCGCCCAGGCGTCGCCGCGGTGGGCGAGCCGCAGGAACAGCACGGCGACCCCGCCGACCAGCGACGAGATGAACCCGCCGCCCGGCTCGTCGTGTCCGCGCCACAGCAGGAACAGCGACAGCGCGAGCATCACCGGGAACAGCACCCGGCTCGCGACCCGCATCACGACGGTGTCGGCGGGCCCGTCGCGGGCGAACCGGCGCGGCGCCCCGGCGTCCCCGGTGCCGCCGGGGCTCTCGTCGCTGGTCCGCCGCAGCAGCACGAGCAGGCCCAGCGCGGCCGCACCGACGACGACGGCCTCGCCGAAGGTGTCCATCCCGCGGAAGTCGACCAGGATGGTGTTGACGACGTTCGTGCCGCCGGTCGCCTCCTGTGCGGTGTCCACGAAGTACCCGCCGACCTCGGACGGCGGGCGCCGCCCGGTCAGCACGAACGTGGCGGTGCCCAGCGAGAGCCCGGCGGCGAGCGCGGTGAGCGCGGCGGGGGTGGCGCGCATCCGCGCGGGCCGCCGCAGCCGTTCCCCGCGCCCCCGCAGCACGAGCACCGCCACCACCGTGGTCAGCACCTCGACCAGCAGCAGGGTCATCGCGACGTCCGGCGCCCCGGCGAGCAGCAGCCACAGCGCGGTCGCCAGCCCGGCGAACCCGGTCAGGGTCAGCGCGGCGAGCACCGAGTGGGTCACGGCGGCGCCGCCGACCGTCGCCAGTACCAGCACCACGACCAGCCAGTCCAGGCCCTGCACAGCCGGTCCGGGGTACCCGGGCAGGGCCGGGAGGCCGATCCCGGCGACGACGGCGAGCACCGGCAGCAGCAGCACCGGCCGGGCCAGCACGGCGGCCGGCGTCGGGTCGACGTCGGGCTTCCCGACCAGGCCGCCGAATTCGATCACCCGGGCCCGGATCCGGTCGTAGACCGCGGAGCCGTCGGGCACCCACAGCCGTTGCAGCAGGGCGTCCACCCGGTGCCGCCAGTGGAACAGCGCGTAGCCGGCGGCGAAGGTCACCAGGGACAGCAGCAGCGCCGCGTTGACGCCGTGCCACAACGCGAACGTCGCGGGCTCGGCGCCCGGGTGCAGGTCGGTGGTGGCCCGGTCGGTCAGCGGGTTCAGCACGTCGACGCCGAGCCCCAAGGCCAGGCCGAGCACCGCGGCCACTGCGGCCGGGGCGAGGAACGCCTTCGACGGCTCGTACAGGTCGGGCTGGGTCAGGGTGCCGCCGAACGCGCCGTAGACGATGCGCGCGCTGTAGGCGAACGTCAGCGCCGAGGCGATCACGGCCGTCACTGCGGCGACCGGTCCGGCGCCCGGCGCGAAGTCGGCCTCCAGGAAGCCCTCGTAGAGCGTCTCCTTGGAGACGAACCCGATCAGCGGTGGGACGCCGGCCATCGACAGCGCGGCGATCCCGGTGAGCGTCGCGGTGACCGGCATGACCCTCCGGAGCCCGCCGAGCTCGCGGACGTCCCGGCTGCCCGCCTCCTTGTCGATGATCCCGACCAGCATGAACAGGGTCGCCTTGAACAGCGCGTGCGCGAAGGTGTGCAGCACCGCGGCGGACAGCGCGTAGGAGGTGCCGACGCCGATCGCGGCCGTCAGCAGGCCCAGCTGGCTGACCGTGGACTGGGCGAGGATCGCCTTCAGGTCGTGCTCGCGCAGCGCGAGCACGGCGCCGACGACGGCGGTCAGCAGGCCGAGCGGGACGAGCACCATCGACCACGCCGTCGTCGGGACGTAGACCGGGGAGAACCGCATCAGCAGGTAGATGCCGGCCTTCACCATCGTCGCGGCGTGCAGGTAGGCGCTGATCGGGGTCATCGCGACCATCGCGCCGGGCAGCCAGAAGGTGAACGGCAGCTGCGCGGACTTGGTCGCCGCGGCCAGGATCAGCAGGGCCGCGGCCGGCACCGCGAGCGGGCTGGCGAGCACCACCTCGGGGTTCCCGACGATCACGCCCAGGTCGGTCGTCCCGGCCGCCACGCCGATCATCACGACCGCGCCGAGCAGCGCGAAGCCGCCGGTCGCCGTCACCACCAGCGCCCGGCCGGCGGGCAGCGCCGCCTTCGGCCCGGCGGTGTTGATCAGCAGGAAGGACAGGATCGTGGTGAGCTCCCAGAACACGTAGAGCAGCACCAGGTCGTTCGCGGTGACCAGGCCGATCATCGCGGCGGCGAAGCCGGTGAGCAGCCCGTAGACCGTGCCGACCGGGTACCCGTCGCCCATGTAGCGGGCGCTGTAGGCCATGACGAGCGCGCCGACGCCCAGCACGATCGTCACGAACAGCAGTGACAGGCCGTCCATCCGCAGGCCGAACGAGACGCCGAGGGCCGGCATCCAGTCCCAGGACGCGGTGAGGACGTCGCCGTCGACGATCGCGCCGGCCGAGGTGTTGGCGTAGACGCCGAGCGCGGCCAGGCCGGCTGCGAGCGGGTAACCGGCGTTGCGGCCGGACAGGCGGGCGAGGAGCGGGGCGGCCAGCGCGAGGAGGACCGAACCACCGAGGACGATCAGCGGCAGCACCGGGCGAGCGCCTCCGTCCGGGATCCGGGGGTCGGCGCCAGCAGCGCCCTGATCGACAGCACGCCCGATTCTTACCCACCCGCGACGTTTCCCAACCCGCCAGGGTGGACACCCCGTTGGTTTGCGCGGCGCATCCTCCCGGGGGGCCCGGCGGGCCGCCGCGGCGGCGCTCGTACCCTCCCGGTGTGCCCCTGTACGCGCTCGGTGACACCGAACCGGACATCCACCCCACCGCCTACGTCCATCCGGACGCGGTGGTGATCGGCAACGTGACCCTCGGCCCGGAGTCGACGGTCTGGCCGACCGCGGTGCTGCGCGGCGACGACGGCCGGATCGAGGTCGGCGCGCGCACCAGCATCCAGGACGGCTCGATCATCCACACCACGCTGCGCGAGCCGACGATCATCGGCGACGAGGTGACGGTCGGGCACAACGTGCACATCGAGGCGTCCACGATCGCGAACCGGGCGCTGATCTCGTCCGGCTCGGTGGTGCTCAACGGCTCCCGGATCGGCGAGGGCGCCGTGGTCGCCGCGGGTGCGGTGGTCTCGCCGAACGCCGAGGTCCCCGCCTACCGGATGGCGCTCGGCGTCCCGGCCCGGGTGCGCGAGGGGTACGAGGTCGCCGCGGACCGCTGGCGGCACTCGGTGGAGTCCTACGTCGAGCGCGGGCGCCGGTTCCGCGATCAGCTGCGGAAGCTGGAGGGCTGATGGCCGGGAAGCCGTTGCACGAGGTCGTCGAGGCGGGCTGGGCGCAGGCGCTCGAACCGGTCGCCGGGACGGTGACCGCGATGGGCGAGTTCCTGCGCGCCGAGATCGCCGCGGGCCGCCGCTACCTGCCGGCCGGGGCGAACGTGCTGCGCGCCTTCCAGCAGCCGTTCGACCAGGTGCGGGTGCTGATCGTCGGCCAGGACCCGTACCCGACGCCGGGGCACGCGGTCGGCCTGTCGTTCTCGGTGGCGCCGGAGACCCGGCCGCTGCCGCGCTCGCTGCAGAACATCTATCGCGAGTACTGCGAGGACCTCGGGCATCCGGCGCCGTCGTCGGGGGACCTGACGCCGTGGACCGAGCAGGGCGTGCTGCTGCTCAACCGCTGCCTCACGGTCGCCCCCGGCGAGCCCGGCTCGCACCGCAACAAGGGCTGGGAGGAGATCACCGAGCAGGCCATCCGGGCGCTCGTCGCGCGGGACGCCGAGCCGATGGTGGCGATCCTCTGGGGTCGCGACGCCCGCAACCTCGCGCCGCTGCTGGAGGACGTGCCGATGATCGAGTCGGCGCATCCCAGCCCGATGTCGGCGGACCGTGGCTTCTTCGGGTCGCGGCCGTTCACCCGGGCCAACGACCTGCTCGAGGAGATCGGCGGGGATCCCGTCGACTGGAAGCTGCCCTGACCGGGGCGCCGCCCCGCTAGCCTCCGTTGCGGGAGGCAACATGATCGACGTGCGGTGTCACCTCGGGATCCTCGTGGTGGTGGGGGCGGTGCTGGCGGGCTGCTCGGGGGCTGCCGAGGGGGCGCCCGATCCGTTCCCGCCGCGGCCGCAGCCGATCGAGGTGATGGCCATCGACCCGTGCCGGGTGCTGACGCCGGAGCAACTCGCCAGCCGCGGTCTGACGCCGGAGGACAGCCACTACGCCGAGCCCGTGGTGGGCGACGCGACGACCCACGCCTGCGGCTGGGGTGCCCCCTGGACGGCCGATTACAGCTACAGCGCGCAGATGATCCCGGTCGACGCGGCGCGCGCGGTCGGCGGCCCGGGCTCGCAGGTGCAGGTGGTCGCCGGCTACGGCGCGGTCCGGAACACCGCGCGGGAGGACACCTCGCCGATGTGCGAGCTGGTCGTGGACGCGGCGGACGGCCAGGTCATGCGGCTCCAGGTCAGGGTGGTCGGCCGGAAGCCGGACGGATCGACGCCGTCGATCGACGAAGCCTGCCGGGAGGCGGAGCTGCTGGCGGCCGACGCCCTCGGCACCGCGGGAACGCTCACCCCGTGAGCGGTTCGCAGCCGTGAACGCCGCGCCCCGTTCGCGGCCCGGGCCGGCTGCGCTCTGCGTACCGTCCGACCGATGAACATCGAGGCGAAGCGTCCGGTCGGCACGGCGTCGGACGGTCTGATGAGCCAGATCTCGATCGGCAACGTGCTGGCCGTGCACGGAGTGCTCGCCGCACAGGCCGAGCGGATGCGCCTGCTCCTGGACCGCTCGGACTGGCTGCGCACCATCGAGGCGGTCGGCGGCGATCCGGTGTCGCTGGACGCGCGGAACTCCTTCCAGCTCAAGATCAACAACATGCTCGACGCCCAGTGGGCGCGCTACCGGGAGCTGTCCGAGGCGACCGAGCGGCTGCGGGCGGCGGCGCGCGAGTACAGCCACACCGAGGACATGATCCACGGCGAGTTCGAGCGGGCCAGGGGCGAGCTCCCGCCGCTGCCGCCCGGGCCACCGCCGCCCCGGGCGGCTGACCGGCGGCACACCCGCTGACCGCGCCGCACACCCCGCACAGCAGGTGTGCGGCGTCGTCAACGGGTGTGCCGGGTCGCAGGCCGCAGGGCATTAGGCTGGTCGGTGTGACCGATCCGGGGGAGATGCGCATATCCGACGCCGACCGCGAGGCCGCCGCCAAACGGCTGCACGACGCGCTCGGCGAGGGCCGGATCACGCTCACCGAGCTGGAGGAGCGGCTCGACGCCGTCTACGCCGCGCGCACCGCGAGCGAGCTGCGCCCACCGCTGGCCGACCTGCCCGGTTCGGACCTCGTCGTCCCGCCCGGGTCGGCGCGGCTCGCGCGTCCGGTCGACGGGGCGGACCGGGTGCATCTGCGGACCGGCGCCGGGACGGTGAAGCGGACCGGGGACTGGCCGGTCCCGGCCGCGATGCGGCTGACCACCAGCATGGGCACCATCCACCTGGACCTGTCCGAGGCGCGGCGGGTCCCGCCGCGGATCGACATCGAGGTCTCCACCGGGATGGGCGAGATCGTGCTGGTGCTCCCCGAGGGCGGCAGCGCCGACGTCGACGCCGTCTCCGGCTCGTGGGGCGAGGTCAAGACGAAGGTGCCGTCGACGCCGGGCGGCTCCGGGCCGCACATCGTGGTGCGCGGGAAGGTCGGGATGGGATCGCTGACCGTCCGCGGCTCACGCAAGGGCTGGTGGAAGGCCGTGCTGGGCTGATCGGCCCCCGGAACGACGGTAGGCCCGGGCCCTGCCGGGTCCGGGCCTACCGGGGTATCGGTTCTCGCGCGGCACCACGCGTCAGACGCGGGCGACCTTCCCGGCCTTCAGGCACGAGGTGCAGGCGTTGATCCGGCGGCGGTTGCCCCCGTTGATCGCGGCCCGGACGGTCTGGATGTTCGGGTTCCAGCGGCGGTGGGTGCGGCGGTGCGAGTGCGAGACGGACATGCCGAAGCCCGGACCCTTGCCACAGACGTCGCAGACGGCAGCCACGTCGAACACTCCTCGAAGGTTGGAGACATTGCAAGGTAGAGACAGCATCTCAAGGTTGAGACAGTGCGCAGAGCCCGGACGGACCGGGGCTCGGCGATCCAGTCTAGCCATCCGTGCGACGCGACCTCCGCGGGGGCCCGCCCAGGGGCGGCGGCGGACCGCCGCGCACCTACGCTGACGGCGTGGCCCCGCCGTTCGACCCCGCGCTGCTGCGCCGCTGGATCGACGCGGCCGCCGAGCGGCTGACCGCGGGCCGGGCCGAGATCGACCGGATCAACGTGTTCCCGGTCGCCGACCACGACACCGGCTCGAACCTGCTGCTCACCGCGCGGGCGGCGGCGTCGGCACCGCTGGAGGGCGGCCCGGCGCGGGCGGCCGCGGCGCTGGCCGCGGCCGCGGTGCGCGGTGCGCGCGGGAACTCCGGGCTGATCCTGTCCCAGCTGTTCCGGGGGCTCGCCGAGGAGCTGGCGGCGACCCCGGCCGAGGGGACCGGCTGGGCGGGGCCCGGGGCGACGGGCGCCGGGCCGGCCGGTCTCGACCGGGGTGTCCGGGACGAGCCGGGTCCTGGTGTCGCGGGCGGGCCGGGCCCCGGTGCTGCGGATGCACCGGGGGGCGCGCGTCTGCCGGGTCGTGGTGTCGAGGCCGGGCCGGGTCCCGGTGCTGCGGACGGACCGGGTCCCGGTGCCCCGGTCGGGTCGGGTCCCGGAGTCGCGACCCGTACCCGCACCGCGGGTGAGCTGCTCGCCGGAGCGCTGCGCCGGGCCGCGGCGCTCGCCACCGGTGCCGTGTCGGCGCCCCGCCCCGGCACCGCGCTCACGGTCCTGGAGGCCTCCGCGTCGGCGGTCGGCGAGACGGTCGCCGCGGTGTCGGCCGCCTCGGGCCGATTCGCACGGGATCCTGTCGTTCGCACGGGATCGGATCCCGTGCGAACGCAGCGAACCCGTGCGGATGACGGCGGTGCGGGATCGGTCGAGGGGGCGCTGGCCGAGGCGGCCGCGGTCGCGGCGCGGGCGGCACGGTCGGCGCTGGCCCGGGTGGCCGGCCGTCCCGCGGAGCTGGACCGGGCCGGGGTGGTCGACGCGGGTGGGCTCGGCCTGGTCGTGGTGCTCGACGCGCTGGTGGCCGCCGCCGGGGGCACCCCGGAACCGGTCCCGGCGGGCACCCTCGCGAGGCTCGACGGCCCGGGGCCCGACGGCCCGGGGCCCGGCGGCCCGGGGTTCGACCGCACGGGACGGCCGGGTGCGCCGGACACCGGCGCGGTGACCGGGCCGGGATCGACCACCAGCCCGGGCGCAGGCCACGGCGAGGCCGCCGGCCCCTTCCCCGCCACACCGGCCCCGCAGCCGGTGTACGAGGTCACCTACCTGCTCGACGATCCCGCGCCGGACGCCCTCACGGCGCTCCGGATCCGGCTCGGCGCGCTGGGCGACTCGGTCGGTATCGCGGGCGACGGCGGGCGCGGCTGGCTGGTGCACGTCCACACCACCGAGCCGGGGGCGGCGGTCGAGGCGGGCCTGGCGGCGGGGCGGCCGTCGTCGATCCGGATCGAGGCGCTGCCCGCGCTCACCCGCACCCGGGCCCGCGCCGTCCTGCTCATGATCGAGAGCTCCGGGGCCGGCGCACTCGCCAGGGCCGCCGGCGGGGACGTGCTGGTCGCCGATCCCGATCCGGTGCGCGACGACGTGGTCGCCGCGATCCGGGCGACCGGCGCCGGGCACGTCGTCGTCCTGCCGTGCGCGCCGTACCGGCGGACCGTGGCGGAGACCGCGGTCGAGCAGGTCCGGGCGGAGGGGATCGACGCCGTCGTCGTCCCGACGGTGTCGGTGCTGCAGGGCCTGGCCGCGCTGGCCGTGCACGATCCGGACCGCCGGGCGGCCGAGGACGTCGTCGGGATGGCGGAGGCCGCCGCCGGGACGCGCACCGGCGGCCTGCAGATCGCCGAGGCGGAGGCACTGACCTGGGCCGGGCCGTGCCGGCCGGGGGAGGTGCTCGGCATCTCCGACGGCGAGGTGGTGCTGATCGCCCCCGATCTGGCTGTCGGGGCCCTGTGGTTGGCTCATCGCATGCTCACACCGGGTGGGGAACTGGTGACCGTGCTGCTCGGCTCGGCGGCCGACGACGCGCTGGGCGAGCGGCTCGCCGAGGACCTGCGCCGCACCCATCCGGAGGTGGACGTGCTGGTGCACCGCGGCGACCAGCACGACTTCCCGCTGGTGCTGGGGGTGGAGTAGATGGAGGGCGTGCAGACCTTCGACCTGGACAGCAGGCTGACCGGGCCGCTGGGGCGGAAGGCCGCCGACGCGCTGGCCCCGCTCGGCCTGGAGACCGTCGGCGACCTGCTGCGGCACTACCCGCGCCGGCACGTCGACCGGGGCAGGCTGACCGACATCGCCGGGCTGGTCGCCGGCGAGCACGCCACCCTGATCGCGCAGGTGGAGAAGGCGACGCTGCGCGACATGCGCCGGCGCAACGGGCAGATGCTGCAGGTCGTCATCCGGGACGAGAAGGGCGGCCAGCTCGACTGCACTTTCTTCAGCCCCTACAAGGTCCGCCAGTTCATCAAGCCGGGCGTGCGCGCGGTGTTCTCCGGCAAGGTCGGGGTGTTCAACCAGCGCCTGCAGCTGACCCACCCGCAGTTCGAGGCGCTCGACGAGACGGATGCGCTGCGCCCGTTCCTGTCGGTGTACCCGGCCAGCTCCAAGGTCACCTCGCAGGAGATCGCCCGGTCGATCCGGCAGACGCTGGAGCAGATCGACGACCCGACCGATCCGCTGCCCGAGGAGCTGCGTCGCCGGGAGAACCTGCCCGAGCTGGGCCGGGCGCTGCGCCGGATCCACGTGCCCGAGTCCGAGGCCGACATCCACGCCGCCCGGCACCGGCTGGTGTGGGACGAGGCGCTCGGCGTGCAGCTGGCGCTGGCGCTGCGCCGGCAGGACGCGGTGGGCCGGCCCGCCCCGGCCTGCCCGCGCACCGCGGGTGGCCTGCTCGACGCATTCGACGCCGACCTGCCGTTCCCGCTGACCGACGGCCAGCTCGCGGTCGGCGAGGAGATCGCCGCCGATCTCGCCGGGGAGCACCCGATGAACCGGCTGGTGCAGGGCGACGTCGGTGCCGGCAAGACGATCGTCGCGCTCCGGGCGATGCTGCAGGTGGTCGACGCGGGCGCGCAGGCCGCGATGCTCGCCCCGACCGAGGTGCTGGCCGCCCAGCACGCCCGCTCGCTGCGCGCGATGCTCGGGCCGCTCGGCCGTGGCGGCGAGCTGGACGCCGCCGAGAACGCCACCGCCGTCACGCTGCTCACCGGGTCGATGAGCACGAAGGCCAAGCGGCAGGCCCTGCTGGACGCGCAGTCCGGCGCGGCCGGGATCGTCGTCGGCACGCACGCCCTGATCCAGGACGCCGTCGGGTTCGCCGATCTCGGCCTGGTCGTCGTCGACGAGCAGCACCGGTTCGGCGTCGAGCAGCGCGACGCGCTGCGCGCCCGCGGCGAGCGCGCCCCGCACATGCTGGTGATGACGGCCACGCCGATCCCGCGCACGGTCGCGATGACCGTCTACGGGGACCTGTCGGTGTCCGAGCTGAAGGGGATGCCGCGCGGCCGGTCCCCGGTGGCGACGACCGTCGTCCCACTGGCCGAGCACCCGCAGTGGATCGAGCGGGTCTGGCAGCGGATCCGCGAGGAGGTCGACGCCGGGCACCAGTGCTACGTGGTGTGCCCGCGGGTCGGCGACGTCGACAAGGCCGATCCGGAGCTCGACGAGCCACCGCCGGAGGAGGGCGAGTCCGAGCGGCGGCCGCCGCTGGCCGTCCTCGACATCGCGCCGATGATCACCGAGAAGCTCGCCGGGCTGCGGGTCGGGATCCTGCACGGCAAGCTCCCGCCCGACGAGAAGGACGCGGTGATGCGCTCCTTCGAGCGCGCCGAGCTCGACGTGCTGGTCGCGACGACGGTGATCGAGGTCGGCGTCGACGTGCCGAATGCGACCGGCATCGTGCTGCTCGACGCCGACCGGTTCGGCCTGTCCCAGCTGCACCAGCTGCGCGGCCGGGTCGGCCGGGGCACCGCCCCCGGGCTGTGCCTGCTGGTCACCGAGATGCCGGCCGCCACCACCGCCCGGGAGCGGCTGGACGCCGTCGCCGGCACCACCGACGGGTTCGAGCTGGCCCGGCTCGACCTGGAGCTGCGCCGGGAGGGTGACGTGCTGGGCGCCAGCCAGTCCGGGTCACGGTCCGGGCTGAAGCTGCTGTCGCTGCTGCGGCACGAGGAGGTCATCGCGAAGGCCCAGGTCTACGCCCAGGACCTGGTCGGGCGCGATCCCGGCCTGCTCGGGCATCCGCGGCTGCGGGCGCTGGTGGGGGAGACCCTGGGCGACGAGGAGCGCGCCGCCTACCTCGACAAGGCCTGATCAGGCCCCGGGCAGCTCGCCGCGGGCGCGGGCGTCGAGATGGGCCCTGGCCGGGGCGGGCAGGTGCACGATCCCGGCCCGGTCGAGCCGGTCCAGCTCGCTGCGGGCCCGCGCGTAGGCGGCGAGCCGCTCCGGCTCGGAGTCGGAGTCGCGGGCCGTGGTCAGCAGCTTGACCACGCGCTCCACGGTGCGCCGCTCCTCGGCGGAGAGCCCGGAGAGCCGGATCCGGTCGGCCGCGTCGACGGCGGCCCGCCAGGCGCGCCGGGCCGCCTCGACGGCGCGCAGGTAGTGGGCGCCGTACGGCTCGCCGGGGTAGCCGTCGGTGTCGAGCGCCTGCGCCGCGGCGAACGCGTCGACGAACCGGGCGGTGCTGGGCACCGTGACGTCGGACAGCGCCGGGCGGCGGAGCACCGCCATCGGGTCGGTCTCGTGCTCCAGGAACTCCGCGCGGAGCCGCTGGTGGTCGGCGCGGGCGCGCCGCCACGCCTGCTCGGCGGTGACCGCGGCGCCGGTGGGCTGCGGGTGCGGCGGCGGATCGGCCCGGTTCCGGGCCGCGCTCCGCAGCGCGCGGTGCACGCCGATCGCCATCATCCCGACGAGCAGCACCAGCAGCAGCTGGGCGAGCACCGCGACCACCACTCCCACGACCACCACCGCCGTTCCCGCGAGGATCACCACACCGGACCCGGCCGCCACCCGCGCGAGCGGCCGGGCGGGCCGTCCACCGCGGTGCGGCCGCAGCCCCGGCCGGTGGCCGTGCAGGGCCGCCCGGCCGCCGCCGCTCCACCGGACGGGGCGGCCGTGACCGCGGTGCGTGCTGCGCGTCATCCCTCCTTGGTACCCGAACGGGCGCGGTTGCGGTGCGGGCCGGACGGGTGGCCGCCGGACGGACCGGCGGGGTTCCACCAGGTGGTTCCCCGCGGTGGTCGGCGGCGCGTTCCACGTGTCAGGATCACGCGCCCGGTGTCCGGGAACACCGCGCCGCCGGGCGCACGAGGAGAAGTGAGGGGATCGATGTTCCGCAAGGTGCTGGTGGCCAACCGTGGTGAGATCGCGATCCGGGCCTTCCGGGCGGCGTTCGAGCTGGGTATCGCGACCGTCGCCGTCTTCCCGTACGAGGACCGCAACTCGTTGCACCGGGCGAAGGCGGACGAGTCGTACCAGATCGGCGAGCCCGGTCACCCCGTGCGCGCCTACCTGTCGGTGGACGAGGTCATCCGGGCCGCGCGGAAGGCCGGCGCCGACGCCGTCTACCCCGGCTACGGCTTCATGTCGGAGAACCCCGACCTGGCCAGGGCCTGCGCCGACGCCGGGATCACCTTCGTCGGCCCGCCGACCGACGTGCTGCACCTGACCGGCAACAAGTTCCGCGCGGTCGCCGCGGCCCGCGAGGCCGGCGTGCCGGTGCTGGAGTCGTCGGACCCGTCGTCGGACGTCGACGAGCTCGTCGCGGCCGCCGAGGGCATCGACTTCCCGGTGTTCGTCAAGGCCGTCGCCGGTGGTGGCGGGCGCGGCATGCGCCGGGTCCAGGAGCCCTCCGCGCTGCGCGAGGCCATCGAGGCGGCGATGCGCGAGGCCGAGTCCGCGTTCGGCGACCCGACGGTGTTCCTGGAGCAGGCCGTGGTGAACCCGCGGCACATCGAGGTGCAGATCCTCGCCGACGCCGACGGCAACGTCGTGCACCTGTTCGAGCGGGACTGCTCGGTGCAGCGCCGGCACCAGAAGGTCGTCGAGATCGCCCCGGCACCGAACCTCGACCCGGAGCTGCGGGACCGGATCTGCGCCGACGCGGTCAACTTCGCCCGGCAGATCGGCTACGTCAACGCGGGCACCGTGGAGTTCCTGCTCGACGAGCGCGGACAGCACCACTTCATCGAGATGAACCCGCGCATCCAGGTCGAGCACACGGTGACCGAGCAGGTCACCGACCGCGACCTGGTGATCGCCCAGCTGCGGATCGCCTCCGGGATGACGCTGCCCGAGCTGCGGCTCACCCAGGACCACATCACGCTCACCGGGGCCGCGATGCAGACCCGGATCACCACCGAGGACCCGGCCAACGAGTTCCGGCCCGACGTCGGGACGATCTCGGTGTACCGCTCGCCGGGCGGGCCCGGGGTGCGGCTCGACGGCGGCACCGTGCACGTCGGCGCCGAGGTCTCGGCGCACTTCGACTCGATGCTGGTCAAGCTGACCTGCCACGGCCACGACTTCGCCAACGCGGCCCGCCGGGCGCGGCGGGCGATCGCCGAGTTCCGGATCCGCGGCGTCGCGACCAACCTGCCGTTCCTCGCCGCGGTGCTCGACGACCCGGACTTCCGGGAGGGCCGGGTCACCACCAGCTTCATCGAGGAACGCCCGCACCTGCTGCGGGCGCGGCCCTCGGCCGACCGCGGCTCGCGGATCCTGCAGTACCTGGGCGACGTCACGGTGAACCAGCCGAACGGTCCCCGCCCGGTCGTCGTCGAGCCGGTCGAGAAGCTGCCGCAGCTGGACCCGTCGGTGCTGGACGCGCCGGCCCCGGACGGTTCGGCGCAGCTGCTGCGCTCGCTGGGCCCGGAGGGCTTCGCCCGGCGGCTGCGCGAGCAGACCGCCGTCGCCGTCACCGACACGACGTTCCGGGACGCCCACCAGTCGCTGCTCGCCACCCGGGTGCGGACCCGCGATCTGCTCGCCGTCGCCCCGTACGTGGCGCGCACGATGCCGGAGCTGCTGTCGCTGGAGTGCTGGGGCGGCGCGACCTACGACGTCGCGCTGCGGTTCCTGGCCGAGGACCCGTGGGAGCGGCTGGCCGCGGTGAAGGCCGCGGCGCCGAACATCTGCACCCAGATGCTGCTGCGCGGGCGCAACACCGTCGGCTACACGCCGTACCCGACCGAGGTGACCGACGCGTTCGTCGCCGAGGCCGCCGAGACCGGGATGGACATCTTCCGGATCTTCGACGCGCTCAACGACGTCTCCCAGATGCGGCCGGCCATCGACGCCGTCCGGAACACCGGGACGGCGCTGGCCGAGGTGGCGCTCTGCTACACCGCGGACCTGTCCGACCCGGCCGAGGAGCTCTACACCCTCGACTACTACCTGCGCCTCGCCGAGCAGATCGTCGACGCCGGCGCGCACGTGCTGGCGATCAAGGACATGGCCGGGCTGCTGCGGCCGCCCGCGGCGAGGACCCTGGTCGGCGCGCTGCGGGACCGGTTCGACCTGCCGGTGCACCTGCACACCCACGACACCGCGGGCGGTCAGCTGGCGACGCTGGTCGCGGCGATCGACGCCGGGGTGGACGCCGTCGACGGCGCCGTCGCCTCGATGGCGGGCACCACCAGCCAGCCGTCGCTGTCGGCGCTGGTCGCGGCCACCGACCACACCGAGCGGGCGACCGGGCTGTCGCTGGCCGCGGTCGGCGACATGGAGCCGTACTGGGAGGCGGTCCGGAAGGTCTACGCGCCGTTCGAGTCCGGCCTGGCGTCGCCGACCGGGCGCGTCTACCACCACGAGATCCCCGGGGGGCAGCTGTCCAACCTGCGTCAGCAGGCGATCGCGCTCGGCCTCGGCGACCGGTTCGAGCTGATCGAGGACTGCTACGCCGCCGCCGACCGGATGCTGGGCAGGCTGGTGAAGGTGACGCCGTCGTCGAAGGTCGTCGGCGACCTGGCGCTGCACCTGGTCGGCGCCGGGGTGGAGCCCGCGGACTTCGAGAAGGACCCGTCGTCGTTCGACGTGCCGGACTCGGTGATCGGGTTCCTGCGCGGCGAGCTGGGGGAGCCCCCCGGCGGCTGGCCGGAGCCGTTCCGGACCCGCGCGCTGGAGGGCCGCAGCCCGGAGGCGGCCAAGGCCGACCTGACCATCGCCGACCGCCGCGGACTGCGTGACGACCGCCGCCGGACGCTGAACAGCCTGCTGTTCCCCGGGCCGACCAAGGAGTTCGACGCGCACCGCGAGCAGTTCGGCAACACCTCGGTGCTCAGCTCGAAGGACTTCTTCTACGGGCTGGAGGAGGACCTCGAGCACACCGTGGAGCTGGAGCCGGGCGTCACCCTGCTGATCGAGCTGGAGGCGATCTCCGAGCCCGACGCGCGCGGCTACCGCACCCTGCTGACCACCCTGAACGGGCAGATCCGCCCGGTCGCGGTGCGCGACGAGTCGGTTGCCACCGAGGTCAAGGCGGCAGAGAAGGCGGAGAAGGGCAACGACCGCCACGTCGCCGCGCCGTTCGCCGGGGTGGTCACGCTGCAGGTCGGCGAGGGCGACCGGGTCGACGCCGGGCAGACCGTCGCCACCATCGAGGCGATGAAGATGGAGGCGTCGATCACCGCGCACACCGCCGGGACCGTCAGGCGGCTCGCGATCGGCGAGGTCACCCAGGTCGAGGGCGGGGACCTGCTGGTGGAGCTGGAGTGACCCGGCCGGGGATCATGGGGGGATGACGAGGCTGATCGCGGGCCGGGCCGGCGGGCGCAGGCTCGCCGTGCCCGCGTCCGGCACCCGGCCCACCTCGGACCGGGTCCGGGAGGCGCTGTTCTCCGCGCTGGACCACGATCCCGGGATGGACGGCGCCGCCGTGCTCGACGTGTGCGCCGGGTCCGGCGCGCTCGGCCTGGAGGCGCTGTCCCGGGGCGCCGCCGACGCCGTGTTCGTCGAGTCCGACCGGCGCGCCGCCGGGGTGCTCCGGCGCAATCTCGCCGCCGTCGGGCTCGGCGGCCGGGTGATCGCCGCCGCGGCGGGCACGGCGCTCGGCGCACCGGCCCCGCGGGAGTTCGACGTGGTGCTGGTCGACCCGCCCTACGCCGTCGACGACGCCGAGATCGCCGGCTGGCTCACCGCCGCGGCCGGCAACGGCTGGCTGGCGCCCGGCGCGACGGTGGTGGTGGAGCGGGCCAAGGCGTCCGGGGAGTTCGGCTGGCCGGACGGCCTGGAACCGGGGCGGTCCCGGCGCTACGGGGACACCGTGCTGCACCGGGCCCGCTACACCGGCGGCTGATCCCGCAGGTCGGGCACGGTCCGGTGGGCGCCGGCGGCGAGCAGGTCCGCGGCGGGCGCGGTGCTGCACACCCCGACGATCGTGCCGAACCCCGCCGCGGCCAGCGCGGCCACCCCGGACGGCGAGTCCTCGAAGCCCCAGCAGTCCGCCGGATCGGCGGCCAGCCGCGCGCAGGCGCCGAGGTAGCCCTGCGGGTCCGGCTTGCCGCGGGTCACGTCGCCGGCCGTCACCACGAACTCGACCAGCGGCGCGGCGCCGAGAACCCGCTCGAGGACCCGTTCGGCGTAGTCCCGGCGCGCGCTGGTCACCACCGCGAGCCGGTGCCCGCGCCCGGCCAGCGAGGTGAGCAGAGCAACGGCGCCCGGGACCGGCCGGACCTCGTCGGCGAGCCCGGTCGCGAGCTCGGCGAGCCTGCGGCCGAGCTCCTCGACCGGGGTGCCCCGCCACGGGCCGTCGACCTCGGGCAGCACGTCGACCGCGCGCCGGCCGACGAACCGGTTCCGGTAGGTGCCCTCGTCGATCCGGGCGTCCCACTCGTCGAAGAACCGGAACCAGGTCCGCCGGTGCACGTGCTCGCTGAGCACCAGCGTGCCGTCCAGGTCGAACACGACCGGGGCGGTCACGGCGCCCAGACGAACAGCTCGGCGCCGGCCCGGACCGGCTCCCCGGCGACCGCGCGGACCGATCCGGCGGGCGCGTCGAGCACCACCACCGGGCAGGTCACGGCGCAGCCCGCGGCCCGGACGGCGGCCAGGTCCACGGTCAGCACCGGCGCACCCCGCTCGACGGCGTCGCCGCGCGCGGCGTGCAGCGTGAACGGCGCGCCGCGCAGGCCGACGGTGTCGATGCCGACGTGCACCAGCACCGCGGTCCCGCCCGGGGTCCCGACGACGAACGCGTGCGGGTGCAGCGTCGACAGGGTCCCGGCGACCGGGGCCAGCACCACCGCGCGGTCGGCGCCGGGCGGCGGCTCGACCGCGGTGCCCGCGCCGACCATCTCCTGGGCGAAGACCTGGTCAGGCAGGTCCGCCAGGCCGACCACGGTGCCGTCCACCGGGGCCCCGACGACGACCGTCACAGCAGGTCCCGGATGTCGTCGCAGAGGTTCTCGGCGTCCGGTCCCACCACCACCTGCACGACCGTCCCGGAGCGGACGACGCCGTGCGCGCCGGCGGCCCGCAGCGCCGCGTCGTCGACCAGCGCGGGATCGCCGACCTCGGTCCGCAGCCGGGTGATGCAGGGTTCCAGGTCGGTGATGTTCGCGGCCCCGCCGAGGCCCGCGACGATGTCGGCGGCTCTGCTCATGTTCGGCTCCTCATCGGATGGGACTGGTAGGAACCAGTGCCCTTGACAGCCGTTTGACCTGCCGCCACTCTCACTGGTTATAACCAGACCGTACCGCTGAGAGCGGCGCTGCCACAACGCCGGACGGTCCCGAGACGAACCCGAGGAGCGCGTTGCGATGGGCGCTGTGACCTCTTCACCGACACCCCCGGACGCGGCGGCCGAACCGGTGCGGCGGCGGGCCGTGCTGGCCGGCCTGCAGCGGCTCGGCCGCAGCCTGATGCTGCCGATCGCGGTGCTCCCGGCCGCCGGCCTGCTGCTGCGGCTCGGTCAGGACGACCTGCTCGGCGGCGTGCCCGGGCTGGAACGGCCGGCCGAGGTGCTCGCCGCGGCCGGTGGCGCGCTGTTCGACAACCTCCCGATGATCTTCGCGCTGGGCATCGCGATCGGCTGGGCGCGCAAGGCCGACGGATCCACCGCGCTGGCCGCGCTGGTCGGCTACCTGGTGCTCGACGGCGTCTTCACCGCGATGAGCCCGATGGTCCTGCCCGGGGTGGTCGACTCCGACGGCGAGCAGGCCGTCGTCAACTTCGGGGTGCTCGGCGGCATCGTCGCGGGGCTCACCGCCGCGCTGCTCTGGCAGCGCTTCCACCGCACGACGCTGCCGACCTTCCTCGGCTTCTTCAACGGCCGCCGGCTGGTCCCGATCCTCACCGCCGCCGTGATGATGGTCGTCGCCGCGCTGCTGAGCCTGATCTACCCGATCTTCAACGCCGGGCTGACCGGGCTGGGCGACGCGGTCGCGGCGAACGCCGTGCTCGGCGGCGGCGTGTTCGGCGTGGTCAACCGGCTGCTGCTGCCGCTGGGCCTGCACCACATCATCAACTCGGTGGTCTGGTTCATCATCGGCGACTTCGAGGGCGCGCACGGTGACCTCAACCGGTTCTTCGCCGGCGACCCGACGGCGGGCGTGTTCATGACCGGCTTCTTCCCGATCATGATGTTCGCGCTGCCCGCCGCCGCGCTGGCGATCTGGCACGAGGCCCGCCCGGAGCGGCGCAAGCTGGTCGGCGGGATCATGGTGTCGGTGGCGCTGACCTCGTTCGTCACCGGGATCACCGAGCCGCTGGAGTACGCCTTCGTCTACGTGGCCTGGCCGCTGTACCTGATCCACGCCCTGCTCACCGGCACCTCGCTGGCCCTGGTCAACGCGCTCGACATCCACAGCGGGTTCACCTTCTCCGCCGGGGCGATCGACTACGTGCTGAACTTCGGCCAGTCCACCCGGCCGCTGTGGCTGATCCCGATCGGCCTGGCCTACGCCGTCGTCTACTACCTGCTGTTCCGGTTCGTGATCCGGCGCTGGAACCTGCGCACGCCGGGCCGGGAGGACGACGAGACCACCGAGCCGGGCACCCCGGCACCGGCCGCACCGGCCGCACCGGCCGCCCCGGACGCGCCGGGCCGGCCGGTCGAGCCGGGCAGGCCGGACACCCCCGAGCGTTCCTGAACCCCGCACCGGAAGGAGATCGACGTGCACACCCGAACCGCGGTCGTCGCGTCCCAGGTGGGCCTGCACGCCCGCCCCGCCGCCCTGTTCGCCCGGGCCGCCGGCGCCACCGGCGTGCCGGTGACCATCGCCGTGCGCGGCGGGGACCCGGTCGACGCCCGCAGCGTGCTGAACGTGCTCACCCTCGGCGTCGGGCACGGCGACGAGGTGGTGCTGGCCGCCGACGGCGACGGTGCCGAGGCCGCGCTGGCCGGGCTGGTCGGGCTGCTCGAGTCGGGCCTCGACGCGTGACGACGGCTGCACACCCGGCCCGCGCCGCCGGGACCGTCCTGACCGGGCGCGGGGTGAGCCCCGGGACCGCCTGCGCGCCGCTGGCCCGGCTCGCCGCACCGCCGGTCACCTCGGCCGCCGACCCGGCCGGGGCCGACGCCCGGACCGAGTGCGCCCGGATCGACGACGCGCTGGGTGCGGTCGCCGCCGACCTGCAGGCGCGCGCCGGGACCGCGGACCCGGCCGCGGCGGGCGTGCTGGAGGCGACCGCGGCGATCGCGCTCGACCCGACGCTCGCCGCGGCCGCGCACCAGCGGGTGCGGGCCGGGACGCCGGCCGCGCACGCGGTCACCCTCGCCGTCGAGGAGTTCTGCACCCGGCTCGCCGGGCTGGGCGGGTACCTCGCCGAGCGCGCCACCGACGTCCGCGACGTCGGGCACCGCACGGTCGCCCGGCTGCTCGGGGTCGCGCCACCGGGGCTCCCGGCGCCCGGGCACCCGGTGGTGCTGACCGCGGCCGACCTGTCCCCGGCCGACACCGCCGCGCTGGCCGGCAGCGACGTCGTCGCACTGCTCACCGAGCAGGGCGGCCCGACCAGCCACACCGCGATCATCGCCAGGGCGCTCGGCCTGCCCGCCGTCGTGGGCTGCCCGGACGCCGCCCGGATCGCCGCCGGCGCCACCGTGCTGCTCGACGGTGCAGCGGGCACCGTGCAGGTCGACCCGCCGCCCGCCGCCCGGGCGGCGGCCGCCGCCCGTCCGGTCGCCGGGCCCGGGCGGGCGAGCGGCCCGGGCCGCACCGCGGACGGCGCCGCGGTGCCGCTGCTGAGCAACATCGGCACCGAGCGGCAGGCGCTGGACGCCGCGGCGGGCGGATCGGAGGGCATCGGGCTGCTGCGCACCGAGCTGCTGTACCTCGACCGCGGCACCGCCCCGACCCGCGCCGAGCAGCGCGACCAGCTGCTCCGGATCCTGCGCGCGTTCGGGTCGCGGCGGGTCGTCGTCCGGACCCTGGACGCGGGCTCGGACAAGCCGCTGCCGTTCCTGCCGCTGGGGGAGGAGGCCAATCCGGCGCTCGGGGTGCGCGGACTGCGCACCGCGGCCGGGCACCCGCAGCTGCTCACCGAGCAGCTGGCCGCGATCGCCGAGGCCGCCCGGGAGGCCGGGCGCGGCGTCGACGTGATGGCGCCGATGATCGCCACCGCCGCCGAGGCGGCCCGCTTCGCGGAACTCGCGCGGGCGGCCGGACCGCTGCGGGCCGGCGCGATGATCGAGGTGCCCGCCGCGGCGCTGCGGGCCCGCGAGCTGTGCCGGACCGTCGACTTCGTCAGCATCGGCACCAACGACCTGGGCCAGTACCTGATGGCCGCGGACCGCACGGTCGGGGCGCTCGGCGAGCTGCTCGACCCGTGGCAGCCCGCGCTGCTCGATCTCGTCGGCCTGGTCGGCGAGGCCGGCCGGGCCACCGGCACACCGGTCGGTGTGTGTGGCGAGGCGGCCGCCGATCCGCAGCTCGCGGTGGTGCTGGTCGGGCTGGGCGCGACCAGCCTGTCCACCGCGCCGGCGGCCCGCGACGCGGTGGCCGCCGCCCTGGCCCGGCACGACCGGGACACCTGCCGTCGCGCCGCCGACCTGGCCCGCGCCGCCGACGGCCCGGCGGCGGCCCGCGCGGCCGTCGCGGCCCTGCTGGAGCGGACCTGATGCAGCCCGCACCGACCGGACCGGACCCGGCGGCGCCCGATGCGGTGCCCGACCGCCTGCTGCGCGGCACCGTCGTCACCGACGGCCGGACCCTCCCGGACACCGTCGTCGCGATCACCGGCGACCGGATCGTCGCCGTCGTGCCCGCCGCGTCCTGGGCCGGCCCGCCCGGCAGGCTGCCCCCGCCGACCGACCGGCTGCTGCTGCCCGGTCTGGTCGACGTGCACTGTCACGGCGCGGCCGGGCACGGCTTCCCGGACACCACCGCCGCGGGCGCACTGGCGGCCGTCGCGCACCACCGCGAGCACGGCACCACCACGATGCTGGCCAGCCTGGTGTCCGCGCCGGCCGCGACGCTGGCCGACCGGCTGGAGCTGCTCGGCCCGCTGGTCGCCGCCGGGGAGCTGGCCGGGATCCACCTGGAGGGCCCGTTCCTCGCGGTGGCCCGCTGCGGCGCGCACGATCCGGCGGCGATCGTCCCCGGCGACCCGGTGCTGCTGGAGAAGCTGCTCGCCACCGCGGGCGGCACGGTCGCGTCGATGACGCTGGCCCCGGAGACCCCGCGCTACCCGGAGCTGCTCGCCGTGCTGGCCGGGTACGGGGCGCTGCCCAGCATCGGGCACACCGACGCCGACGCCCGGGCCACCGCCGCCGCGATCCGGCGGGCCGGTGGCGCCCCGATGAGCGCGACCCACCTGTTCAACGCGATGCCCCCGGTGCACCACCGCGCCCCCGGGCCGGCCACCGCCTGCCTGGCCGCCGCCGCCCGCGGCGAGCTGGTGGTCGAGCTGATCGCCGACGGCGTCCATCTGTCGCCGGACACCGTGTCCGCCGTGTTCGATCTCGTCGGCCCGGACCGGATCGCCCTGGTCACCGACGCGATGGCGGCCGCCGGCATGCCGGACGGCCGCTACCGGCTCGGCGCGATGGACGTCCGGGTCGCCGACCGGGTGGCCCGGCTGGCGGCCGCGGGCGGCACCGGCGGCCGGGCGATCGCCGGCGGCACCGCCCGGATGATCGACGTGCTGCGCAGCACGGTGACCGGCAGCGGGGTGCCGCTCGCGGCCGCCGTCACCGCGGCGACCCGTACCCCGGCCCGGCTGCTCGGGCTCGACCACGAGATCGGCTCGCTGGCCGCCGGGCACCGGGCGGACGTGCTCGTCACCGATCCCGCACTGCGCCCGGCCGAGGTCCTGCGGTGCGGGGCGACCGTCACCGGCCGGTCCGGCCCGACCCCGAACCGAGAGGTGTGACCGTGCACGTCGTCGTCCTGCCCGATCCCGCCGCCTGCGGTGCGGCGGTGGCCGACGCCGTCGCCGACGCCGTGACCGGTGCGGCGGGCGGACCGGTGAACCTGGGCCTGGCCACCGGCAGCTCGCCGCTGCCGGCCTACGCCGAGCTGATCCGCAGGCACCGGCGCGACGGGCTGTCGTTCCGCGGCGCCCGCGCGTTCCTGCTCGACGAGTACCTCGGCCTGCCCCGCGACCATCCCCAGTCCTACCGGCAGGTGATCCGGCGCGAGCTCACCGACCATCTCGACATCGACCCGGCGGCCGTGCACGCCCCGGACGGCACCGCCGACGACCCGGCCGCGGCCGCCGCCCGCTACGAGCGGCTGCTGCTCGACGCCGGCCCGATCGACGTGCAGATCCTCGGGATCGGCCGGAACGGCCACGTCGGGTTCAACGAGCCCGGCTCACCGCCCGGCTCGACGACCCGGGAGGTCACGCTGACCGGGCGCACCCGGGCCGACAACGCGCGGTTCTTCGACCGCCCGCAGGACGTGCCGCACCGCGTGCTCACCCAGGGGATCGGCACGATCGGCCGGGCGGCGCACCTGGTGCTGGTCGCGACCGGCCCGGAGAAGGCCCCGGCGGTCGCGGCCGCGGTGCACGGGCCGGTCGGCAGTGCGGTGCCCGCCTCGCTGCTGCGCGACCACCCGCGTTGCACGGTGGTCCTCGACCCGGCCGCCGCGGCCGGTCTCGGACCCGGCCGGTCCGGCAGGATGTGCGGTACGGGCACCCCGGTCCGCGGCTACCGTTGAGCCCGGGACGGGCCGGAGCGACCGGCCGCCGGGGCGGGCCCGGGACGGTGCGGGGAGGGGACGGTCGATGACGCGGGCAGTCCGGATCGGTGACGGGGTCGTGCCCAAGCACGAGCAGCTCCGCACCCTGCTCGCCGACGCGATCGCCCGCGACTTCGCGCCCGGCGATCCGTTCCCGAGCGAGCGCAGGCTGTGCCTCGACCACGGGGTCAGCCGGGTCACCGTGCGGGCCGCCGTCGGGCAGCTCGAACGCGACGGCCTGCTCACCCGGGTCCGCGGCAAGGGCACCTACGTCGCCGCCCGCACCGCGCGCTCGCGACTGCACCTGGCGTCGTTCCACGACGACATGCGCCGGCTCGGGCTGACCCCGACCACCGTGGTGCTCGAGGTGTCCCACGTCCCGCCGTCGGCGGACGCGGCGAAGGCGCTGAACCTGGGACCCGACCAGCGCTGCTACCGGGTGCGCAGGCTGCGGGTCGCCGACGGCGTCCCGATGTCCATCGACGACGCCTGGTACAACGCCGAGCTGGCCCCCGGCCTGGACCGGCACGACCTCAGCGGCTCCATCTACGGGATCCTGCTGGAGCACTACGAGCTGCCGATCGACCGGGCCGAGCAGAGCGTCGCCGCCCGGGAGGCCGACGAGGCGTCGGCCGTGCTGCTCGGGATCGCGCCCCGGGAGCCGATCCTGGTGTTCGACCGGACGGCGTCGTCGGGCGACCGGCCGGTCGAGTACACCGTCTCCCGCTACCGCGGCGACCGCTACGAGCTGCACATGTCCCTGGACCGGGAGTGGACCTGAGGTGATCAGCGGCTGATAGGTTCCGCCGCATGCCCGACGTGCGCCGCGCGGTGTGCCCCGGTTCCTACGACCCGCCGACGGTCGGCCACCTGGACGTGATCGCACGCACCGCAGCACTGTTCGACGAGGTGTTCGTCGCGATCCTGGTGAACCCGCGCAAGCAGGGCATGTTCGAGATCGACGAGCGGGTGCAGATGCTCACCGAGATCACCGCGGACCTGCCGCAGGTCCGGGTCGAGGCGTTCTCCGGGCTGGTCGTCGACTACTGCCGGGAGCGCGGCGCCCAGGCGATGGTGAAGGGCCTGCGCGGGGCCACCGACTACGACTACGAGCTGCCGATGGCGCACATGAACCGGCACCTCACCGGCGTCGAGACGCTGTTCCTGCCCGGCGCGCCCGGCCAGGTGTACGTCTCCAGCTCGCTCGTCAAGGAGGTCGCGCGCGGCGGCGGCGACGTCACGGCGTTCCTGCCGCCGAGCGTGCACGAGCGGCTGGTCGAGCGGTTGCAGGGTTGAGCCGGACGCTTCGCGTTCGTCTGTGTGGGGGTCACCCTTGCGGAACTTGACACGCGCGAGTCGCGGGTAATAACGCGCCGTGCCGGTGGCCGGTGCGATGATCCCCCGCGTGTACCGGGTCTTCGAGTCGCTGGATGCGCTGGTGACAATCGTCGAGGACGCTCGCAGCGTCCCGATGACGTCGAACTGCGTGGTCCCGCGCGGCGACGTGCTGGAGCTGCTCGACGACGTCCGCGAGGCGATCCCGGGCGAGATGGACGACGCGCAGGACGTCCTCGACCGCCGGGACGAGGTGGTGTCCGAGGCGGAGCGGGAGGCCGAGGAGACCCGGTCCGCGGCGGGCTCCGAGGCCGAGGAGACGCTGCAGAACGCGCGCACCGAGGCCGAGCGGCTGGTGTCGGAGGCCCAGGAGGAGGCGGCCCGCACCCTCGCCGAGGCCCGGCACGAGGCCGAGCGCGCCGTCGCCGAGGGCCGCAGGCAGTACGCCGAGCTGACCGACCGGGCCCGCGACGAGGCCGAGCGGATGACCCACGCCGGTCGCGCCGCGCACGACCGGCTGCTCGCCGACGGCCAGAACGAGCAAGCCAGGCTGGTCGCCCAGACCGAGGTCGTCCGGGCCGCGCACGCCGAGTCCGGCCGGATCGTCGACGCCGCGCACGCCGAGTCCGACCGGCTCCGCCGGGAGTGCGACGAGTACGTCGACACCACCCTCGGCGAGCTGGAGACCACCCTCAACAACGCGCTCGGCGTCGTCGGGCGCGGCCGCAGCCAGCTCTGGCGCGGCCAGGGCGGCGGCTACGGCTACGGGCCCGACGGGGGCCCCGGCGGCTACCCGCACAACGGCCGGACCGGCACCGGGATGGACCTCATCGACTGACCGGTGCGCCCGGCCCCCCGGTCACTGCGCGCCCGCCCACTCCGCGACCCGCGCCTGGTTCTCCTCCGGCGAGAGGTCCTCGACCCGGCACAGCACCGCCCAGCGGATCCCGTACGGGTCCACCACCGAGGCGAACCGGTCCCCGGAGACGAAGGTGTCCGGCACCTCCCGGACGGTGCCGCCGGCCTCGGCGATCACCCGGACGGCCGCGTCGACGTCGGTGACGTACACGGCCAGCGACATGCCGACCGGATGGTCGCCGGGTGCGGCGGCGGTCAGCCCGTAGTCGGGAATCGGGTCGCTGACGGTGAACCGGCCGCGGGCCAGCTCCAGCTCGGCGTGGCCGACCAGCCCGCCCCTCTCGGTCACCGAGACACTCCGCGCGCCGAACGCGGCGCAGTAGAGTGCGATCGCCTCACAGGCGGGGGAGGCAACCAGGTGCGGGGTCAGCGAGGTGCTCACGTGCGGCAGGCCGCCGGTGGTGTGCTCGCCGGTGGCGGGGGTGACGGTGTCGGTGCTCATGGGACGAGCCTGCCCCGGGCCCGTCCGGCGTTCTTGAAGATTCCCGACAGGGCGGGAGGGCGGCCGTGGTCGAGTCCCGCGGCCACCTGAACCCGGGCGGGCCGGACGTCGCGCTGAGCCGGTTCCCGATCGGCCTCGACGAGCTCGTCCGGTGGGCCTGGGTCGCCCGGTGGGACGTGCCCGACGGCGCCACCCGGCCGCAGCGGGTGCTGCAGTACCCGGCGTTCAACCTGGTCACCGAACCGGCCGGGGCCTACCTGTACGGGCCGCGGACGGTGGTCGACGTCCGCGAGCTGACCGGCCGGTCCTGGGTGGCGGCGGTGCTGCTGCGGCCGGCCGCGACGCCGCTGCTCACCGCGACCCCGCCCGCCGCGCTGCGCGGCTCGTCCGAGCCGTTCCCCGGCGCGCCGGTCGCGGCGCTGACCGCCGCCGTGCACGACGCGACCGATCCGGACCGGTCGGTCGCGGCGGTGCTGCGCGACTGGCTCGCACCGGCCGCCGCCCGGGTCGGCGACGCGGGCCGGCTGGTGAACCGGGCCTGCGCGCTCGCCGAGGAACGAGCCGACGTCGTCCGCGCCGACCAGCTCGCCGAGGAGCTCGGGATCGCCCCCCGCACCCTGGAGCGGCTGGTCCGCGGGCACGTCGGGCTGACCCCGCTGTGGCTGATCGAGTGCCGCAGGCTGCAGCACGCGGCCGCCGCGCTGCGGCTCGACCCGGACACCGACCTGGCCGCGCTGGCCGCCGACCTCGGCTACGCCGACCAGGCGCACTTCACCCGCCGCTACCGCGCCGTGGTGGGGGAGACGCCGGGCGCGACCCGGCGCGCGGCCCGCGCCGGACGATGATCGGAAACGTTCCGCGGGACAACGCCGTCGTACTACTCTCCGTGCATGGCACGCCGGCCCGAGCCCGATCCGACGACCTGGTGGGAGCGCTACGGGCACCGGCTGGAAGGACCGCCCGTGACATCCCGCCCCCTCCCGCAGGCCGCAGCCCCGGTGCTGGACGAGGCCGACGTGCTGCGCCCGCGCGTCGAACGGCCGGGCACCGGCTGGCGGCGCGCCCTGCACGACCTCACCGGCGGCCGGCTGAGCCCCGGCCCCGGCGAGGCCGAGCTGCACCGGGCCGCGCTGCTCGCCCGGATCCGGGGCCCGCTGCCCGGATCGCACCGGGTCGCGGTGATGTCGGTGAAGGGCGGCGTCGGCAAGACGACCGTCGCCGCCTGCCTCGGGCTCACCCTGGCCGAGCACCGCGGCGACCGGGCCGTCGTGCTGGATGCCAATCCGGACGCCGGCACCCTGGCCGACCGGCTCACCGGCGACCCGCGGGTCACCGTCCGGGACCTGCTCGACGATCTCGACGGCGTCACCACCTGGACCGACGTCTCCCGCTACACCAGCCTCGCCGGACGGCTGCAGGTGCTGTCCTCGGAGCAGGACCCGGCGTCCGGCCAGGCATTCCGCCGCTACGAGTACGAGCGGGTCTGCGACCTGCTCGGCCGCTACTTCAACGTCATCGTCACCGACTCCGGGACCGGTCTGGTGCACTCGGCCATGGAGGGCACGCTGGCCCGCGCCGACTCGGTGGTGGTGGTCGGCGCGCCGACCGCCGACGGCGCCGGGCGCGCCGGGCGGACGCTGGACTGGCTGACCGCGCACGGCCACCAGGCGCTGGCCCGGGACGCCGTCGTCGTGCTGTCGTGCGACCGGCAGAGCGCCGAGGTGGACACCGGCCGGATCGTCGAGCACTTCGCCGGCCGCGCCCGCGGGGTGGTGCAGGTGCCGCACGACCCGCACCTGGCCACCGGCGGGCGGATCGACCCGGCCCGGCTGCGCCCGGCGACCGCGGCGGCGTTCCTGGAGCTGGGTGCGCTGGTCGCGGACGCGTTCGACGCGCGGGTGCGCTGAGATCGTCCGCCGCGGCGGCGTACCCTGGTCCGGGACATGAGCACGCAGCGCACCCCCCGATCCAGGCCCGCCCGTCCCGACGACGACCCGTGGGTGGTCAGCACCCGCGAGCTGGCCCGCCGCCCCGGGACACAACGCACCGTCGCGCGGACCGTCCCCGCGCCCTCGGGTGACGAGGCGATCGGGCTGGTCGGGGTGATCGCCGTCCCGGACGGGTCGGACGTCGATCTCGACGTGTCGCTGGAGTCGGTCACCGAGGGCGTCTACGCCTCGGGGACGGCATCGGCCCGGCTGGAGGGCGAGTGCTCGCGCTGCCTGGACCCGCTGTCCGACGACGTCGTGGTCGCCTTCGGCGAGCTGTTCGCCTACCCGGCCTCGGTCACCGAGGAGACCACCGACGCCGACGAGATCCCGCGGCTGGTCGACGAGCGGATCGATCTCACCCAGACCGTGCGGGACGCGCTGGTCACCGACCTGCCGATGGCGCCGCTGTGCAGGCCCGACTGCCCCGGGCTGTGCGAGGGCTGCGGTGAGCGGTGGGCCGATCTCGCGCCCGATCACGGGCATGAGACACTGGATCCTCGTTGGGCGGCGCTCCGTGAGCGCCTGCCCTCCACCGAGTGAGCCGGTGCCCCTCGCGGGCCGGATCCCGGTGAGCAGACAGACTGAACGTCTCAGAACCGAGGAGTGTCATCATGGCCGTCCCCAAGCGCCGGATGTCGCGGTCCAACACGCGGGCTCGCCGGTCGCAGTGGAAGGCCACTGCACCGAACCTGGTCGCCTGCTCGAACCGCGCGTGCCGGGAGCCGAAGCTGCAGCACATCGCCTGCCCGACCTGCGGTCAGTACGACGGCCGGCAGGTCACCCGTCCGGCCTGACCCGCCTGAGGTGGGCGAGAAGAGTGTGACCGGTCCGGCGACGGACCGGTCTCCTCTGCTGTCCGCGCTCGGCGTGGAGCTGGACGAGGAGCTGCTGGTCCTCGCGCTCACGCACCGGTCGTACGCCTACGAGCACGGTGGGCTGCCGACCAACGAGCGCCTGGAGTTCCTCGGCGACTCGGTGCTGTCCATCGTGATCACCGAGCGGCTCTACCGGGACCACCCGGACCTGCCGGAGGGGCAGCTCGCGAAGCTGCGGGCCAGCGTCGTCAACATGCACGCGCTGGCCGGCGTCGCGGCCGCACTGCCCGCCCCGGACGGGCGCACCGGCATCGACGGCACCCGGCTGGGGCTCGGCGCGTACCTGTTCCTGGGCCGCGGCGAGGAGCTGACCGGCGGCCGGACGAAGGCCAGCATCCTGGCCGACGCCACCGAGGCACTGCTCGGCGCCGTGTACATCCAGCACGGCCTGGAGCCGTCCCGGGAGCTGATCCACCGGCTGTTCGACGACCTGCTGCGCAGCGCACCGCTGCTCGGCGCCGGTCTGGACTGGAAGACCAGCCTGCAGGAGCTGACCGCGGCCGGCGGGCACGGCGTGCCCGAGTACCGGATCGACGAGGAGGGCCCGGACCACCTGAAGGTGTTCACCGCGACGGCCGTCGTCGCCGGGCGGGACCTCGGGACCGGGGCCGGGCGCACCAAGAAGGAAGCCGAGCAGAAGGCGGCCGAGCTCGCCTGGCGGGCGCTGTCGGCGGAGCAGAGCTCCGGCTCCACGCTCTGACCGCGCGCCGTGCCCGAGCTGCCCGAGGTCGAGGTCGTCCGGCGCGGACTGGCCGATCACGTGCTGGACCGCCGGATCGCCGGCGTCGAGGTCCTGCACCCGCGGGCGGTCCGCAGGCACCCGACCGGCCCGGACGACTTCACCGGCCGGCTGGGCGGGCGCACCCTGCGCGCCGCCGCCCGGCGCGGGAAGTACCTCTGGCTGGAGCTCGATACCGCGGACCCCGGTGACGACGCGCTGCTCGCGCATCTCGGGATGAGCGGGCAGATGCTGGTCGCCGATCCCGGGCGTCCGGACGAGAAGCACCTGCGGGTGCGGATCCGGTTCGACGACGACGGCCCCGAGCTGCGGTTCGTCGACCAGCGCACGTTCGGCGGGCTGTCCGTGCACCCGCTGCGGCCGGCGTCGGGCGGCGGGCTCGTGCCGGAACCGGTCGCGCACATCGCCCGCGACCCGATGGACCCGGCGTTCTCCGCGGCCGACGCGGTCGCGGCGCTGCGCCGGCGCCGGACCGAGGTCAAGCGGGCGCTGCTGGACCAGACCGTGGTCTCCGGGATCGGCAACATCTACGCCGACGAGGCCCTCTGGCGGGCCCGGCTGCACGGGGCCCGGCCGACCGACCGGCTGACCCGCGCCCAGGGCCACGCCGTGCTCGACGCCGCGACCACCGTGATGACCGAGGCGCTCGCCCAGGGCGGGACGTCGTTCGACGCGCTCTACGTCAACGTCAACGGGGCGTCGGGGTACTTCGACCGCTCGCTGAACGTCTACGGCCGGGTCGACCGGGCCTGCCGGCGGTGCGGGACGCCGATCCGCCGGGACCACTTCATGAACCGGTCGTCCTTCACCTGCCCGCGCTGCCAGCCCACGCCGCGGGCGCACCGCGCCCCTTGACGACGGGCCGCCGCCGGTGCGGACCGCGCCGCACCCTCTGCTCCGATGCCGCACCCCCAGCACGTCCCCGCACCTGCTCCACCGGGTGCGCGAACCCGCTGGGGGTGCGATTCGCGACGGAAGGGGTGCGCCGTGGCGACCCCGGTGCCCGGCGCGCCCACCCTGCCCGGGTGCAACGCGCTCCAGGCTACTGCGGTTAACGTAGTACTCTCCGGTGCGGAAGGAAGGGGGGCGATGGACACCAGCCAGCTGTTGAAGGGCGTACTCGATCTCGCGGTCCTGGCCGTGCTCGAACGGGCCGACGGCTACGGCTACGAGGTCGTGCGCGCGCTGCGCGGCGCCGGGCTCACCGAGGTCGGCGACGCCTCGGTGTACGGCACGCTGCGCCGGCTCTACGGGGCCGGGCTGCTCACGTCCTACGTCGTGCCGAGCGAGGAGGGGCCGCACCGCAAGTACTACGCGATCAACGAGCCGGGCCGGGAACGGCTGCGGGAGACGACGGACCGGTGGCGGGCGTTCGCCACCACGATGAACGGGCTGGTGGGCGCGTGATGGCCGAGACGGACGACCCGACGACGCGGATCCCCGACGGGACCACCGCCGACTACCTGGACGGCCTGCGGTCCGCCCTGGCCGATCTGCCGCCCGGCGAGGTCGAGGAGATCGTCGAGGACGCCCGCGGGCATCTCGCGGAGCTCGCCGCGGAGCTCGGCGAGGGTTACGACCGGGACGCGGTGCAGGAGCGGCTCGGGACCCCCGCGGCGTACGCGGCCGAGTTGCGGGCCGCGGCCGGGTTCGGCACCGCACCGGAGAGGTCCCCGGCGCACCGGGGCCGTTGGTCGGCCCGGTTCGCGGTGACGGCGCTGGTGGTGGGCGTCCTGATCGCCGTCGTCGGCGGGCTGGTGGTCCCGTCCGGTGTGCTGGGGCTGATCGTCGGGCTGGTGGTGGCGCTGATCGGGCTGCTGCCGGTGCTCGGTGACGGCCCGCGGCTGCCCTCGGTCGCGGCCCTGGGTTCGGTGTCCGCGCTGAACCGCGGCCTGCGGCCCGGACCGGAGGGTGCGGGCTCCGCACCGGAACCGGCGGGCCGCGGCGGCCGGATCGACGTCCCGGTCCTGCTCGCCGGGCTGCAACCGGGCTGGTGGGTGCTGCGCGCGGTGCTCGCGGGCGGCACGCTCGCCTACCTGTTCGCCGGGCAGGGCCCGACCGCGCTGGTGACCGGCGCGGTGCTCGGGCTCGTCGCGATCCCGCTGTCGTTCGCGCTGGGCGCCCGCACCCGGGCCGACCGGCGGCTGCTGTGGGCGGTCGTGCCGCTGAACGCGTTCGCCGCCGGGGTGCTGCTGGGCGCGGTGCACTCGCTCGCGTCGCCGCCGTGGGACGGCGGCCAGGCGTCCTGGGTGCAGCCCGGCCTGCTCCGGGACGGGGAGCCGGTCACCGACGTGCGCCCGTTCGACGCGCAGGGCAACCCGCTGTCCGGGGTGTACCTGTTCGACCAGGAGGGCCGCCCGCTGGCCGTGCAGGACATCGGCTGCATCCCGGCCGAGCGGCCCGGCGGCGGGGTGCCGGCGGCCGAGCCGGGCCCGTACCCGCGGGGCGACCGCACGCCCGATCCGGTCACCGGCGAGTGCGTGACCACCCCGCCGGAGCCGCTGATCGTCACGATCCCGGGCGGTGCGACCGCGCCACCGGCACCGGGGCCGGGTCCCACCGGCTGACGGCCGGGGACCGGGGCCGGGCGCGCACGGGGGGTGCGCGCCCGGCCCGCGGTCACAGCCAGCCGTTGCGCCGGAACATCGTGTACAGCACCAGCGCGAGCGCGAGCATCATGCCGAACGCCATCGGATAGCCGAACGTCCAGCTCAGCTCGGGCATGTGCTCGAAGTTCATCCCGTAGATGCCGGCGATCAGGCTGGGCGCGAAGAGGATCGCCGCCCAGGACGACACCTTCTTCATCTGCTCGTTCTGCGCGAACCCGGCCTCGGTCAACCGGGTCATCTCCTCGTTCTGCCGCTGCGCGACGAGGGTGGCGTTGACGGTGAGGATGTTGCCCAGCAGGTCACGGAAGCCCTCCACCCGTTCCCGGACCCGGGTCGCGTGGTCGATCACGTCGCGCATCGCCCGGCGCAGCTCCAGATCGGGGCTCGGCCCGGACTTCGCGAACCGGCCGCGCAGCTCTCCGAAGATCTCCTGCAACGGCTCGACGGCCCGCTGGAACGCGATCACCTCGCGGGTCAGCTGGTAGATCCGCCGGGAGACCTGCGGGTCGCCCCGGAACACCTGCTCCTCGATCTGGTCGATGTCGTCCTGCAGGCCGTCGAGGACGGGGGCGTAGTCATCGACCACCCGGTCCAGCACGGCGTAGAGCACCGCCATCGGGCCGTGCGCGAGCAGCTCCGGGTCGTTCTCCAGCCGCTCGCGGACCTCGCCCAGCTCCGGCTCTACGGCGTGCCGGACGGTGATCACGAAGTCCGGGCCGAGGAACAGGTGGACCTCGCCGATCTGCACGACCTCGTCGTGGTCGACGTAGCGGGCCGGGCGGAGCACGACGAACTCGGTGTCGCCGTAGCGCTCCATCTTCGGGCGCTGGTGGGCGTTCACGGTGTCCTCGACGGCGAGCGAGTGCAGGTCGAACTCCTTCGCGACCTCGCGGATCTCGTCGTGGTCCGGTCGGAGCATCCCGATCCAGCAGAACCCGCCGGACGACGCGTCCACCTGGTCGCGGCGGCAACGGTGCAGCTCGGCGAGCGCCCCGTCCACCGACGCCGGCGCCGCGGCCCGCCTGCCGTCCACGTACACCGCGTTGTCGATCACCGACATGCTCCGCCACCTCCCGGACTCCCCGGCCCGGTGCCCCCCGGCCCAGCAGAGGGTAACGAGTGCTTCCCGCTCGCAACGGGCGCCGCGCGTGACCGGCCCCACGGCGCCGTCGAGGAGCCGTCGACGCGGCCGGGCGCGGCGTCAAACGATGGTCACCGGGACGCCGCGCCGCCCCCCGTGGGACGCACGATCTCGCTCCGGCCGCGGCGGATGTCCCGGTGCGGACCCGGAAGGGGACCTGTGGCCGACGTGGCCTGTCTCGCGCTGGTGCCGGCGTGCTTCGCCGTCCTCGCGCTCGCACTGCACGGGATGGAGAAGCTGTGATCGCCGACGTCGTGGCCGGGCTCGCCGCGCTGGCACTGCTCGTCCACCTGGTGGTGGCGCTGCTGCGTCCGGAGCGTTCCTGATGGCCGTCTGGCCCAGGTGGCGATCCTGGTGGCGCTGATCCCGCTCGCGCTGCGCGGGGTGCGGTACCGGCCGTCGTCGGCGGCTGCGCTGCTGCGCCGCAACCTGCTCGTCTACCGGATCGGCGGGGTGCTCACGCCGTTCGCCGGCATCGCCCTGATCGATCTCGTCGTCCGCCTGGTCCCGGAGGTGTGAGGTGCTCGCCATCCTGCGCAGACAGGCCGCAGCCGGCCTGCGGCTGCTGCTGGTCATGGCGGTGCTGTGCGGCGTCGTCTATCCGCTCGGGATCTGGGCGGCCGCCCGGCTGCCCGGCCTCGCGGGCGGCGCCGATCCGGAGCTGCTGGCCGTGGTGACCCTGCGCCGGGAGCTGATCGCGGCCCGGAAGGGGACCCGGCCCGCGGCGGTCCGGGGTGACGCGGTGACGGCGTCGGCGTCCGGCCTGGACCCGCACACCAGCCCCGGTTACGCCGCGCTGCAGGCGCCCCGGCTCGCCGGGTCACCGGACTGCCGCCCGCGCTGGTGGCGGAGCTGGTCGCCGGCGCCGCTGACGGCCCTACGTTCGGGATGCTCGGTGAGCCGCGGGTGAACGTTCCCGACCTGAACGCCACCGTGCTGAACGCCACCGTGCTGAACGCCACCGTGCTGAACGCCACCGTGCTGAACGCCACCGTGCAGGACGCCGCCCTGCGCGGGGCCGCTGGGATCGGGGATTCCGCGGGGGTGGCGCCGGTTGCCAGAACGGTCCGGTGAACAGGGGTGAGCTGCGGATCCACCTCGGTGCGGCGCCCGGGGTCGGCAAGACCTTCGCCATGCTCGCCGAGGCGCACCGGCGGCGCGACCGGGGCACCGACGTCGTCGTCGGGGTCGTCGAGACGCACGGCCGGGAACGAACCGCCGCCCTGCTGGAGGCCTGGAGGTGCTGCCCCGCCGGCGCGTCCAGCACGCCGGGACAGTGCTCGCCGAGTGGGGGATCCTGGAGCTGCTGGTGCGGCACCGCGGCAAGCTGGTCGGCCAGCGGCAGGTGCTGCACGAGGTGTGGGGCCCGTGCTACGACGCCGAGACCCACTACCTGCGGGTCTACCTGGCCCAGCTGCGGCGCAAGCTCGAACCGGTGCCCGCCCGCCCGCGATCCCTGATCACCGAGGCCGGGATGGGCTACCGGCTCGACGGCTGAGCTGTGATCTCACCGCCCGACGTGCTCAGCGCCCGAAGTTCTGCGTCCAGTACCCGCCGGCCAGGCCGACGCCGATCGTGGACAGCGAGCAGTCGAGGATGTTCTTCCGGTGCCCGGGCGAGGCCATCCAGTCGGCGACGACGGTGGCAGCGTCCGGCTGCCCGGCGGCGATGTTCTCCGCGCCGGGGGAGGGGTAGCCGGCCGCGGTCATCCGGTCGGCGAAGTCCCGGCCGTCCCGGCTCTCGTGCGAGAAGTAGCTGTTCGCGGCCATGTCCTCGCTGTGCCCCTCGGCGGCCGCGTTGATCCGCGGGTCCACCCGCAGCGCGCTGCAGCCCGCGGCCGCCCGCTCCACGTTGGTGAGCTCCACGACCAGCGCGAGCTGCCCGGTGAGCCCGGCCGCGGCCGGCACCGGGTGACCGGCGTCGCCCGCCGCCCCGCCCGCGTCCGCCCCGGGGCGCGCGGTGGCTGTGGTGTCTGCGGGGTCCCGCGCCGCCGCGGCGTCGAGCGCAGCCCGGTGCGCCTGCGCGGCGGCGACCGCGGCCTCGGCCGGGATGGTGGCGAAGGCGTCCCGGGCGGCCCGCGCGGCGTCCAGCGCCGGCGGCGGCGCCGGGTCCGCCGGGGCCGGTCCGGCCGTGGGCAGCGCGGCCGATGCTGCGCCGACCGGGCGCAGCGGGACGGTCTCCTCGACCGGGCCCACCGGTCCGGGCAGCCACGTACCCAGCGGGGTGAGTGGCGCCGCCATGGCCAGCACGGCACCCGCACCGACGCCGCCGAGCACGGCTCTGGTGGCGCGCGGTGTACGTGATCTTGTCACGGTCGGGTAACGTACCAGCACTGTGAGTAGCAGCACAGATTCGGCCGTTCGGCTCATCGCATGGGTCCAGGGAGACGTACAGGGCGTCGGTTTCCGCTGGTGGACCCGCGCCCGCGCACTGGAGCTCGGACTCGTCGGGCAGGCCCGCAACCTGCGCGACGGGCGGGTCGCGGTGACCGCGGAGGGTGACCGGGGGGCCTGCGGGCAGCTGCTGGACCTGCTCCGCGGACCGGACACCCCGGGCCGGGTGACCGCGGTGGCCGAGCAGTGGGGCGAGCCGGCAGGCGCGTTCGAGGGCTTCACCGAGGCCTGAGCCGGGCACCGGGCGTCACGGCCGGGAGATCACCGACGAGTTCCTGTCGGTACCGGGGTCTACAACGGTGCACACCGGCTTGAAGGAGCGCGCCATGGCGGTCTCGATGAACCCGTACCTGCACTTCGACAACGCCTCCCGGCAGGCGATGGAGTTCTACCGCTCGGTGTTCGGCGGTGAGCTGAGCATCATGACCTTCGGCGACATGGGCTCCGAGGGTCCGGTGCCGCCGCCGGACGGGGTGATGCACGCCTACCTGCATACACCGGACGGCTTCGTGCTGATGGCGTCCGACGGCGACCCGGAGCGGCCGGTCGGGGCCGATCCGGCGGGCGTCTCGATCAGTATCTCGGGCGACGACATCGGCCGGCTGGAGGGTTGGTTCGGCGCGCTCGCCGACGGCGGCGTCGTCGACGTGCAGTTCGAGAAGCAGATGTGGGGCGACGTGTTCGGTCAGGTCACCGACCGGTTCGGTGTGCGCTGGCTGGTGAACGCGACGGCGCCGGCGGCCTGACCGGCGCCGGGCGGGTCGTCCCGGGTGGGCGCCCCGCCCCCGGTAACCTGGCGGCTTCCCCCGCAGCTGGAGTCCGCACCCGTGCACCTGAAGACGCTGACGATGAAGGGCTTCAAGTCCTTCGCCTCGGCCACCACGCTGCGTCTGGAGCCGGGGATCACCTGCGTGGTCGGGCCCAACGGCTCGGGCAAGTCCAACGTGGTGGACGCGATCAGCTGGGTGCTCGGCGAGCAGGGCGCCAAGGCGCTGCGCGGCGGCAAGATGGAGGACGTCATCTTCGCCGGCACCTCCGGCCGGTCGCCGCTGGGCCGTGCCGAGGTCACGCTGACGATCGACAACAGCGACGGCGCGCTGCCGATCGACTACTCCGAGGTCTCGGTGACCCGCCGGATGTTCCGCGACGGCGCCGGCGAGTACGAGATCAACGGCTCCCGCGCCCGGCTGCTGGACGTCCAGGAGCTGCTGTCCGACTCCGGCATCGGCCGGGAGATGCACGTGATCGTCGGGCAGGGCCAGCTGGACGGCGTGCTGCAGTCCAAGCCGGAGGACCGGCGGGCCTACATCGAGGAGGCGGCCGGGGTCCTCAAGCACCGCAAGCGCAAGGAGAAGGCGCTGCGGAAGCTGGACGCGATGCAGGCCAACCTGACCCGGCTCACCGACCTCACCGCCGAGCTGCGCCGCCAGCTCAAGCCGCTGGGCAGGCAGGCCGAGATCGCGCGCCGGGCCCAGTCGGTGCAGACCGAGCTGCGGGACGCCCGGCTCCGGCTGGCCGCCGACGACGTCGTCACCCTGCAGGGCGAGGTCGCCCGCGAGGAGGCCGGCCAGGAACAGGCCCGGCGGCGCCGCGCCGAGGTCGAGGAGCAGCTCGCCGAGGCCCGGGAGAGCGAACAGGCGCTCGCCGCCGCCCTCGCCGAGGACGCGCCGCGGCTCGCCGCCGCCCAGGACACCTGGTACCAGCTGTCCGCGCTGGCCGAGCGGTTGCGCGGGACGGTCCGGCTGGCCCAGGAACGGGTCCGCCACCTCACCTCGTCGGAGGCCGCCGAGCGCACCCCCGGCCGGGACCCGGACGAGACCGAGGCCGAGGCGGACGCGATCGCCGAGCAGGAGGAGGAGCTGCTCGCCGCGGTCGCCGAGGCCCGGCGCCGGCTCGACGAGGTGGTCGAGGAGAAGGCCGAGCGGGAGCGCACCCTGGCCGCCGCGGAGCGCGAGCACCGGGCGGCGGTCCGGGCGCTCGCCGACCGGCGGGCCGGCATCGCGACCCTGGCCGGCAAGGCCGACGCGCTGCGCTCCGGGGCGGCGGCGACCGCGGAGGAGATCGAGCGGCTGTCCGAGGCGCTCACCGAGGCGGCCGCCCGGACCGAGCAGGCGCGGGCCGAGCTGGAGTCGGCCCGGGAGTCGCTGGGCGTCGGACCCGGTGACGGTGACGGTGACGGGGACGCGCTCGCCGTCCGGGTCGAGCAGGCCGAGGCCGCACACCGGGCGGCCGCCGAGCGGGTCGCCGAGCTGGTGCGCGCCGAGCGGGACGCCGAGCAGCGCCGGGCGCACTGGCGGGCCCGGGTGGACGCGCTCGGCGTCGGCCTGGTCCGCCGGGACGGCACCGGGGCGCTGCTGGACTCCGAGCCGGACGGGCTGCTGGGCGCGGTCGCCGAGCTCGTCGTCGTCGATCCGGCGGGGCGGGCCGCGGTGGCGGCCGCGCTCGGCGAGGTCGCCGAGGGCGTCGCGGTCGCGTCGCTGCCGTCGGCGGCCGCCGCACTGCGCGCGCTGCGCGCCGGGGACTCCGGCCGGGCCGCGCTGCTGGTCGGTGGCGACGGCACCGCCGCCGGGCCGCCGGTCCCGGTCGCCGCCCCGGCGGGCGAGCCGCCGGCGGGCCGGTGGGCGGCCCGGTTCGTCACCGCGCCGCCCGCGCTCGGCGCGGCGCTCGCCGCACTGCTGCACGACGTCGTGGTGGTCGACGACCTGGACGCCGCGGCGGCCGTGCTGACCGCCCGCCCCGGGCTGACCGTCGTCACCACCGACGGCGACCTGCTGACCGCGCACGCCGCCCGCGGCGGCGCCGGTGCGGGGGAGGGCGCGCTGCAGCTGCAGGCCGCGGTGGACGACGCGATCGCCGAGCGGGACCGGGTGGACGCCGAGCTGGAGTCGCTGCGGCCGACCTGCGAGGGCGCCCGGGCCGAGGAGCGGGCCCGGGCCGGTGACCTGGAGCAGGCCAGGGCCGCGGTCACCGAGGCGGAGAAGCGGCGCTCGGCCGCCGCCGCCCAGCTCGGCCGGCTGGAGCAGGTCGTCACCTCGGCCGGTGCGGAGGCGCAGCGGCTGCGCGAGCGGCGCGACACCGTGGAGGCCCGCCGCTCGGAGTCGCTGATCGAGCTGGAGGCCGCCGAGCACCAGCTCTCCATCGCCGAGGACGTCCCGGTCGACGACGAGCCGGACACCGAGCTGCGCGACGAGGCCGCCGAGCGGGTCGAGGAGGTCCGCTCCGAGGAGGTCGAGTGCCGGCTGGCGCTGCGCACCGCGGAGGAGCGGGCCCGGGCGATCGCCGGCCGGGCCGAGTCGCTGCGCCGGCAGGCGCAGTCCGAGCGCCAGGCCAGGGCCCGGGCCGCGGCGGCCGCGCAGGAGCGGGAACGGGCCGGCGAGATCGCCCGGCTGGTCGTCGACGCGGGGGAGACGGCGGTCGCCCGGATCGAGCTCTCGCTCGCCGCCGCGGCGGCGGAGCGCGACGAGATCCAGGCCGCCCGGGCCGACCGGGACCGGGCGCACCGCGAGGCCCGGGACGCGACCACCCGGCTGACCGCGCTGCTGGAGAAGCTGACCGACGCCGTGCACCGCGACGAGATGGTGCGCCAGCAGACCCGGATGCGGCTCGAGCAGCTGACCGAGCGGGTCCTCGCCGAACACGGCATCGGCATCGACGACCTGGTCGCCGAGTACGGGCCGGACGTGCCGGTCCCGGCGTCGGAGGCGGAGACCGCCGAGTACGAGGCCGCCCGCGAGCGCGGCGAGCAGGTGTCGGCGCCGCCGCCGGTGCCGTTCGACCGGGCCACCCAGGAGCGCAGGCTCAAGCGGGCCGAGAAGGACCTTGCCCAGCTGGGCAAGGTCAATCCGCTGGCGCTGGAGGAGTTCGCCGCGCTCGAGGAGCGCTACCGGTTCCTGTCCACCCAGCTCGAGGACCTCAAGAACACCCGCCGCGACCTGCTCACCGTGGTCCGCGAGGTGGACGACAAGATCCTCCAGGTCTTCACCACCGCCTACCACGACGTGGCCAGGGAGTTCGAGACCGTCTTCGCGACGCTGTTCCCCGGCGGCGACGGCCGGCTCGTCCTGACCGATCCCGAGGACATGCTGACCACCGGCATCGAGGTCGAGGCCCGGCCGCCCGGCAAGAAGGTGAAGCGGCTGTCGCTGCTCTCCGGAGGCGAGCGGTCGCTGACCGCGATGGCGCTGCTGGTCGCGATCTTCCGGGCGCGGCCGTCGCCGTTCTACGTGCTCGACGAGATCGAGGCGGCCCTCGACGACGTCAACCTCCGCCGGCTCATCTCGCTGCTGGAGGAGCTGCGCTCGGCCAGCCAGCTGATCGTCATCACCCACCAGAAGCCGACCATGGAGGTCGCCGACGCGCTGTACGGCGTGTCCATGCGCGGCGACGGCATCACCCAGGTCATCTCGCAGCGGCTGCGGCCCGCCTCCTGACGTCCGGCCCGCGCCGCGTCCCGGTGTCGCGCGCGGCCGGGAACCCGGGCGTGGCAGGGTTGTGCGGGTGACCACGCAGACCATCTGGATCGTCGTCGCGGTCGTCGTCGCCGTGCTGCTCGTCGCCGTCCTCGCCGGGGTGCTGATCGCCCGGCGACGGCGGATCAGTCTGCGCTCCGACGACGAGTCGACACCCGAGCTCGAGACCGACCGGCAACCCCCGCGCGGCGGCAGCTACCAGGCCGGCGGCGGGTTCGACTTCGCCTCGGGGACGGCCACGGCACCCGAGCGCCCCGCCGGACCCGAGCGCCCCGGCGCCGGACCCGACGGCGCGGCTCCGGACTCGCCCCCGGGCACCGACCGGGCCCCGGGCTCGCGCCCGGGCACCGACCCGGCCCCCGGCTCGCGCCCGGCCTCCGGCTCGCGCCCGGCCTCCGATGCCGCGACCGGCACGGCCGCCGGCACCGGCACGGCCACCGGCACCACCGGCACCACCGGCACGGCCGCCGGCACCGCCACTGGCACTGCCACCGGATCCGGCACCGACTCCGGCTCGGGCACCGACTCCGGCGCCGGTACGGCTCTCGACGAGGGCCCGACCGCCGACGAGGTGCGCACGCCGCCCGGCGGCACGCCGGTCGTCGGCGGCGCGACCGAGGCCCGGACACCACCCGGGGGCATCCCGGTGAGCACCGCGCCGCCGGTCACCTCCCGCCGGTCGCCGAGCGGCCCGACCGTCCGGACCGAGCCCACCCCGGCAGCTCCGGCGGACCGGGGTAGCGGCGCACCCGGCGAGAGCCGGGTCATCGACACCGCCGGCGAGAGCCGGGTCATCGACACCGCCGGCGAGAGCCGGGTCATCGACACCGCCGAGGCCAGCAAGGACCCGGAGACGCGGCAGCTCGCCCGCCCGGACGTCGCGCCCGGCGGCGGTCCGGCCGCGGACGCGGGGGCCACCGAGCAGCTCCCGGCGCCCGACGGGGCGGTCACCGAGCAGCTCCCGGCGCCCGGGACCGGGCCGACCGCTCCGACCGCTCCGGTCGCCCGTCCGGACACCGGCACGGCGCCCGGCGGTACCGCACCGACCACCCCGGCCCCCACCGCCGACCCGGCCGCCGCCACCACTCCCACCGAGGACATCGCCCCCGCCGAGGGCCGGATCGGCCGCCTGCGCGGCAGGCTGTCGCGTTCCCGGTCCGGGCTCGGCCAGAGCCTGCTCGGCCTGCTCGGCGCCGGTGACCTCGACGACGAGTCCTGGGAGGACGTCGAGGCCACCCTGCTCCAGGCCGATCTCGGCCCGGAGATGACCGCGGAGATCACCGAGCGGCTGCGCGAGCAGCTCGCCGCCCGCGGCGTGCGCACCGCCGAGCAGGTCCGCCAGACCCTGCACGACGTGCTGGTCGAGGCGCTCGACACCGGCCAGAACCGGTCGGTGCACGCGCTGCCGCACGACGGCCGTCCGGCGGTGCTGCTCGTCGTCGGCGTGAACGGCACCGGCAAGACCACCACCACCGGCAAGCTCGCCCGGGTACTCGTCGCCGGCGGCCGCCGGGTCACCCTCGGCGCCGCGGACACGTTCCGCGCGGCCGCGGCCGAGCAGCTGGTCACCTGGGGCGAACGCTCCGGGGCCGGGGTCGTGCGCGGCCCCGAGGGCGCCGATCCGGCGTCGGTGGCGTTCGAGGCGGTCAAGCGCGGCACCGACGACGCCGTCGACGCCGTCCTGCTCGACACCGCGGGCCGGCTGCACACCAAGACCGGTCTGATGGACGAGCTGGGCAAGGTCAAGCGGGTGGTGGAGAAGCAGGCCCGGGTCGACGAGGTGCTGCTCGTGCTCGACGCCACCACCGGCCAGAACGGGCTCACCCAGGCCCGGGTCTTCGGCGAGGTCGTCGACGTCACCGGGATCGCGCTCACCAAGCTCGACGGGACGGCCAAGGGCGGCATCGTGTTCCGGGTGCAGCGTGAGCTCGGCGTCCCGGTGAAGCTCGTGGGTCTCGGCGAGGGGCCGGACGATCTCGCGCCATTCGAGCCGAAGGCGTTCGTGGACGCTCTGCTGAACTGATACAGAAGCCGGCCACGAGCAGCGAACTGCTCCGTGCGGAGTATCACAAACCGGACCATTCGGATGACATTCCGTGCGGGGTATCCCGTTGCGTAACAGAAGCGTCATCTGTCAAGGGACCGTGTTAACCGCCTGGAAACTAGCCGGCGGCTAGTGCGAAACACAGGATCTACATCCTTCCTCCCCAGTCGGACACCGACAGACGTGGGAGGGAACGAACCAGTGGAACTCAACAGCGGTGATACCGCCTTCATTTTGGCGTGTGCCGCGCTCGTGCTGCTCATGACGCCAGGTGTGGCCCTGTTCTACGGCGGCCAGGCCCGGTCCAAGAGCGTGCTGAACATGATGATGATGTGCTTCAGCGCGCTCGGGATCGTCGGCGTCCTGTGGATCCTCTACGGCTACTCGATGGCCTTCGGCACCGACATCGGTGGCGGCATCCTCGGCAACCCGTTCGAGAACTTCGGCCTGAGCTCAATCCTCGCCAACGACGAGGAGGCCAACGCCCTTCCGGACCTGGCGTTCGTGAGCTTCCAGGCGATGTTCGCGATCCTGACGACCGCGCTGATCGCCGGTGCGGCAGCGGACCGGATGAAGTTCGGTGCCTGGCTGCTGTTCTCCGGCCTCTGGGCCACGCTGGTCTACTTCCCGGTCGCGCACTGGGTCTTCGACCTGGACAACGGCTGGATCGCCGCCGGTCTTGGCGCGCTGGACTTCGCCGGTGGTACCGCGGTCCACATCAACGCCGGTGTCGCTGCCCTGGTGCTCTGCATCATCATGGGCAAGCGTCGCGGCTGGCCGGGTGAGGCCATGCGGCCGCACAACCTGACCCTGGTCATGCTGGGCGCCGGTATCCTGTGGTTCGGCTGGTTCGGCTTCAACGCCGGTTCTTCCGGTGCCGCCGACTGGGCGGCCGCCTACGCGTTCACCAACACCATCGCCGCGACCGCCGCCGCGATCCTCGGCTGGCTGATCGTCGAGAAGGTCCGCTACGGCAAGGCCACCTCGCTGGGTGCCGCGTCGGGCATCGTGGCCGGTCTGGTCGCCATCACGCCGGCCTGTGCCGCGGTGTCCCCGATCGGCGCGCTGATCATCGGTGCGATCGGTGGTGCGGTCAGCGCCTGGGCCGTCGGCCTGAAGTACAAGCTGGGCTACGACGACTCGTTCGACGTGGTCGGCGTGCACTTCGTCGCCGGTCTCTGGGGCACCCTGGCCATCGGCCTGTTCGGCACCGAGATCGCGCCCGACGAGACCAACGGCCTGTTCTACGGCGGTGGCGTGACCCAGCTCGGGATCCAGGCGCTGGCGGCGCTCGCGACCATCGTCTACTGCGCCATCGTCACGACGATCATCGTCTACATCATCAAGTTCACCATCGGCCTGCGGGTCGAGGACGAGGTCGAGCAGACGGGCATCGACGAGGCCGAGCACGCCGAGACCGGCTACGAGCTGTCCGGCCTGCGTGGCGGCGCCGGCCTCGGCTCCGCGCCGAAGCCCCCCGCCTCGGCGGAGCCGACCACCCCGGCGAAGCAGGAGGCCTGACCCATGAAGCTCGTGACAGCAATCGTCAAGCCGTTCGTCCTCGAGGACGTCAAGGGTGCGCTCGAGCAGATCGGCGTGCTGGGTCTGACGATCAGCGAGGTCCAGGGCTACGGCCGGCAGAAGGGCCACACCGAGGTCTACCGGGGCGCCGAGTACTCGGTCGACTTCGTGCCCAAGGTCCGGGTCGAGGTCGTCGTGGACGACGCCCTGCTGGACAAGGTCGTGGACGCGGTCGTCGAGGCAGCCCGCACCGGCAAGATCGGTGACGGGAAGGTCTGGGTGACGGCCGTCGAGACCGTCGTCCGGGTCCGCACCGGCGAGCGCGGAACCGACGCGATCTGAGCTCGGATATCAGCGGGCGGGCCCGTCGCATCCCCATGGGGGTTGCGGCGGGCCCGTCCGCCGTCCGGGCTCGAACCGGACATACCGGCGCCATCGAGGCGACCGGGGTCGAACGAGCAGAAAGCGGGTGGCGCGGGGAGATGACGGTCCTCGGGTCGGGTGAGGCGGCGGACCTGGTCAAGGCGAAGTCGGTCCTCCTGGAGTCCAACGGCCGGCACCACCACGGTCCGGAGGCGTTGCGGGCCGCGCTGGTCGACCTGCACGACTTCTGGCTCGCGTCGCGCTGCGCGACGCTGGGCATCGGCGGCGAGGGCGGCGGGGTCGCCCTGGTGGCCGTCGGCGCGCTGGGCCGCCGCGACCTGTGTCCGTACTCCGATCTCGACCTGGTCCTGCTGCACGACGGGCGCAAGGGCATCGACACCCTCGCCGAACAGCTCTGGTACCCGCTGTGGGACGCCGGCATCGGGCTGGACCACTCGGTCCGCACCCCCGGCCAGGCCGTCCAGGTCGCGACCACCGACCTGCGCGCCGCGCTCGGGCTGCTGGAGGCGCGGCACATCGCCGGCGACGGCGCCCTGTCGGGCAAGGTCCGGGACGCCGTCCGGCAGGCATGGCGGGCGGGCATCCGGAGCCGGTTCGACGAGATCGTGGAGACCACCACCGAGCGCTGGCGGCGTAACGGCGACGTCGCGCACCGGATCGAACCGGACCTCAAGAGCGGTCACGGCGGGCTGCGCGACATCCAGCTGGTCGACGCGCTGGCGACCGCCCAGCTGGTCGACCGGCCGTCCACCGAGGTGGTGGAGGCCAGGACGCTGCTGCTGAACGTGCGCACCGAGCTGCACCGGCACTCCGGCCGCTCCCGGGACGTGCTGCGCGCCCAGGACGCCGACGAGATCGCGGCGAGTGTCGGCTTCACCGACGTCGGCGACCGCTTCGACCTGGCCAGGGCGCTGTCCGGCGCGGCGCGGGCGGTCGCCTTCAGCGCCGAGGTCGGCCTGCGCCAGGCACGCAACGCGCTGCCCCGCCGCGGACTGGCGGCGCTGCGCCGGGCGCCCGTGCGGCGCCCGCTGGACTCCGGCGTCGTCGAGCACGGCGGTGAGGTCGGCCTGGCCCGTGACGCCTCGGCGGCGAAGGACCCGGCCCTGGTGCTGCGGGTCGCCGCCACCGCGGCCCGCACCGGGCTGCCGATCTCGGCCGGCACCCTGACCCGGCTCGCCGACACCGCCCCCGAGCTGCGCACACCGTGGCCGCGGGCGGCGCTGGCGGAGCTGCTCGCGCTGCTCGGCACCGGCCAGGCGATCGTCGACGTGATCGAGTCACTGGACCGGACCGGGCTGTGGGGCCGGTTGTTCCCCGAGTGGGGTGCGGTGCGCGACCTGCCCCCGCGGGACCGGACGCACGTGTGGACGGTCGACCGGCACCTGGTCGAGGTCTGCGCGCAGGCCGCCCGGCTGACCACCCGGGTGTCCCGGCCGGACCTGCTGCTGGTCGGCGCGCTGCTGCACGACATCGGCAAGGGCCGCGGCGGCGACCACTCGGTGGTGGGGGAGTCCCTGGTCCGCCAGATCGGCGACCGGCTCGGGATGCGCGAGTCCGACGTCGAGATGCTCGCCGCGATGGTCCGCCACCACCTGCTGCTCCCGCACACCGCCACCCGTCGTGACCCGGAGGACCCGGCGACGGTGACCCGGGTGCTGGACACCCTGCGGGCCGCCGTCGGCGTCGACGACGAGCGGGTCGCGGTACTGGTCGAGCTGCTCGACGCCCTCGCCGAGGCGGACTCGCTCGGCACCGGGCCCGGGGTGTGGAGCCCGTGGCGGCGCACCCTGATCCAGGGGTTGGCCGGACGTTGCCTGAGCGCGCTCGACGGGCGGCCGTTCGTCGAGCCGGGCCCGCCCGACCCGGCGTACAAGGAAATGATCGAGGCGGTCGTCGAGGACGGGGCGCCGCAGGTCCGGTTCTCCACCGGCGACGACGTCGCGACCGTCGCCGTCGCGCTGCCCGGCGGGCGCGGCGCGCTCTCCGCGGTCGCCGGCGTGGTGGCCCTGCACTCGTTGCAGGTGCACACCGCCGACGTCGCGATCACCCCGGCCGGCGACGGCGGGGCGGTCGCGGTCCTCACGTTCGCGGTGACCCCGCGGTTCGGCGGGCTGCCCGATCCGGCGCTCGTCCGCTCCGACCTGATCCGGGTGCGGGCCGGATCGCTCGGGCTGTCCGAGGCGCTGGCCCGCAAGGAACGCGACTACGCGCCGTCGACGCCGGAGGTCGAGCGGACCGCGCCGCCGCGGGTGCTCTGGTTCGACGACGAGGCCAGCGGCGCGGTCGTCCTGGAGCTGCGCGGCACCGACCGGATCGGGCTGCTGCACCACGTCACCGCCGCCCTCGAACGGACCGGGGTGGACCTGGTCTGGGCCCGGGTGGAGACGCTCGGCGCCTCGATCGTCGACTCCTTCGGGATCGCCGGGTCGCCGGACCGGGCGGCCCGCCGGGAGATCGAACGGGCGGTGCTCGCCGCCGCGGCGGCCCGTCCGCGGGGCTGACCCCGGGCCGCTGCGCGCTCCGCGAGCATCGCCCCTCGGCGTGTCCACCCGCGCCCGCGCGGTCTTGCCGCGTTCGCACGGGTTCGCCGCGTTCGCACGGGATTCGATTTCGTGCGAACGTGACGAACCCGTGCGGCTGTGGTCGGGGTGTGGATCGCGCGGGCGGGCAGCGGCGCGATGTGTGCCCCGATCCCGGGCTCCGCGCTGGGGTGCCCCGGCATGAGGGCCCGCGCCGACGGGCCCGGTGCGAGGACCTGCACCGACGGCCCAGGCATGAGGGCCCGCGCCGACGGGCCCCGTGCGACGACCTGCACCGACGGGCCCGGTGTTGGGGCCCGCGCCGACCGCCCCGGTGCGAGGACCTGCTCCGACGGCCCCGGCACGAGGGCCGCGCCGACCGCCCCGGCACGAGGAGCAGCACCGACGGCCCCGGCGCGATGCGCCCACAGCCCGGCGCGAGCTGCCAGGACCGACCCCACGCCACGAGACCCCGCCCCGCGCAACAGAACCCGGGCCCCACAGCCCACACGATCGGAACAGATGAGGACGATCCCCACCGAACGGAACCGAGGCGACGCCACGCCCACCCTGCACGACAGGCCGTGTTCGTGATGGAACGATCCGCGACCCCGGACCGTTGCGTCGTGCGTGAGCCTTGCGCGCGCCGTCGATCCGCTCCTCGTCCCGCTTCCCGGCCGGACCCTGCTGCTGGTCGCCGGGCTGCCCGGAGCCGGGAAGTCCACGTTGCTGGCGGCGATGACCGCGCCGGCCGGTGTCCGGGTGCTCGACTCCGGCGCCGCCCGCAGCGTCCTGGCGCGCCGGCTCCCCGCGGCGACGCCGTACCGGTCGTACCGCTGGCTCACCCATCTGGCGCACCGGACCGGCGTCGTGCTGGCCTGCGCCGGCCGGGACGAGACCGTGGTGGTCCACCTGCCCGCGACCTCGGCCGCGGTCCGGGCGGCGGTCCGGGTGCTGGCCAGGGCGTCGCGCCGGGCCCCGCACCTGCTGTGGCTGGACGTGCCCCCGGACCAGGCGCTGGCCGGGCAGCGGGCCCGCGGCCGGGTGGTGCGTCCGCGGCCGTTCGCGGTGCACGTCGAGCGCGCCAGGTCGACCTCCGAACGGCTGCGTGCGGGCCGCGAACGGGGCTGGGCCTCGGTTCGCACCGCGGATCGCTCCGGCGCCCGCCGGGGCCTGGCACTGGCCAAGTAGGCTGGTAAGGGTGTTCGACTCCCTCTCCGAGCGGCTCGGATCCACGCTGCGTGACCTCCGCGGCAAGGGCCGGCTCTCCGACGCCGACATCGACGCCACCGCGCGCGAGATCCGGATCGCCCTGCTGGAGGCGGACGTCGCGCTGCCGGTGGTCCGCCAGTTCATCAACCGGGTCAAGGAGCGGGCCAAGGGTGCGGAGGTCTCGCAGGCCCTGAACCCCGCCCAGCAGGTCGTCAAGATCGTCAACGAGGAGCTCGTGGCGATCCTCGGCGGCGAGACCCGGCGGCTGAACCTGGCCAAGGAACCGCCGACCGTCATCATGCTGGCCGGTCTGCAGGGTGCCGGTAAGACGACGCTGGCGGGCAAGCTGGCCCGCTGGCTCAAGGGGCAGGGGCACACCCCGCTGCTGGTGGCCTGCGACCTGCAGCGCCCCAACGCCGTCAACCAGCTGCAGATCGTCGGCGAGCGGGCCGGGGTGCCGACGTTCGCGCCGCACCCGGGTGCCACCGGCTCCGGTGAGCCGTCGGAGACCTCGGCCCACCCGCCCGGCGACCCGGTCGCTGTCGCCCGCGACGGCATCGCGCACGCCCGCGACAAGCAGTACGACGTCGTCGTCGTCGACACCGCGGGCCGGCTCGGCGTCGACGAGGAGCTGATGCGCCAGGCGTCCGACATCCGGACGGCGGTGCAGCCCGACGAGGTCCTGTTCGTCGTCGACGCGATGATCGGTCAGGACGCGGTCGCCACCGCGGAGGCGTTCCAGGACGGTGTCGGCTTCACCGGCGTCGTACTGACCAAGCTCGACGGCGACGCCCGCGGCGGTGCCGCACTGAGCGTCCGCGAGGTCACCGGGCAGCCGATCCTGTTCGCGTCGAACGGGGAGAAGCTCGAGGACTTCGACGTCTTCCACCCGGACCGGATGTCGTCGCGCATCCTCGGGATGGGCGACCTGCTGACCCTGATCGAGCAGGCCGAGCAGTACTTCGACGCCGAGCAGTCGGCCGCCGCTGCGCAGAAGATCAGCTCCGGTGAGCTGTCCCTGGAGGACTTCCTCCAGCAGATGCTGCAGCTGCGCAAGATGGGTCCGATCGGCAACATCCTCAACATGCTCCCGGGTGCGAACCAGGGGCAGATGAAGGCCGCGCTGGACCAGGTCGACGACCGGCAGATCGACCGGCTGCAGGCGATCATCCGGAGCATGACGCCCGCCGAGCGGGACGACCCGAAGATGATCAACGCCTCCCGCAGGGTGCGCATCGCGAACGGCTCCGGGACCACGGTGTCGGACGTGAACGACCTGGTCAACCGGTTCTTCGAGGCCCGCAAGATGATGAAGCAGATGGCCGGCCAGTTCGGCCTCGGCGGTGGCGGGCGGAGCGCGACGAAGAAGATCCCGAAGAACCCGCGCAAGGCCCGCCAGGCGAAGAAGGGCCGGCGCAGCGGCAACCCGGCGAACCGGGCCGCGCAGGGTGCGCCGGACCTGTCGAACCTGCCGCCGAGCCTGCAGCAGCTGCCGCCCGGCCTCGGTTCGATGGACCAGCTGCCGCCCGGTTTCGACCCGTCCAAGCTGAACTTCGGCAAGAACAAGTGACGTAGCCTCCGGGCCATGTCGGATCTTCCTGCCGCGGGGTGGCGGCTGCGCGGAACCCTGCTCGGGCCGGACGGCGCGCAGGGTGCCGATCTCTACGTCGACGGGTCCGGGCGGATCAGCCCGGACCCGCTGCCCGGGGCCGAAGACCTGACCGTCGACGGCTGGATCGTCCCCGGCCTGGTCGACGCGCACTGCCACGTCGGGCTGGGACCGAACGGGCCGATCACCGACCTGGAGGAGTGCGCGGAGCAGGCCCGCACCGACCGGGACGCGGGCACCCTGCTGATCCGGGACTGCGGCTCACCGGTCGACACCTCGGCCCTGCAACTGCGCGACGACCTCCCGGAGATCATCCGGGCCGGCCGGCACGTGGCCCGGCCCAAGCGCTACATCCCGGGCCTGGCCAGCGAGCTGGACGACCCGCGGCTGCTCGTCGACGAGGTCCGCACCCAGGCAGCCCGCGGCGACGGCTGGGTGAAGCTGGTCGGCGACTGGATCGACCGGGGTCTCGGCGACGGCGCCGACCTGGCCCCGCTCTGGCCGGACGAGGTGCTCGCCGAGGCGATCGCCGCCGCCCACGAGGTGGGCGCCCGGGTCACCGCGCACGTGTTCGGCACCGACGCGCTGCCCGGCCTGATCGGCGCCGGGATCGACTGCATCGAGCACGGCACCGGCCTCACCGACGACCTGATCGCCGAGATGGCCCGCCGGGGCACCGCGCTGGTGCCGACCCTGATCAACGTGGAGACGTTCCCGTCGATCGCCGAGCAGGCCACCCGGTACCCGCGCTACGCCGGGCACATGCGGGACCTGCACGCACACGCCTGGGAGACGGTGGGCCGGGCCATCGAGGCCGGGGTGCCGGTGTACGCGGGCACCGACGCGGGCGGCGGCATCCGGCACGGCCGGATCGCCGACGAGGTCGCCGAGCTGGCCCGCGCCGGTCATCCCGACCCGATCGGTGCCGCCAGCTGGTCGGCGCGGGCCTGGCTGGGCCGACCGGCCGGTCCGGCGCCGGGGGCGCCCGCCGAACTCGTCGTCTACGACCGTGATCCGCGTGACGACCTCGGCGTGCTCCGGGACCCGTCGGTGGTTGTGATCAGGGGCCGTCGGGTATCTGTGGGGGCATGAGCTCCACGCCCGGGCCGCCGGGCCCCAGCGGCCACACCTCGGACCCGGGGGACCGATCGTCCGGTCAGGAGGGGTGGGCCGGGCCCGCCGGTGCGCAACCGGGCCCACCCGACGACGGCACCGCGGCGCACGAGGCAGCAGGCCCGGGCGACCGGTATCACGACCCGGCCGGCCACCCCACCGTGCAGCCCGATCCGGCGACATACGGCGGCGTGCAGCAGCAGCACGGTCCGGCGGCGTACGGCGGCGCGCCGCAGCAGCCCGGCCCGCCGGGCCACGGCGCGCCGTACGGCTACGGCACCGCCCGGCCCGCCCCGCCCCCGCAGTACGCCGCCGCCGGCCACGCACCGCCCTGGCCCGGCCCGGGCGCCCCGCACCACGGCCCGGCCGGTCACGGCCCGCCGCCGGAGCCGCCGACCGGCCCGTTCGGGCTGAGCCCGTCACCGACCCCGCGGGTGCGCTGGGGGCTGTGGGCCTTCCTCGTCGTCGAGATCGTGTTCCTCGGCGCGTCGGCGGTGATGGCCTGGACCACCGGCGTGGACTCCGCCGGGGGCGTGCTGCTGGCGATCGCGGTGCCGACGATGCTGGCCGCGCTGACCTGCATCCTGTGGACACTCTGGCGCGGCGACGGCCCGGCGGCCGACCTGGGTCTGCGGTTCCGCTGGGAGGACGTCGGGGTCGGGCTGCTGATCGGCATCGCCGGGCTGTTCGTCACCGTGCCGGCCGCGCTGCTCTACCTGTATCTGGTCGGCCCGGAGCTCAGCACCTCGGTCGGGGTGGCGTTCGAGGGGATCACCGCCGGCTGGCCGATCGCGCTCGCCGTGATGTTCGGGGTGGTGGTGATCGCCCCGGTCTGCGAGGAGATCGTCTACCGCGGGCTGCTCTGGAACGCGGTCGCCAAGTGGATCAGCAACCGCTGGGTGGTCTTCGTGATCACCACGCTGGTGTTCGCGATCGCCCACCTGGAGTTCCTTCGGGCGCCGCTGCTGTTCGTGGTCGCGCTGCCGCTGGGCATCGCGCGCATCCTGACCGGCCGGATCACCGCCAGCATCGTGGCGCACGCGGTGAACAACTTCCTGCCCGGCCTGGCGCTGGCCCTCATGCTGGTCGGGGCCCTGCCGCAGGTCTGAGGGCCGTCTGGCAGAATAACCCGTCGGGTCCGTGGCCGGCCCTCTACCAGCCACGGCCGATGACCTTCGAGTGAGCGAGCCCGTACCCCACGCGAGCGCCAGCTGACTCATCGCAGCACGACACGACATTCGCGAGGAGCAACACAGCGTGGCCGTCAAGATCAAGCTGATGCGTCTGGGCAAGATCCGTCAGCCGTACTACCGCGTCGTCGTCGCGGACTCCCGTACGCGCCGCAACGGTCGTGCCATCGAGACGATCGGCAAGTACCACCCGAAGAACGAGCCGAGCCTGATCGAGATCGACTCGCAGCGGGCGCAGTACTGGCTGGGTGTCGGCGCGCAGCCGACCGAGTCCGTGCAGAACCTGCTGGAGATCACCGGCGACTGGCAGAAGTTCAAGGGCCTGCCGGGCACCGAGGGCACCCTGAAGCCGCAGCTGGAGAAGGTCGACAAGCTCGCCCGGTTCCAGCAGGCGCTGGCCGAGGCGAACGACGAGCCGACCACCGCGGCCACTACGCCGAAGAAGAAGGGTGGAAACGACCGGGTCGGCAAGACCGCGGACGCCGCCCCGGCCGAGGCCGCCACGAAGAGCGACGACGTCGTCGACGCCACCAAGGACGCCGACGCGCCTGCCGCCGAGTCGTGATCCGGCGGGCCACGGCTCCCGCGGGGGCGACGACATGAGCGTCCTCGCGGACGCGCTCGAGCACCTCGTGCGCGGCATCGTCGACCACCCCGACGACGTCCGGGTGGAGCTGGTCACCGGGCGGCGCGGCCGGATCCTCGAGGTCCGCGTGCACCCGGACGACCTGGGCAAGGTGATCGGCCGTGGCGGCCGGACCGCCACCGCGCTGCGCAACGTCATCGGCGGCGTGGGCGGCCGAGGGGTCCGGGTCGACGTGGTCGACACCGACCGGTGACGGGCCCCGTCCCGCACGACACCGACGCCGGCCGGGCCTCCACGGAGGTCCTGGTCGGCGTCGTCGTGCGTGTACACGGCCTGCGCGGCGAGGTCGTCGTCGAGTCGCGCACCGACTCGCCCGAGCAGCGGTTCACCCCCGGGGCGGTCCTGCGGGGAGCCCGGCGCGGCGGCGCCGGAACGAGCACGCTGACCGTCTCGTCCGCCCGGCCGCACTCCGGCCGCTGGCTGGTCCTGTTCGAGGGGGTCGCCGACCGGGACGCCGCCGAGGCGCTGCGCGGCGTCCAGCTGCTGCTCCCGACCGACGAGCTGGCCGCCCCGGCCGACCCGGACGAGTTCCACGTCCACCAGCTCACCGGCCTGCGCGCCGAGCTGGTCGACGGCACCGCGGCCGGCACCGTCGTCGACGTCGTGCACGGCCCCGGCGGCTCGCTGCTGGTGGTCCGGCGCCCGGCGGGTCACGACGCGCTGGTGCCGTTCGTCGGCGCCATCGTCCCGACCGTCGATCTCGCGGACGGACGCGTGGTGCTCGATCCGCCGGACGGTCTGCTCGACCCGGCCGAGGACTGACCCTCCCTCTCCCGACGGGCCCGGCGGCAGTGCGCCGCCGGGCCCGTCGCACGCCCAGTGCGTCAACCAAGGTTGACAACGGGTGCGCGTCAACCTAAGTTGACACCCATGAGTGATGCGACGGCGGTGGCCGCGGCGGCGTCCAGCAAGGACCCGGCCGTCGGTCTGGCGGCGGTGGCGGCCCTGCGCGGACTGCAGGAGTCCCTGGAGGAGCTCCAGGTGACCAACGCCCGTGACCGGGGCTGGTCCTGGCAGCAGATCGCCGACGCGTTGCAGATCAGCCGGCAGGCGGTGCACAAGAAGTACCGCCGGCTCGGCCTGTAGAGGGGAGACGACCGTGTTCGAGAGGTTCACCGACCCGGCCCGGCGGGCCGTGGTGCTCGCCCAGGAACAGGCGCGCGAGCGCGGTGCCGGGCGGATCGGCCCGGAGCACCTGCTGCTGGGGATCCTGTGCTGCCCCGGCTCGCCGGGGGAGGAGCTGCTGCGGGACGCGGGGATCGGGATCGCCGGGGTCGAACGCGGTCTCGCGGCCGGGGCCACCGGCGACGCGGCGGCGCTGGCCACGCTGGGCATCGACCTCGACGAGGTGCGCCGGGCCGCCGAGGAGACGTTCGGCCCGGGGGCGCTGGACCGCACCCGCGGCCGCCGGTGGTTCGCCGGGCACATCCCGTTCGAGAAGGCGTCGAAGAAGTCCCTGGAGCTCGCGCTGCGCGAGGCGATCCGGCTCGGCGACCGGCACATCGGCACCGAGCACGTGCTGCTCGGGCTGCTGCATCCCGAGCACCCGGCGTCCCGGGTGCTGGCCGCGCACGGCGTCACCCTGGACGGGATGCGCCGGGCGGTGTCCGAGCGGCGCGGTCGCCGGGCGGGCTGAGCCGCCGGGGCGGTCCCGGCACGCCCGGCGCCGGCGCGCCGGCGATCTCCGCGCCGAACACCGCCGCGGCGACGAGCAGGTAGGCCAGCAGCAGCCAGGAGACCAGCACGAACGCGACGCCGATCGCGCCGAACCGGTCCGCCTGGGAGTCGATCGCCAGCCGCAGGTACGGCCCGGACAGCGCGGCGATCGCGGTCTGGCCCGCGGCGATGATCAGCGCGCCCGGGAGCAGCCTGCGCAACCGGATCCGGTCGCGAGCAGCAGCCACTGCGCCGGCAGCCACAGGATGATCGCCAGCGCCGCGTGCACGGCCAGCGCGGTGGCCGGGAACCGGTCGCCCGACGGGCTCAGCACGACGCTGCAGACGACCGCCGTGACCAGGGCGAGCACCGCCACCGGCCCGTGCAGGTACCCGCGCAGGCCGAGCGGCGGCAGCGACCACGCGGCGACGTGCAGCCGCTGCAGCGTGCGGGTGAAACCGAACCCGGTGAGCAGGATCAGCACCGTTCCGCCGACGATCCCGGACGTCGCGGGGGCCGGCGGGGGCTGCATCAGCTCCCGGACCGCGGCCGCCGCCTCGCCGGACAGGTCGAACCGGGTGACCAGCCACTCCTGCGGCCCGCCCGCGCCGGACGGCAGGTATGCGGCGGCCAGCATCACCGCGGGGACCAGCGCGACGAACGCCTGCGCGGCCAGCGCGAGCGCCCGGTCGTAGCCGCTGGCGGCGACGAACCGGGCGGCCAGCCGGCCGACCAGCGAGCCGCGGTAGAGCGCTCCGAGGCGGTCGCGGTGCACCGCCCCGAACCGGCCGGGCGGCCGGCTGTGGGACGGGGCCGTCCGGTCGGTCGGCGGATCGGACGGCATCGGCGCTCCCGGCTCGGTGGTGCGCGACAGGTGGTCGCCACACGGTAGGCGGGTCCGGACGGGGGCGTCCTCACTCCCGGTGGGTGAGCGCACCGGCGCCGGAGGTGTCCGCGGGCGGATCACGGCCGCCTGCGACGATCCGCCACGTGCGGATCGACGTCGTCACCATCTTCCCGGCCTACCTGGACCCGCTGCGCGAGGCGCTGCTGGGCCGGGCCGTCGAACGCGGCCTGCTGGAGGTGGCCGTGCACGACCTGCGCCGCTGGACGCACGACGTGCACCAGGCCGTCGACGACGCACCGTACGGCGGCGGCCCCGGGATGGTGATGCGCCCGCAGGTGTGGGGCGAGGCGCTCGACGAGGTACTGGCGGCCGGGCCGCAGCCGGCCCGGCTGGTGGTCCCGACGCCCGCCGGGCGGCCCTTCACCCAGGCGACCGCGCGGGCCTGGGCGGACGAGCGGCGGCTGGTGTTCGCCTGCGGCCGCTACGAGGGCATCGACGAGCGGGTGCTGCTCGACGCCCGCCACCGGGGCGTCGAGGTCGACGAGGTCTCGATCGGCGACTACGTGCTGGTCGGCGGCGAGGTCGCGGTGCTGGTGATGGTCGAGGCGGTCGCCCGGCTGCTGCCCGGGGTGCTCGGCAACCCGCGCTCGGCGGCCGAGGACTCGTTCTCCGACGGCCTGCTCGAAGGCCCCTCCTACACCCGCCCGGAGACCTGGCGCGGACTCGCCGTGCCGGACGTCCTGCGGGGCGGCAACCACGCCGCGATCGCCCGCTGGCGGCGGGACCGGGCGCTCGAACGGACCCGCGACCGTCGTCCCGACCTGCTCGACGCGCTCCCGCCGGACGCGCTCGACGCCGCCGACCGCGCGGTGCTGGCCGCCGGGCGGGACGACGCCGCCGGGGACCGGCCGCAGGGCTGACCGGGCCCGGTCACCCGGCGATCCGGACGACCGTCCGGCGCCCGCCGGAACTCCCCGGCGGCCGGTTCCGGGGCGCCCGGAGCACCGGGTGTCCGGGCCGATCGGCCCGTCTGGCACTATGGACGGGTTGCCAGCGCCGCGTGCGGTGCCCGGTGACGGTGGTGCGCGCCGGTCGAGGAGATCGTGCGCCGCGCGGGCCGTACCGGAGCCCGCCACCCGGTCGAGTGTCCCACCGGCGAGGTGCGGATCACCCGGGTGGCCCGGGAGCAGACCCGGAACGAACCCGGGGTGGCACCGCACGACCTGCACGAACACGCACGACACACGAGGACGGACCGTCGACATGAACACCCTGGACGCTCTGGACGCGCAGACCCTGCGCTCCGACATCCCGAACTTCCGGCCCGGGGACACGCTCAAGGTGCACGTGAAGGTCATCGAGGGCAACCGGACCCGTACCCAGGTCTTCCAGGGTGTGGTCATCCGCCGGCACGGCGCCGGGGCCCGGGAGACCTTCACCGTCCGCAAGATCTCGTTCGGGGTCGGCGTCGAGCGCACCTTCCCGGTGCACACGCCGAACATCGACAAGATCGAGGTCGCGACCCGCGGCGACGTCCGCCGGGCGAAGCTGTACTACCTCCGTGACCTGCGCGGCAAGGCCGCGAAGATCAAGGAGCGCCGACAGGCCCCGTCCGCGTCCTGACCGTCACCCCGTCGTGACGGGCGGGTGACGTAATCTCGAACCGTGGCCTTCCCCGAGCTCCCCGATGACCGCCGGGCCCGCCCCCGGCGGTATCGCGGTGGCGACGCTCCCGAGCGCCCCGGCCGGCGACGGGCCCCCGAGGCCCCGCCGCCGGCGGACGCCCAGGGCGCCGGCGGCGAGCAGGACTGGCTCCTCGGGGCGGCCCTGCAGCACGGCGTCCCGGCCCGCACGGACGACGACCCGGCCGAGCCGGCGTCGTACGGGGTGCGTACCCGGCACGCCGAGCCCGGGCCGGAGGACGACCAGGACCGGCCCGGCCGGTACCGCAACGGTTACGGCACGGTCGCCGGGGAGCGCCGCGGCCGGCACGGGTCCGGGCGCAACGGCGTCGCACCCGATCCGGACGGCTACACCAACGGTCATCGCCCGGGCCACGACCCGGCCGGCGGTCCCGCCGCCCGCAACGGCCGCGACAACGGCCGCGACCCGGGCCACGGCGGTGCGGACGGGGCCGTGACCGACGGCCCCGACTCGCTGCGGGCCCGGTACGCCGGGCGGCTGGCCGACACCGGGACCAACGGGACGGGCGGCCGCAGGCGGGCCGAGGACCGTTCCTGGCCGCCTGCCGGGCGACCCCGGCCGGACGACGCCGACGACCACCGCCCGCGCCGCGCCGACGGTGCGGGCGATCCGCCGCCCCGGCGGGCCCGCCCGGAGGGCGGCGAGGCCCGGCCCGGCCGCGTCCGGCACCCGGACGGCGACGGGTCCCGTCCCACCCGCACCGGCAGCCACCGCCGCGAGCCCGGCCCGGCCGGACCCCCGCCGAGGCACCCGGGCGCCGATCCCCGCCCCGGGCACCGTCCGCCCGAGGCGCCGGGCCGCCACGGCGACACCGCGAACAGCCGCTGGGCCGCCCCCGGCGTCGGCACCGGCTTCGAGCCGCCCGCCGGCCCGGCCCGGCCCAACGGCCACGCCCGCCGCGCGGTCCACCCGGAGCGGCCGGACGGCTACGCCCGGCCCGCCGGGTTCGACGCTCACCCGCCGCAGCAGCCCGAGGCCCCGCGGCGCCGCGACGCCGGTCGCGACGCGCCGGCCCGGCCCGGTGCGCGGCACGGCGGCGATGCCGGCCCGCCCACCGCCTACGACAGCGCTCCGCGACGCCGTCCCGCAGGCCCCGGACAGGGGCCCGGTGCACCCTCCGTCCGCCCGCCGGGGGCGCCGTCGGGCCGGGTGCCGTCCGCCCCGCTCCCGCGCAGCCCGCTGCCGCCGGAGGAGACCACCGTGTTCGGCGGCCCGGCCGCCCCGGCCCGCCCGGGCGACGGTCCGCGCCGCGGCGCACCGGACCCCGACGACGGGTCCGTCCCGCCCGGTGACGCCGAGGCGTTCGAGCCGGAGCGCCGGCGTCGCCGGTCCGCCCGGCCCGTCCCGGAGGCGCCGGAGCCGTCCGTCGAGCCGGATCCCGACGAGCAGCCCGACGACGCGGCCGCGGACGCCGACGCCCCGCGGGCCGGGAAGCGCGGCGATCCGGCCGGGATCTCCGGCCGGATCGCCGCCCTGACCGGCCGGTCGAAGGCGACCCAGGGGGAGGACGGGGAGAAGCGCCAGCTCGCCTTCTGGAAGGAGCTGCTGCTGCTCGCCGGCGTCGCGCTGCTGCTGACGGTGCTGATCCAGACCTTCCTGGCGAAGGTCTACGTCATCCCGTCCGGGTCGATGGAGACGACCCTGCACGGCTGCCCGGGCTGCACCAACGACCGCGTGCTCGTCGACAAGGTGACCTACAACTTCACCGACGTGACGCCGGGCGACATCGTGGTCTTCCGGGGCACCGACGGGTGGAGCGCCGAGGGCTCGACCGGCGGGGGATCGGCCAACCCGCTGCTGCGCGGCCTGGAGACGGTCGGTTCGCTGGTCGGGTTCGCCCCGCCGGACGAGAAGGACTTCGTCAAGCGGGTGATCGCGGTCGGCGGCCAGACGGTGGCCTGCTGTGACGCGCTGAACCAGGTCATGGTGGACGGCCAGCCCCTCGAGGAGCCCTACGTCTACTACCTGCCGGAGGCCGGTCCGGCCCGGCAGATCCCGTTCGGTCCGGTGACGGTGCCCGAGGGCGAGTACTGGATGATGGGCGACTCGCGGAACAACTCCGCGGACTCCCGGGCGGCCGGCCACGGACCGATCCCGGACGCGAACGTGATCGGCAAGGCCCGGCTGATCGTGCTGCCGTTCGACCGGTTCGGCTGGCTCGGCTCGACCAACCCGCAGACCGCGACGGCCTCCGCGGCGGGGCTGCCCGACGGCCTCCCGCTGGCCCTCGGCATGATGGGGGCCCTGCCGTTCGCGCTCGGCCGGCGTCGCACGCTGCGGGCCCGCGCCGAGGCCGAGCGGTTCCTGCCCGCAGTGCGTCCCCCGTCGGGGTGGCGCCGGAGATCCTGACCGGGAGCACCGTGCCGGTTCCCCCGCACCGCGCTCGCCCGGCCGCGGCGACCCGCCGTGCGCGACCCGCACGGCGGCGCCCGGTCCGGGTGCTGCCCGACGGGTTGCGCCCGCCGCGCGCCGTCGTCCGCGACGCCGGCAGCTGGACCCTGCAGTCGGTGCTGCACCGGCACGGCCTCGGCCCGGTCGCCGGGGTGGACGAGGCCGGTCGCGGGGCGAGCGCCGGACCGCTGGTGATCGCGGCCTGCGTGCTCCGCCCGGGTGGTGCGAAGGCGCTCGACGGGCTGACCGACTCGAAGCTGCTGACGCCGTCGGCGCGGGAGTACTGGTTCGGCCGGATCGTGCGGCGGGCCCTGGACCGGGCCGTGATCGTCGTGCCGCCGGCCGAGGTCGACCGCCGCGGGGTGCACGTCGCCAACATCGAGGGGATGCGGCGGGCGGTCGCCGCACTGACCGTCGCGCCGCCCGGGTACGTGCTCACCGACGGCTTCGCGGTCCGCGGTTTCGGCCGTCCCGCCCTCGCGGTGCCCAAGGGCGACCGGGTCGCGGCGTGCATCGCGGCGGCGTCGGTGCTGGCGAAGGTCACCCGGGACCGCATCATGACCGAGCTCGACACCGTGCACGACCGGTACGGCTTCGCCGTGCACAAGGGCTACAACACCCCCGAACACGAGGCGGCGCTGCACGAGCACGGACCGTGCGCGGAGCACCGGTTCTCGTTCGCGAACGTCGCCGCGGTGGCCGGGCGCGGGGTCCCGATCGGGCTGGTCCACAATGAGGATGTCAGCGAGGAGGTCCCTGAGGACCCGGACGGGTCCGCCGAGGAGGCGGATCCGACTCGATGGGAGCCGATGGAGATCGTCACAGGAGGAGCGGGCCGGTGAGCGCCGAGGATCTCGAGAAGTACGAGACCGAGATGGAGCTCACGCTCTACAAGGAGTACCGGGACATCGTCGCCCAGTTCTCCTACGTGGTGGAGACGGAGCGCAGGTTCTACCTGGCGAACTCGGTGGACGTGGCGCCGCGCAACGCCGACGGCGAGGTCTACTTCGAGGTGCGCATGTCGGACGCGTGGGTCTGGGACATGTACCGGCCGGCGCGGTTCGTGAAGAACGTGCGGGTGGTGACGTTCAAGGACGTCAACATCGAGGAGCTGGACACCCCGGACCTGCGGTTACCGGGCGACGAGGCGTTCCCGGGCTGAGCCGCCCCCGCCGAGCCTGCCGCACACCCCCGACAGCGCGGTGCGGCACGGGGCCGCGGTTCCCGGTGCCCGTCCCCAGGTGCCCGATCCGTCCACAGGTCCGCGATCGGCGGGTGCGGGACGCCCGCGTGGCCCGATCGTGGACGCATGGCTGCGAAGGACGAGCTCGGCCGCCGCGGTGAGGACACCGCCGCCGAGTACCTACAGCGGGAGCACGGGATGGTCGTGCTGTCCCGCAACTGGCGGTGCCGGGCCGGCGAGCTCGACATCGTCGCGACCGACCGGGAGCGCCGGCTCGTCGTCGTCTGCGAGGTGAAGACCCGCTCCGGCACCCGGTTCGGCGAGCCCGCCGAGGCGGTCACCGCGTACAAGGTGCGGCGGATCAGGGGGCTCGCCCGGGAGTGGATGGCCGCCCACCGCCTGCCCTGGGCGGAGGTCCGGTTCGACGTCGTGGCCGTGCTGATGCCACCGCGCGGACCGGTGACGCTGGTGCACTATCCGGCGGCGTTCTGATGGGCCCGCCGGCGCGGGTGTGGTCGGTCGCCCTGCACGGGGTCGACGGTGTCCCGGTCGAGATCGAGACGGTGGTCGGGGGCGGGATCCCCGGGGTGCACCTGGTCGGGCTGCCCGACGCCTCGCTGCAGGAGGCCAAGGACCGGGTGCGGTCGGCGGTGGTGCACTCCGGGCGGGCGTGGCCGAACCAGCGGATCGTCCTGGCGCTGTCCCCGGCGACCCTGCGCAAGACGGGCTCCCGCTTCGACGTGGCACTGGCCTGCGGTGTCCTCGCCGCCACCGGGGCGATCCCGGCCGACCGGCTGCGCGGCACCGCGCTGCTCGGCGAGCTCGCGCTCGACGGCCGGTTGCGTCCGGTGCGCGGCGTGCTGCCGTGCCTGCTCGCCGCCCGGGAGGCGGGGATGGCGCGGGCGGTCGTGCCGCGTGCGGTGCTCGCCGAGGCGGCGTTGGTCGACGGGCTCGACGCGCGCGGCGCCGACCGGCTCACCGACGTGCTGGAGTGGGCGGCGGGGGAGCGCGAGCTGGACCGGGCCGGCCCGCCGGACACCGCGGGCCACGGACCGGCGGTCCCCGAGCTGTCCGACGTGCTCGGGCAGGACGACGCGCGGCGGGCCCTGGAGATCGCCGCCGCCGGCGGGCACCACCTGCTGATGGTCGGCCCGCCCGGGACCGGCAAGACGATGCTGGCGCAGCGGATCGTCGGCCTGCTCCCCGAGCTGGGCCGGTCCGAGGCGCTGCAGCTGGCCGCGATCCGCTCGGTCGCCGGGCGGCTCGGGGACTCCGCGCCGCTGAGCGTGCTGGCGCCGTTCGTGGCGCCGCACCACTCGGCGTCGATCGCGGCGCTGCTCGGCGGCGGCAGCGGGGTGGCGCGCCCCGGGGCGGTGTCGCTGGCCCACCGGGGCGTGCTCTTCCTCGACGAGTGCCCGCACTGGCCGGCGACGGCGCTGGACTCGCTGCGGACCCCGCTGGAGGAGGGTGAGGTGCGGCTGTCCCGGGCCGACGGGACGGTCCGGTACCCGGCGCGCTTCCAGCTCGTGCTGGCCGCCAATCCCTGCCCGTGCGCGCCGCCGGTCGACCGGGACTGCCGGTGCCGGCCCGACGTCCGCCGCCGCTACCTGGCCCGGCTGTCCGGGCCGCTGCTGGACCGGGTGGACCTGCGCGTGCAGATGTCCCCGGTGACGGTGCTGGCGGCGGCCGACGAGCGCGGCGAGGACACCGCAACCGTCCGGGCCCGGGTCCTGGCGGCGCGGGGGGCCGCCGCCGAGCGCTGGTCGGCCGACGGCTGGCGGTGCAACGCCGAGGTCCCCGGCACCGTGCTCCGGTCCCGCTTCCTGCTGCCCCCGGCGGTGCTGGCCGCCCTGCAGGCGCGGCTGGACGCGGGGGAGCTGAGTGCGCGCGGAGCGGATCGCGCGATGCGGGTGGCATGGACGCTGGCCGATCTCGCCGGTGCGGCCCGGCCCGGCCGGGCCGACGTCGACGCCGCGCTCTACTTCCGGGACCGGGGTGCCGCATGACCGCGGCGACCGCACCCGCGCCGGTGCCCGAGGAGATCATCCGGGCGCGCGCCTACCTGCTGCGCACGGTCGAGCCGCCGAGCCGGCTGCTGGTGCACCTCGTCGAGCGGCACGGCCCGGTCGAGGCCGCGGATCGGTTGCGCCGGGGCGCGGTGCCCGGGGCGTTGCTGGAGCGGGCGGCGGCCCGGCGGGGGGCCGACAGCTCCGAGGCCGATCTCGCGGTCGCCGCGGCGGCCGGGGCCCGGCTGCTGGTGCCGGAGGACCCGCAGTGGCCCGGCTGGCAGTTCGCCGCGTTCGGCACCGCCCGGCGGGCCGATCTCGCCCCGCCGGTGGCGCTGTGGGCCCGTGGCCCGGCGGACCCGTCCGCGCTGGCGGACCGGTCGGTGACCGTCGTCGGGGCCCGGGCGGCGACCCGGTACGGCCTGCACGCGGCCGCCGACTTCGCCTCGGTGCTCGCCCGCAGCGGCGTCGCGGTGTTCTCCGGTGCCGCGTTCGGCATCGACGCCGCGGCGCACCGCGGTGCGCTGGCCGCGGGCGGCCGCACGGTCGCGGTGCTGGCCTGCGGCCCGGACCGGGTCTATCCGGCCGCGCACGCCGGGCTGATCGAGCGGATCGCGGCCACCGGCCTGGTCCTCACCGAGTACCCGCCCGGCGCCACCCCGGGCAGGCTCCGTTTCCTGGTGCGGAACCGGCTGCTGGCCGCGCTCGGGGCGGGCTGCCTGGTGGTGGAGGCGGGCCACCGCAGCGGCTCCCGGCGGACGGCGTCGGACTCGGTGGCGCTCGGGCGCCCGCTCATGGCCCTGCCCGGCCCGGTGACCTCGGTTATCTGGGGTCTGTCAAGTGGTTCGCCTGTTCCTGCTGGGATTTCGGGTGTCAACGACGTCAGCGAATAGACGGATCAGCCGCGGGGCGGAGGTCGGTGACGTTGTCGCTGTGCCGTGTGAGGTCGCGCAGCGCAGTGCGTTCGACGGCGAGGTCGTCTTCGAGTCCACGGACCGTCTCGCGTAGTTGCTCGACGGTCCGGTTCAGGTCGGAGTTCTGAGCGATGAGTCGCGTGAGTTCGTGCCCGCGCTGCTCGTAGAGTTCCCGCAGCCGGGTCTCGTCGCGGAGTTCGATCTGAGCCGCCAGCCCCGCGTCCAGTTTCTGGTTGAGCTGTCGGACCTCGTTCTTGAGGTGCTTGATGATGTCGGTGGCGCGGACCAGATCGGCCGTGCGGGCCGCGCGCAGCGGCTCACCGCCGTCGCCGGGGTGTTGTTCCTGGTGGCGGCGTAGGCGCTTGATGAGGTCGGGCTTGCTGTAGAGGAACTGGCGGCTCACCCGAGCCTGGGCGGCGAGGCCGGCGACGGTGAGCGGGTGGCCGTGCTCCTCGGCGCGGTCGAGCGCGGCCAGCACGGCGCGGTGTTTGCGGGCGCTGGTCTCGGCGCGCGCGTTCGCGAGTGCTGCTGCGTTCCCGGCGCGGGTGGCGGGGCTGGTCGTCATAGCTCTCTCACCTCGATCAGTTTCCCGGCCAGGGCTGCGTTGCGGGTGCGGCGCACCACCTCGGACATCGTGTCGATCTCCTGACGTTCAGCCTCGGGCATCTGCTCGAGGCGAGCGCGCATTGCAGCGAGGACGTTGTCGTAGTCGTTGATGAGCCCGCGTTGCGCGTCCAGGAGATAGCCGGCGGTGTCGGCCGCTTCGGCGATCCGCAGCTGGGAGCGGAGCTTGAGGATCTCCTTCTCGATCTCGGGGATGTGCGAGGGGTTGGGACGGAAGAACCCGCAGCCGGCGCACTGATATCGCAGTTGGCAGGCGGTCCCTCCGGCGGCGACGTTGCTCGGTTCGCTGCAGTCGCCGTAGGGCACCGGGGTGAGCTTCATCTGCACCCGGCCGCGCCCGATCCCGACCTGCTGGCCGCGGCGGTCGTGCGCGAGCGGGGCGAGCGCGGTGACGGCGCGGCGGCGGCGTTTCGAGCTGACCTGGTAGTAGCCCATCGTGGTCGACATCGAGATGTGGTCCATGAGCTGGCGCAGCACGTCGGGGTCGGTGCCGTTGTCTGCGTGCCGTTGCGCGTAGGCGCGGCGGAAGTCGTAGACCTGCACCGTGTCGAGGTCGAAGTCGACGGCGTTGCCGTCCTGGTCGAGGACTGGTCCGGGAACCGGCGGCAGCGACTGAACGTAGTGGTGAAGGATCTTGCCGAAGTAGCGCTCGCCGATGTGGGGAACGTGCTCGTCCTGCATCCGACGCCGCCCGGAGGGAAACAGATGCCGGGCGCGGATGCCACGCTGTTCTCGCAGCGCCTGCCAGGTGCGGATGGAGTCGAGCACGGGCGTCTCCACCGGCAGCTCCTTGATGACGCCGCCGGTCTTGTGGGCGGTGTAGCGCAGCAGCCAGCCGCCGTGGCGGTCCTGGACGAGGCAGTCGGCATCCAGCGAGGCGATCTCGCCGGGGCGACGGCCGGTCTCCATCAGCAGCTCCAGCACGCACCGATACATGTCCGAGTGCCGACCGACGTTCAGGGCTGCGGTGTGGGCACGCAGGTGCGCGATCACCGCGGTAGGGGTGACCCGATCGCTCTCGACCTTCTGATCGGTGCGGCCGCGACGCTGGGCCCCCCGCTTCTGGGCGGCGTAGTGCTGCGCGAAGCTCTCGGGGACCTCGGCCCAGGCCCCGACCGCGCGAGCGGCTCGGCAGAGCTCCCACCAGCTCGCCAGTCGCCCCTTCGCGGCGCTGGCCTGCCAGCGTTGCTCCACGCGGGCGACTGCGGCCGCCATGTCGTCATAGGACAATCGGGTCGGGTCCATCCCCGCGTCACTGCGCTTGGCAGCCACTGCGTGCGAGATTTCGGTGCAGGTCTCGAAGCACCGTTGAACCCTGACTCGCGGTTCCAGCGTCGACCCGAGCCAGGCCCGGAACCCGGCCGCCAGCCACGGCTGGATCAACAGGCGCATGTCCAGCGGCTCGCCGGCGAGGTCCGGATTCTGGTTCGAGTTGATCTTGCGCAGGGGCAGGTCCTGCAGATAGACCAAGTCCTCGCGCAGCGAGTCGTAGCCGGTGAACTGCCGCTGCGCCTTCTCCAGTAAGAGCACTCCGACGCTTCGGACGCCCTTGAGCCGGTGGGCGTGTGGGTGCGAACGCAAGCACTCCAGCAGGCTGGCGTGCCCGTCATGGCGGGCGTCCTGGATGAACGGGCGCAGCTTGCCCACCATCACTCGCCCGTATCCGCGGGCGGCGTACTGCTGGATGACGAACAGCAGCTCGGTGCGCATCGGCTCCGGCAGCGTCCGCAACGGCAGCTGGTGACGGTCGAGCACGTCGTCGGAGCGGACGTAGTGGTCGGGCGTGAGCGTGGCATCTCGCAGTCTGGCGGCCCGGAACCCGGTGTCGTGGAAGTCGCAGAGCCCGCTCGATGCTGACCGCGACAGGAACCGCTCGCAGGAGGGCACCCGGCAGGCGACCGTCGGGTGCAGCACCCGCCCTGGCGTGGGGGCGGCGAACTGCTCGATCAGCTCGTCGGTGACGCTCACGCCCCGGGCTCGGGCTTGCTTGCTCAACAGCACGTAGTGCGAGACACACAGACCCCGGGAGCTGCGGGCTCTGCCGCACCGAGCGCCCGTGTCGTCCCGGACCGTGCACTGCTCGAATCCCCAGGTGGAGCGCCGCTCGGCCGGGTCAGTCTTCGGCCGTTCCCGGGCGTACTCCTCGACCGCGAGACCCAACTGGTTCGCCCGCCGGCGACACGACAGGCAGAACGCGACCCGGCTCGCCGGATTGCCGCAGCCCTCCCGCCGGCAGACCTTGAGGTCGTTGAACTCGTTGAACGGGTCGATCGTCAAGATCCCCGAGTCCGCATCCCACGTCCCGACCGGCCAGTCATCGTCGATCAACCCCGCCAGGAACGTGCGCCACCGCTCAGCCCGATCGGCGGGCAGCGGCAGGGGCACCGCGACGACGCTCACGACGGCACCTCCTGGATGCCGACCGCGGAGCGGGCCACGGCATCTCGCAGCGCCTCCTGCGAAGCGTGCGTGTAGACCAACGTCGAGGAGATCGAACGATGCCCGAGCAACACCTGCACGACATCCAGATCCAGCGCTTCGCCCTCGATCCCGCGCACCCATATCGTCGCCCGGGTGTGGCGCAGCAGGTGCGGGCGCACCCGCATCCCGAGTGCCCGGGAGATGCGCCGGAAGAGGTCCATGACTGCCGGGTAGCTCAGCGCCCACCCCGCGGTCGGCCCCTCCAACGCGACGAACACGTTCGGGCTGCGGTCCTCGCCCAGCAGCGTCAACCGCTCGCTGAGCAGCTCCTGGTAGGCCAGCGCGAGCCCGGCAGGCACCGGCACGACCCGCAGCGACTTCGCCCGCGCCCCGTTGCTCGAGACGTTGCGGACGATGTGCACGTGCGGACCTCTCACGCGGCACCCGTGCGCGGCATTCTCCGCTCGCAGATGCAGATCGTCACGGAACAGCGACAGCGCCTCACCGATACGTAACGCGCCGTAGTAGAGCAGCGCGACCAGGAACCGATCCCGTGGTCGTAACGGCAACGCCAGCAGCGCCTCCCGGTCTGCGGCCTCCGACAGCCACGGCGGCGCTGCCGCAACCTTGACCGACGGTGTCCGCAATGGCTTGGACCGCACGCTCCTCGTGTGGCCGTGCTCGCCGCCGCGCCGTCCCGGCCGTACGAACTGCTCATCGGTCAGCCGTTCGATCAGCGCTTGCGACACCAGCCCCTCCAGCGCCGCCCATCGATAGAACTCGACCAGCACCACCAGCCATGCCGCCACCGTTTCTGGCTGCCGCGGCCCGAGGGCACCGCCCGCGCGCAGCACCGGTGTCACCGCAAGATGGTTCTTCCACTGCACGAGCGTCGACGCGCGCACCTGTGTCCACTCCAGGCCCTGCGCCGGAAGCCAGCTCAGGAACCCGGCTACTCGCAGCCCATAGCTGCGAACGGTGTTCGGCGAGCTGCCCGACTCCTGCAGCGAACGCAGCCAGTCACACGCGCCTGCATGAATCAGGCCCTGCTCACGATCGAATACCACCGGAAGCACGTCGCCCGAGGACGACCGCACGCGCCGGAACGCGAACGTCCCCTTGGCCGTCACCGGCACCCCGCCCGACCTGTCACTGACATTCCCGTAGAACTGTCAGCCTTCGCCGCGATGGTCCCCGTGTCTGACAGTCGATACCAGTAGATCACCCCCGTAGATAACCTCGGCGATGTCGGTCGGCTGCCACGAGTTGGTCCGCAGCGGGCAGGCCGAGCTGGTCGGCAGACCGGAGGACGTGCTGGAGACCATCGGCAGGCTCGGCGTCGATCTCGCCCCGGAGCGGGTCGCCGAGCGCCGCCCGACCGACGGGCTCGCCCCGGGCACGCTCGCGGTGCACGACGCGCTGCCCGCCCGGGCCGCCTGCTCGGCCCGCCGGCTCGGCGAGATCGCGGGCGTCGCGCCGGACGCGGTGCGGATCGCACTGGTCGAGCTGGAGGGGCGGGGCCTCGCCGAGTACCACCAGGGGCTCTGGCAGCGCCCGGCGCGCCGGGACGGTCCTTGACCGGGCACCGCGGGGCGCGCACCGTCCGTGCATGGCGAGCACACGGCCCGGCGCGACCGATCCCGGCGACGGCTTGGCCCCGGAGGTCTCCTCCGCGGTGGCGGCGTTCGCCGGGCACCTGCTGCACGAGCGCGGCCGCTCGCCGCACACCGTGCGCGGGTACCGCTCCGATCTCACCGACCTGCTGCGCGACCTGCCCGGGCTCGGCGCGCTGGATCTCGACCACCTGCGCAGGCGGCTGGCCGCGACGCACGCCGCCGGTGCCGGGCGGGCGACGGTGGCCCGGCGCACGGCCGCCGCCCGGACGTTCTGTGCGTGGGCGGTCCGGACCGGGCGGCTCGCCCACGATCCCGCCGCCCGGCTCGGTTCCCCGGGCGCGGTCACGGTGCTGCCCGAGGTCCCGGCCGCCGACGAGGCGGCCGCCGTGCTGGACGCCGCGATCTCCGGGGCGACCGAGGACGATCCGGAGGCGCTGCGCGACCTGCTGGTCCTGGAGCTGCTCTACGGGACCGGGATCCGGGTCGCCGAGCTCTGCGGCCTGGACCTGGACCGGGTCGACGAGCCCGGTCGCACGCTGCGGGTCCGGGGCAAGGGCGATCGGGAGCGGACGGTCGTGTTCGGTATCCCGGCCGCACGGGCGGTGCGGCGCTGGCTGGAACGGGGCCGGCCCGCGCTGGCGACGCCGCGCTCGCCGGCGGCGCTGCTGCTCGGGGTGCGGGGCGGGCGGCTCGATCCGCGGGTGGCCCGTACCGTCGTGCACCGCGCGATGCGGGCGGTCCCGGGCGCCACCGACGTGGGGCCGCACGGCCTGAGGCACGCCGCAGCCACGCATCTCCTGGAGGGCGGAGCCGACCTTCGTTACGTACAGGAGTTGCTCGGTCACGCTACGCTGTCAACGACTCAGCTCTACACCCACGTGACCGTTGATCGGCTGAAGGTGGTTCATGACCAGGCCCACCCTCGGGCGTGAGGCGCCGCTCCCGGCGTCCGTCCGGCCTCCTGCGTTCCCCGACGCCCTGGCGTCCGCCCTCGACCGGGCCGTCGACGGTGCGCCTGCGCCCGTGGCTGGGCCACCCGCCCCCGTGCCACCCGCCCCTGCGCTGCCTGCCCCCGTGCTGCCTTCCCCGGTGCCGCACGCCGCGCTCGCCGCCGTCCCCGATCCGCCTGCGGGCGGCCCCCGGGAACCGGCCGGGCAGCGCGGCGGACGCCCGGGCCCGGCGCCCGTCCGGGCCGGCGGTCACGGCCGGATGGCCCTGGTCCCGGCGGGTGGCGCGACCGGCGACACGCCCGGGGCCGCGCGGGATCACCTGATCGAGACCGTCGACGCCGGCGAGGTGCCGCTGTGGCGCGCGTTCCTCGCGCACCGGTGCCCGGACGTCCGGCGCAGGCTCGTGGAGTGCCACGCCCGGCTGGTCCGGGGGGTCGGGACGAAGCTCGCCGTCCGGCTGCCCGCCTCGATCGAGCTGGCCGACCTGATGCAGTCCGGCACGTTCGGCCTGATGGAGGCTGTCGACCGGTTCGACCCGGTCCGCGGGGTCCGCTTCGAGGGCTATGCCGCCCAGCGGATCCGCGGGGCGATGCTCGACGAGCTGCGCGCCCAGGACTGGGTCCCGCGCACCGTGCGGGCCCGGATCCGGGAGGTCGAGCGGGCGCGCGACGTCCTCCAGTCCCGGGCGGGGCGGCCGACCACCGACCGGGAGCTCGCGGCCGAACTCGGCATCGGCGTGCGCGAGCTGCGCCACGCGGTCCGACCCCGGCACCTGATCAGCGCCGAGGACCTGGCGGAGAACGCGACGCCCGGCCACGACGGCTTGTCCGCCCTGGTCGGCGACGACTCGGGGGATCCCGCCCTCGTCACGGTCCGCCGGGAGACCTCGCAGGAGCTGAGGACGGCGATTGCGCAGCTCGGCGAGCGGGACCGGGTCGTCCTGCAGCTGTACTACCTGCAGAACCTGACGCTGGCCGAGATCGGGGTGCTGCTCGGGGTCACCGAGTCCCGGGTGTGCCAGCTGCACGCCCGGATGATCACCCGACTGCGCGGCCGGATGATGCACGCGATCGCCGGCTGACGGCCCGGTGGCACGGTGCCGGGCCAGGCCGAGCCGCCGGCCCCTGCCCGTGCGCCTGACCTGCCCGGCCCGCGTCACCCGGGCGTCGCGCCCGCCCAGGGCAGCAGCCGGACCCGCGGCGGGCGCAGCAGCACCAGCGGATCCAGATGGTCGAGCCGGTCGCGTCGCACACCCCAGTGCAGGCAGGCCGCGACCGGGCACCCGGGGTGGCCGGCCTCCAGCACCCCGAGCGGATCCCCGGGTGTGACGACGGTGCCCGCGGCCACGGTCGCCGTCACCGGCTCGTAGGTGCTGCGCAGGCCGTCCGGGTGGTCGACCGACACGACACCGCGCCCCGCGACCGGCCCGGCGAAGACGACGGTCCCCTCCCGCGCGGCGAGCACGGCCTGCCCCGGCCCGCCCGCGAGATCGGCGCCGCGGTGCCCCGGCCCGTAGCGGAACGTGGGAGCCCGGAACGCCCCGGCCACCACCGGGGGCGGATGCAGTGGCCAGGCGTACCGCGCGCCGGGAGCCGGGATCCCGGCACCCGCCGGGCGCGGCGGTGCGGGTGGGGCGACGGAGGTGACCGCCGGCCCCGGATCGTCCGGGAGCGCCGGACCGGGGGGTGGAACCGGGCCGGCAGGGAGCTCCGAGCCGGCAGCGGGATCAGGGGGAGCCGGGATGGCGGAGCCGGCCGGGGGAGCCGGGGGAGCCGGGGTGGCGGAGCCGGCCGGAGGAACCGGCGCAACCGGTCCGGCCGGGGCCGCCGAGCCGCGATCCCGGAGCGGGCCCGCGTGTGCTGACCACGGCCCCGCGCGCGCGGACTGCGAGCCGGCGTGTGCGGACGGCGCGGACCATGGCCCGGCGTGTGCGGACGGCGCGGACCGCGAGCCGGCGTGCGCGGACGGCGCGGACCACGAACCGGCGTGCGCGGACCACGGCCCCGCCGCGGCCGCCAGCGTGACCACCACGGCCACCCCGACCCCGACCGCGACCACCCGCGCAGCCCTCCGCCCGCACCCGCCCCGGACGCAGGGCACACCCCGCCCACCCGGGCCCGCCCGCGCCCGCCCCGGCGGGCCGGGCGCAGGACGCGAGGTCAGCGGTGCCGGATCCACCCCACGAGCCTGCGGCCACCGCGGCCCGCGCGACCGGCGGACCGCGCAGCTGTGGACGGATCCCGCACCTGTGGACACACCCCCGCGGGGACGGTGCGGCGCCGAACGGGCTCCGCCGCGATCGCCCGGACGGGCCGGGCGTACACTGGTACCCGCACCACGCTCTGTGTGGTGACTTCGCGCGCCCGCGTGCCCGCGTCGCCGTCTTTGCAGTGTCCCTGCAGGGTACGGCGCCGGGAGCGGAGGCCGGGCGGTCCCGTGGATCCGGTCGTCGAGCTCGTCTCGATGAGCGGGGAACCGGGTCCGGTCCCGCCGCGGGCGCCAGGGCGGTCCACCCCACCGGGGTCCCGCAGTGAACCGCACGCGCGGCGTCCGCCGCGCCCGAGAAGAGAGGTGAACGCAGGCCATGGCCGTCGTCACCATGAAGCAGCTGCTCGACAGCGGCGTGCACTTCGGGCACCAGACCCGTCGCTGGAACCCGAAGATGAAGCGCTACATCCTCACCGAGCGCAACGGCATCTACATCATCGACCTCCAGCAGACGCTGTCGTACATCGACCGCGCCTACGAGTTCGTGCGCGAGACCGTCGCACACGGCGGGACGATCATGTTCGTCGGCACCAAGAAGCAGGCCCAGGAGGCCATCGCCGACGAGGCCGGCCGGGTCAACATGCCGTACGTGAACCAGCGCTGGCTGGGCGGCATGCTCACCAACTTCCAGACCGTGCACAAGCGGCTGCAGCGCCTCAAGGAGCTCGAGGCGATGGAGCAGACCGGCGGGTTCGAGGGTCGCACCAAGCGCGAGATCCTCACGCTGACCCGTGAGAAGGACAAGCTCGAGAAGACCCTCGGCGGTATTCGCGACATGTCCAAGGTCCCGTCCGCCGTCTGGATCGTGGACACCAAGAAGGAGCACATCGCCGTCGGCGAGGCCCGGAAGCTGAACATCCCGGTCGTCTCCATCCTGGACACCAACTGCGACCCGGACGAGGTCGACTTCCCGATCCCGGGCAACGACGACGCGATCCGCTCCGCCGCGCTGCTCACCAAGGTGATCGCGAAGGCGGCGGCCGACGGCCTGGTCGCCCGCGGTGCCCGCCGCGGCGAGGGCGAGGCCGCCACCGAGCAGCCGCTGGCCGAGTGGGAGCAGGACGTGCTGGCCGGCACCGAGGTCGCCACCGACGGTGCCGCCATCGCCGCCGCGGGCAGCGACGGTGCCGCCGCGACCGGCGGCGACGGCGCCTCCGCCGCGACCGCGCCCGCCACCTCCAGCAACGGCACCCAGAACTGACCGTCCGGGGATCGGGCCCGGTGACCACCGGGCCCGATCCCCGGTGCCGTTGCCGGTGATTCCCGGGCGACCCATTCCCGTCACGACCCAGAGGACGAGAGACACCTGATGGCGAACTACACCGCCGCCGACGTCAAGCGGCTCCGGGAGCTGACCGGCTCCGGGATGATGGACTGCAAGAAGGCCCTGGAGGAGTCCGAGGGCGACTTCGACAAGGCCGTCGAGCTCCTGCGCATCAAGGGCGCGAAGGACGTCGGCAAGCGCGCCGAGCGCGCCACGGCCAACGGCCTGGTCGTCGCCGAGGGCGGCATCATGGTCGAGCTGGACTGCGAGACCGACTTCGTCGCCAAGTCCGACGACTTCATCGTGCTGGCCGAGAAGATCCTGAAGGCCGCCGTCGAGCAGAAGCCCGCCGACCTGGCCGGGCTGGCCGAGGCGAAGCTCGACGACAAGACCGTCGGCGAGGCCGTCCAGGAGCTGTCCGCCCGGATCGGCGAGAAGTTCGAGCTCAAGCGCTACGTGAACGTCGACGGCCCGACCGCCGTCTACCTGCACAAGCGTTCGACCGACCTGCCCCCGGGCATCGGCGTCGTGCTGTCCTACGAGGGCGGCGACGACGAGGCGGCCCGCAGCCTGGCGATGCACGTCGCCGCCGCGCGCCCGCAGTACACCACCCGCGAGCAGGTCCCCGACGATCTCGTCGAGAACGAGAAGCGCATCGCCGAGGCCACCGCCCGCGAGGAGGGCAAGCCCGAGCAGGTGCTGCCGCGGATCGTCGAGGGCCGGGTGAACGGCTTCTTCAAGGACATCGTGCTCCTGGAGCAGGCGTCCGTGCTCGACCCGAAGAAGTCCGTCAAGGCGGTCGCCGACGAGGCCGGCCTGACGGTCAAGGACTTCGTCCGCTTCGAGGTCGGCCAGGACTGATCCGGTCTCACCCCGCCCGGGCGGTGCGGTACGCGCCGCCCGGGCGGAGGGTGAGAGGATCGGTGTGGGAACAGCGAGTACGACAGGCCGGGGTGAAGCAACCGTGATCGACGAAACCCTCTTCGACGTCGAGGAGAAGATGGAGAAGGCCGTCACCGTCGCGCGGGACGACCTGACGTCCGTACGCACCGGCCGGGCGACGCCGAACATGTTCTCCCGGATCGTCGTCGACTACTACGGCGCCGCGACCCCGCTGAACCAGCTCGCGTCGGTCTCCATCCCGGAGGCCCGGATGGCCGTCATCAAGCCCTACGACGCCAGCCAGCTCAAGGCGATGGAGAAGGCGATCGCCGAGTCCGATCTCGGCGTCAACCCCAGCAACGACGGACAGATCATCCGGGTGATCATCCCCGCGCTGTCCGAGGAACGCCGCCGCGACATGGTCAAGGTCGCCCGCGGCAAGGGCGAGGACGCCCGGGTCGTCGTCCGCGGTCTGCGCCGTAAGGCGATGGACGAGCTGCACCGCATCCAGCGGGACGGCGAGGCCGGCGAGGACGAGGTCGTGCGCGCCGAGAAGGAGCTGCAGAACCTCACCGACCGGTACGTCGCCCAGGTCGACGAGCTGGTGAAGAACAAGGAATCCGAGCTCCTCGAGGTCTGACGCCCGGTGACCCCTTCTCCCGACGCCGCCGTCCCCGTGACGTCCGACCTGCCCGGTGAGGCACCGGCGGGCGCCGCGGCCACGGCCGGCGAGCCCCAGCTGGTCCGCGGGATGAAGGGCTACAAGCGGTCCCGGCTGGGCCGCAACCTGATCGCGGCGATCGCCGTCGGTGTCGGGCTGGGCGCGATCATCCTGCTCAGCCTGCTGATCGTGCCCGAGGGCTTCGTCGTCGTGCTCGCCGCGGTCACCGCGATCGGCACCTGGGAGCTGGCCGGCGCGCTGCGCCGCGGCGCCGGGATCCGGGTCTCGCTGCCGGTGCTGCTGGCCGGTGGGCAGGCCGTCGTCTGGCTGTCCTGGCCGTTCGGTGTGCGCGGCGCCGCGATCGCGCTCACCGCGACCGTCCTCGGCTGCCTGATCTGGCGGATGCGCGAGGGCGCCGCCCACTTCGTCCGGGACATCGGGGCGTCGCTGTTCGTCGCGGTCTACGTGCCGCTGCTGGTCGCCTTCGCGGTCCAGCTGACGGTCGCCCCGCAGGGCGTCGGCCGGGTGCTGACCTTCCTGCTCTGCGTGATCGCCTCCGACGTCGGCGGGTACGCCGCCGGGGTGGTCGCCGGCCGGCACCCGATGGCGCCGACGATCAGCCCGAAGAAGTCCTGGGAGGGCTTCGCCGGTTCGCTGGTCGCGGGCATGATCGCCGGGTCGCTGTGCGTGGCGCTGTTCTTCGGCGTCCCCTGGTACTGGGGGATCCTGGTCGGCGCCCTGCTGGTCGCCACCGCGACCCTCGGCGACCTGGTGGAGTCGCTGGTCAAGCGCGACCTCGGGATCAAAGACATGGGCACCCTGCTGCCGGGCCACGGTGGCCTGATGGACCGGCTGGACTCGTTGCTGCCCACCGCGTTCGTAGCCTGGGCGGTGCTCGGGCTCGTCGTCCCGGTCGCGTGAGCCGGAGCTACGCCGGCTTCGGCGGGCAACCGCGGCCGGGCCCGGCCATCCCGAGCCCGAACATCTGGAACTGGCCCGAGATCTACGAGATCGAGAACCGCGCGCAGGACGCCGACGGCACCCTCTGGTCCGCCCTGCGCGAGGAGACCGGCGGCTGGGCCGGGCGGGACGTCGTCGACGTCGGCTGCGGCGACGGGTTCCACCTGCCCAGGTTCGCCGACGACGCGGCCACCGTCACCGGCGTCGAACCGCATCCGCCGCTGGTGCGGCGGGCCCGCCGCCGGTGCGCCGGCGACGACCGGATCACCGTGCTCGAGGGCGGGGCGGAGGCGCTGCCGCTGTCGGACGCCTCCGCCGACCTGGTGCATGCCCGCACCGCGTACTTCTTCGGGCCGGGCTGCGAGCCGGGCCTGGCCGAGGCGCAGCGGGTGCTGCGCCCCGGCGGCGTGCTCGCCGTCGTCGACCTGGACTTCACGTCCCGGCCGTACGGCACCTGGCTGCGGGCCGAGCTGCCCCGCTACGACCCGCCCGCGGTGGACCGGTTCTTCGCCCGGCACGGGTTCGCGCTGCGCCGGGTCGTCGCGACCTGGCGCTTCGAGCAGCGCTCCGACCTGGAGGAGGTGCTGCGCATCGAGTTCTCGAAGCGCACCGCCCGCCGCGCCATCGACGACGTCGCCGGGCTGACCCTCCGGGTCGGCTACCGGGTGCACACCCGGCGCCGGGCCACGACCGGCCCGGCCGGGCTGATCCTGCCCTGACGCCGGGCCCGGGCGGGCTCAGGCGAGGGTGATCGTCCCGTCGGCGACGGTCACCGGCCGCGACTCCAGCGGCTGCCGGGCCGGCCCCTGCAGCACCGCACCGTCCAGGCCGAACCGGCTGTCGTGGCACGGGCACACGATCACGCCGCCGGCCACCGAGCCGACCGCGCAGCCCTGGTGCGGGCAGACCGCGGACAGGCCGGTGAACTCGCCCTCGGTCGGCTGGGTGACCACGATCTGCTCGTCGGAGTAGATGGTGCCACCGCCGACCGGGACCTCCGAGGCCGGGCCGAGCTCGGTGCCCGGCGCGCCGTCGGGGACGTCGCCGGTCTGCTGCTGGCCGCCGCCGTCGTCGGTGGTCGTGGTGCCGCCGCCACAGGCCGCGACCGCGCCGATCGCGACCGCCGCGCCGGCGCCGGCGAACACGGTGCGCCTGCCGACTCCGGGCCGGGTCGCGCGGGGGACGTCGTCGGTCACCGGTCGTGCCTTCTCGGGGTGGGTCATCGTGCTCCTCGACGTGCGCCGGACCGGTCCGGCCTCGGTGGTGGTGTGCCGGGCGGGGTTCGGGGCCCACCCGAGCGGTCAGCGTCCCACGATGTCCGATTTCCGGTGGGGTGGGCGTCAAGCCCGACCGCTCACCGGCGGCGGGGGAGTGGCGGCGAACGGGCGACCGGTCTCGCTACCGTGGACCCATGCCGTACACCACGCGTCAGCCCTCGCTCGGTGTGCCGGCCCCGAGCCTGGAGATCGTCCTCGGCACGCTGGCCTGGACGGTCGGCGCCGGCGGTCTGGCCAGCGGGTTCGGCACCGTGCTCGTCGCGCTCGGCCTGTTCCTCGCCGCCTACATGTGGGTCGTCCGGCGGCGCAACGCCGCGATGGCCGTCACCCTGCACCCGGAGCGCAAGCGCCGGATGCAGCGGCTGATCCTGATCGGTGTCGCCGGCCTCGTGCTGCTGCCCGCGATCCTGGGGCTGGTCGGCTACCGGGAGATCTCGATCGCGGTGTCCGCCGCGCTGGTCGGGGTGCTGCTCATCCAGGCGTCCACCGTGCTGGAGGAGCGCAGCCTGGTCGCCACCGGCGCCCTGGTGCTGCTGATCGCCGCGTTCGGCGCGTTCCTCGCGCTGACCTGGACCGGCCAGGGCACCGGCTCCTCGCAGCCGGTGATCGGGCTCGGCGCCGGCATCGTGCTGTGGGTGGCGGCGCTGCGCAGGCTCGGGATCCTGGAGGACCTCGCACGGCGCTACAACCTGCGGATCCCCGGCCTGCGGTAGCCCGGCGCCGGGCTGGCACACTGGTGGGTGCCATGTCCAGCCTCCCGCTCGTCTTCGACGCCCCCCGCCGCGGCACGCCGCCCCGCCATCTCGCCGATCTCGACCCGGCGGAACGGGCGGCCGCCGCCGCCGACCTCGGGGTGCCGAAGTTCCGCCTGGACCAGCTGTCCCGGCACTACTTCGGCCGGCTGACCGCCGACGTCGAGGCGATGACCGATCTCAACGCCGACGCCCGCGGCAAGCTCGGTGCGCTGCTGCCGCCGCTGGTCACCCCGCTCACCGAGCAGGCCTGCGACGGTGGCGCCACCCGCAAGACGCTGTGGCGCGGCCACGACGGCGTGCTCGCCGAGATGGTGCTGATGCGCTACCCGGACCGGGCCACCGTCTGCATCTCCAGCCAGGCCGGCTGCGGGATGGCCTGCCCGTTCTGCGCGACCGGCCAGGGCGGTCTGCAGCGCAACCTGTCGACGGCCGAGATCGTCGACCAGGTGCGCCGGGCCGCCGCCGACGCCCGGGACGGCGTGCTGGACGAGCCGACCCGGCTGTCGAACGTGGTGTTCATGGGCATGGGCGAGCCGCTGGCGAACTACAAGCGGGTGGTCGCCGCCGTCCGCCGGATCACCTCGCCCGCCCCGGACGGGTTCGGCATCTCCGCCCGCGGCGTCACCGTCTCCACGGTCGGGCTGGTCCCGGCGATCGACCGGCTCCGCGAGGAGGGCATCCCGGTCACCCTGGCGGTCTCCCTGCACTGCCCGGACGACGAGCTGCGCGACACCCTGGTGCCGGTCAACAACCGGTGGAAGGTCGGCGAGGTGCTCGACGCCGCCCGCCGCTACGCCACCACCACCGGCCGCCGCGTCTCGATCGAGTACGCGCTCATCCGGGACGTCAACGACCAGCCGTGGCGCGCCGACCTGCTCGGGAAGCTGCTCCGGCAGCGGATCGGCACCTCCCGGGTGCACGTCAACCTGATCCCGCTCAACCCGACCCCGGGCAGCGAGTGGGACGCCTCGCCGAAGCCGGTCGAGGAGGAGTTCGTGCGCCGGGTGCGGGCCGCCGGCGTCGCCTGCACCGTGCGGGACACCCGCGGCCAGGAGATCGACGCCGCCTGCGGCCAGCTCGCCGCCTCGCACCCGGCCGGGTGATCCCCGGCGACCGGCGGCCGTCGCCGGGCTAGGTTGGTCCGGTGCGGCACCCGACGAGGAACGGTCCGTGAGCGCACGACTGTCCCTGATCACCTCCCGGGTGATCGAGTTCGCACTGGTGCTGCTCGGCGTCGCCGTGTTCATCGACGAGAACCTGGCGATCCTGCTGCTCTGGGACCTGCTCGCCGTGCTCTACCTGACGATCCGGGTGCGGCGGCTGGTCCGCAGCGCCCGCGACCGCGGCGGGACCGACGGCGGCTGGCTGCGGTCCGCGCTCGGCGGGCGCAGCGGGTTCCTGCTCACCACCATCACCAGCCTGGCCGGCATCACCGCCGGACTGATGATCGTGATCGGCGACCCGGACCCGGACCTGGAGCTCGCCGGTCAGCTCGCCGCCGTGCCCGCGGTGCTGCTGGCCTGGGCGATCCTGCACTTCGGCTACGCCGAGCGGTACGCCCGCGACTACTACGCGGCGCTGCCGGAGCGGATCCTGGTCTTCCCCGGCACCGACCGGCCGACGCTGGTCGACTTCGCCTACTTCTCGTTCGGCGTCGGCACCTCGTTCAACGTCTCCGACGTGCAGACCAACGGCTCGGCCGTCCGGTTCCGGCTGCTGGCGCACAGCGTGCTGGCGTTCGTCTACAACGCCGCGATCCTGGCGATCGCGATCGGCGTGATCAACGACCGGTGACGGCACCGCCCGGCGGCCCCCTCGCGCCGCCGGGCGGGCGTGCTCACAGGCGGGCGCCGGTCTCCGGGTGGAACAGGTGCAGCCCCTCCACCGACGGCGTCAGCGCCACCCGGTCCCCGCGGCGCGCCCCGGACCGGCCGCCGGTCCGGACCACGACCGCGTCGTCCTTCGAGCCGGTCAGCGACGCGGTCGCGGACAGGTCCCCGGACGACTCGGCGAGGGTGCCGTAGAGGTAGGCGTCCGATCCCAGCTCCTCGACGACGTCCACCCGGGCCGGGATGCCCTCGCCGCCGTCGGAGCCGACGCTCCACTGCTCGGGCCGGATGCCGAGGGTCACCGTGGTGAGCTGCTGGGCGCCGATCGTCGACCGCACGTCCTGCGGCAGGCCGATCTCGTGCCCGGCCAGCCGCACGCCGCGCTCGGTGACGGGCACGGTGAACAGGTTCATCGACGGCGAGCCGATGAAGCCCGCGACGAAGGCGTTGTCCGGCCGGTCGTAGAGATCGGCCGGGGTGGCGAACTGCTGCAGCTTGCCGTCCGCGAGCAGCGCGACCCGGTCGCCCATCGTCATCGCCTCGACCTGGTCGTGCGTGACGTAGACGGTGGTCACCCCGAGCCTGCGCTGCAGCGCGGCGATCTCGGTGCGCGTCGACACCCGCATCTTGGCGTCCAGGTTGGACAGCGGCTCGTCCATCAGGAAGACCCGCGGCTCGCGGACGATCGCCCGGCCCATCGCGACCCGCTGCCGCTGCCCGCCGGACAGCGCCCGCGGCTTGCGGTCGAGGAAGTCGGTGAGCCCGAGGATCTCGGCCGCCTCGCGGACCTTCGTCGCCCGCGCGTCCTTGTCCAGGCCGGCCATCTTCAGCGGGAACGCCATGTTCTCGCCGACCGTCTTGTTCGGGTAGAGCGCGTAGTTCTGGAACACCATCGCGATGTCCCGGTCCTTCGACGGCACGCCGACCATGTTCTCGCCGTCGATCCGGATGGCGCCGCCGTCGATCTCCTCGAGCCCGGCCAGCATCCGCAGTGCGGTCGACTTGCCGGAGCCGGACGGCCCCACCAGGACAACGAACTCGCCGTCCTCCACGGTCAGGTCCAGCCGGTCGACCGCCGGCTTGGCGCCCGGGGTGTAGATCCGGCTCGCCTGGTCGAACACCACGTCAGCCACGGCGGGTTCCTCTCTGAACGGGACGGGGGCTCACTTGACGGCCCCGAAGGACAGGCCCTGCACCAGCTTGTTCTGCGCGATCCAGCCGATGATGACGACCGGTAGCGCGGCCACCGTGGCCGCGGCGCACAGGCTCGCGAAGTACAGGCCCTCGGAGGTGATGAAGCCGACCAGGTAGACCGGCACGGTCGCGGCCTGGGACGCGGTCAGGTTCACCGCGAAGAAGAACTCGTTCCAGCTGAAGATCATGCAGATCAGCGCGGTGGCGGCCATGCCGGGCGAGATGATCGGCAGCACGACCTCGCGCAGCGACCGCCACAGCGAGGCGCCGTCCATGCTGGCGGCCTCCAGGAGCTCCTTGGGGACCTCCAGGAAGAACGAGCGCATCATCCAGACCGCGATCGGCAGGTTCATCGCGGTGTAGAGCACGACCAGGGTCCAGATGTTGTCCAGCGCGCCGATGAAGTTCACCGCGACGTAGATCGGCACGATCGCGGCGACGATCGGCAGCATCTTCGTCGAGATGAAGAAGAACAGCACGTCCTGGGTGCGCTTGACCCGGCGCAGGCTCAGCGCGAACGCCGCCGGCGTGCCGAGCAGCAGCACCAGCGCGGTCGACATGAGCGTCGCGAACAGCGAGTTCAGCAGGTACGGGGTGACGCCGCCGCCGAACACCCCGGCGAACTGGTCCAGCGTCGGGGTGAAGAACAGGGTCGGCGGGTCGGTGTAGGCGTCGCGCTCCTGCTTGAACGCGGTGAGCACCATCCACAGCACCGGGAAGAAGAAGCCGATGCCGACGACCCAGGCCAGCACCGTCAGCAGGGTGCCGGTGGCGCGGCCGGTCGGCCGGGCGGGGGTGCCCGCGCCCGGCGTCGTGCGGGTGTCCCGGGCGTCGTCGGAGACCGCGGTCATCACGCCTCCTCGGTGGAGAAGCTACGGAAGATCAGGCGCAGGGCCAGGGTGGCGACGATGATCGTCGCGACCACGGTCACCACGCCCATCGCGGCCGACTCGCCGATGTCGAAGCCCAGGAAGGCGCGCTGGTAGATGTAGAACGGCAAGTTCGCGCTCGCCGTCCCCGGGCCGCCCTGGGTCATCATGTAGATCGTGTCGAACGTGTTCACCAGGTAGATCGCGCCGAGCACGACGCCCAGCTCGATGAACCGGCGCAGGTGCGGCAGGGTGACCTCGCGGAACACCGCGAAGCCGCCTGCCCCGTCCATCCGGGCCGCCTCGACCACCTCGGGCGGCTGCGAGCCGAGTCCGGCGAGCAGCAGCAGCATCATGAACGGCGTCCACTGCCACACCAGCGCGACGATCACCGCGGCCCGTGGGTAGCTGGAGATCCAGTCGGTGGTGCCGGCCCCGAACGGCCCGAGGACGAAGTTCACCAGGCCGTAGGTCGGGTCGAACATGACCGTCTGCCAGATCAGCGCTCCGGCCACCGGGGTGATCAGGAACGGCGTGATGATCAGCGTCCGGATCAGGCCGCGCCCCGGGAAGCTCCGGTTGAGCAGCAGCGCGATCGCCAGCCCGAGGACCATCGCGATCAGCACCGAGCCGAGCGTGAGGACGATCGAGCTCAGCGCCACGCCGCGGAACTGCGAGTCGGTGAACACCGTCACGTAGTTGTCGAAGCCGACGAACCGCTGGCTGCCCGGGTTGACCAGGTTCCAGGACTGCGTCGAGTAGTAGATCGTGAACAGGAACGGCAGCTGCGTGACGACGATCGTGAAGATCAGCGCGGGCAGCAGCGGACCGCGCCGGATCCAGCCGTCCCGGCGCGAGCCGGGACCGGCCGCGGGCCGCCCGGGCTTCGACGGCGCGGGTTCGGCGACGTCGGCCGTGCCGCTGCGCGGGGTGCTCGTCTCCGAGGTGCTCACGGGTTCACCCCCTCCTGCTCCTGGTAGCTCTCGCCGACGGTCTCGGCGTAGTTCTGGGCCTGTTCGAGGGCCTCGTCGACGGTCTGCTGACCGGCGATCGCGGCCGAGATCTGCTGGCTGACCCGGGTGCCGAGGTCCTGGAACTCCGGGATCGCGAGGAACTGCACGCCGGTGTAGGGGACCGGGTCCCGGGTCGGGTTCTCCTGGTCGGCGTCGGTGATCGCCCGCTGGGTCTGCGGCGCGTAGGCCGCCGACGCCTCGATGTACTCGGGGATCTCGTAGGTCGACCGGCGGGCGCCCGGCGGCACCGAGGTCCAGCCGAACTCCTCGCCGACGAGCTGCTGGTAGGGCTTCGACGTCATCCAGGACAGGAACTTCCAGGTCGCGTCGACCTGCTCGGGACCCTTGTCCGCGGTGGTCTGCGGGATGGCCAGCGCCCACGAGTACAGCCAGCCGGACGGGCGGCCGTCGTCGCCGACCGGGGCCGGGGCGTAGCCGACGTTCCCGACGACCTGGGACTCCTCGGGGTTCTCCACCAGGCCGGCGGCGACGGTGGCGTCGTACCACATCGCGGCGTTGCCCTGGCTGAACTGGGTGCCGCACTCGGAGAAGCCGGCCTGCGCCGAGCCGGGGATGCCGTTCTCGCGCACCATGTCGACGTAGAACTGGACGGCCTCGCGGACCTCGGGCGAGGTCAGCTGGGCGTTCCACTGCTCGTCGTACCAGCGACCGCCGAAGGCGTTGATCACGGTGTCCAGCGGGGCCATCACCTCGCCCCAGCCGGGCAGCCCGCGCAGGCAGATCCCGGAGCGGTTCTGGTCCCGGTCGGTGAGCCGGTCGGCGAACTCGGCGACCTGCGGCCAGGTCGGCTGCTCGGGCATGGTCAGCCCGGCCTCGGCGAACAGGTCCGTGCGGTACATCAGGAACGACGACTCGCCGTAGAACGGCACCGAGTACATGTGGCCGTCGGGGCCGGAGAGCGCGTCCCGGATGCTGGGGGTGAAGTCGTCCTGGTCGTAGCCCGGGGTGTCGGCCATCAGCGGGTCGAGATCGACCAGCCAGCCGTTCTCGGCCCACTGCGGGGTCTCGTAGTTCGAGATCATCACGGCGTCGAACTCGTCGCCGCCGGTGGCGACCGACGCGGTGATCTTCGCGCGGGCCTCGTTCTCGGACAGGCTCACGAAGCGCAGCCGGATGTCCGGGTTCTCGGCCTCGAAGCGCGGGGTGAGCGCGATCGCGTCCTCCATCTGCGGGTTGGAGACGATCGCGATGGTCACCACCCGGGCGCCCTCCGGCAGGCCCAGCGCACCGGCGCCGGCGCACGCGGAGAGGACGAGTGAGAGGGCGGCGAGCAGGGCGGCGGCGACGGCGGGCCGTCGGCGGCGGGTTGTGGTCCCGGGGGTCACGGCGACTGGTTCCGTTCGGCTCGGCCGTTCCTCACGGCGCTCTCCTCGTCGTCGAGGGGTGTGATCTTCTGGCAAACACTGTGATTCTGCACACGTCCATTCGGTGGACTCGTGTACGGTATGCGCGAAGTAACCGCTTGCGCAAGCGCTTGCCTGCATCGGGCGGTCGAACCGTGACCGGAGGTGCACCATCGCGACCATGGCCGAGGTCGCCCGGCTCGCCGGGGTGTCCACCGCGACCGTCTCGCACGTCCTGAACGGCACCCGCCCGGTCCGGGAGGACACCCGCAGGCAGGTGCTGGCGGCGATGGAGAAGGTGCAGTACACGCCGAACGCGGCGGCCCGGTCGCTGGCCACCGCCCGCACCCGCACGCTCGGGCTCGCGCTGTCCGCGATCTCCAACCCGTACCTGGGGGAGCTGCTGCACGCGGTGGAGGACGAGTCCGCCGCGGCCGGCTACACGCTGCTGCTCGCCGACCCGCACGACGACCCCGGCTACGAGGCGACCGCCGTCGCCCGGCTGCGCAGCCGGGTCGACGGGGTGCTGCTCGCGCCGTCCGCGGACTCGGCCGGCACCCTGGCCGCGCTCGCCGCGCAGAAGGTGCCGACGGTGCTCGTGGACCGGATGCTCGGCGGCGGGCACGACGAGGTCGGCACCGAGAACGTCGAGCCGGTGGCCGGGCTGGTGGAGCACCTCGCGGCGGCCGGAAACAGCCGGATCGGCTACCTCGCCGGGCACGCCGGGCTGGCCACCACGGTCGAGCGGCTGGCCGGGTACCGGCTCGGGCTGCAGCGCGCCGGACTGACGTACTCGCTGGTCGTGGAGGGCCACTCGGAGGCGGAACCGGCCCGCCGGGCGGTTCGCGGGCTGCTGGACCGGCCGGACCGCCCGGCCGCGCTGGTCACCGGGAACAACGCGATGACGATCGGCGCGGTGCAGGCCGCGCACGACGTCGGCCTGCGCATCCCCGGCGACATCGCGCTCGCCGCGTTCGACGACTTCCCGTGGGCGGACGCGTTCAGCCCGCGGCTGACCGTGGTCGCGCAGCCGTTCGCCCGGATCGGCCGGGAGGCGGTGCGGCTGCTGCTGCGCCGGATGGCCGAGCCCGACGCCGAGCCGCGGTCGGTGCGGCTGCCCACCCGGTTCGTGCACCGCGAGTCCTGCGGCTGCCCGCCCCGACCATGATCTCTGTTCCGGGAGTCCCGGAGCGTGATCCGGGCAGCGCGGCGTCGCGGGGCGGGCGGGATCGGCGGAACGGGTTCGCCGGAGCGAAGGGCCCGGGGTCAGCCGCGGCCGGCCAGCACCTCACCCAGGTCGAAGCGCACCGGGCGTTCCAGCTGCTCGTAGGTGCACGACCCCGGCTCCCGGTCCGGGCGCCACCGCACGAACTGGGTGGTGTGCCGGAACCGGGCCCCCTCCATGTAGTCGTAGCGCACCTCGACCACCCGCTCCGGGCGCAGCGGCACGAACGACAGGTCCTTGCCCGCGTTCCACCGGCTGCCCTCCGACTTGCGCGGCGTGCGCTCGCCCTCCAGCTGCTTCGCCCAGGCCCACGGGTGCGAGTCGAAGTCGGTGACCAGCGGTGCCAGCTCGGTCATCAGCTCGCGCCGCCGCGCCATCGGGAACGCGCCGACCACGCCGACCGACGCCAGCACGCCGCGCTCGTCGTACAGGCCGAGCAGCAGCGACCCGATGGCGTCCGGCCCGGACTTGTGCACCCGGTACCCGGCGAGCACGCAGTCCGCGGTGCGCCCGTGCTTGACCTTCGTCATCACCCGCTTGTCCGGCTGGTAGGTGCCCTGCGGGTCCTTCGCGATCAGCCCGTCCAGGCCGGCGCCCTCGAAGCGCTCGAACCAGCGTCGCGCGGTGCCGGTGTCGTCGGTGATCGGGGTGAGGTGCACCGGCGGGGCGGCGTCGGCGAGCGCCTCCTCCAGCCGGGCCCGGCGCTGCGCGAACGGCAGCCCGGTGAGGTCCTCGTCGCCGAGCGCGAGCAGGTCGAACGCGACGAACGACGCCGGTGTCTCGTTCGAGAGCAGCGTGACCCGGCTGGCGGCGGGATGGATCCGCTGCTGCAGCGCCTCGAAGTCGAGGGTGTTGTTCGCCCGGTCGGCGACCACGATCTCCCCGTCGATCACCGCGCGCGGCGGGAAGTTCGCCAGCACCGCCTCGACGACCTCGGGGAAGTAGCGGGTCATCGGTCGCTCGTTGCGGGAGCCGATCTCGACCTCGTCGCCGTCCCGGAAGACGATCGAGCGGAAGCCGTCCCACTTGGGTTCGTAGAGCCGTCCGTCCGGGATCGACGGCGCGGGCTTGGCCAGCATCGGCTTCACCGGGGGCATCACGGGCAGGTCCACGGCGGGCAGTCTCCTCTCGGTCGGGCGCGACGGCACGACGGCGCACCCACTCGGGTGGACCGGCCCGGCGGCGCGAACTGATCGGCGGCGTGCTGGACTGCCCCGATGGGACGCGCCGACGGTCACGATCCGGGGCCGTCCCGGGCCGAGCTCGAGCGGGCCCGCGACCGGACTATCCCCGACGTGCTCCCCGGCCCCGGCGACCCGCCGCTGCGGGTGCTGTTCTGCGGGATCAACCCGGGCCTGCTCTCGGCCGCCACCGGCCACCACTTCGCGCGGCCCGGGAACCGCTTCTGGCCGGTGCTGCACGACTCCGGGTTCACCCCGCGGCTGCTGCGTCCCGGCGAGCAGGGCGAGCTGGCCGGGCTCGGCCTGGGGATCACGAACATGGCGCCGCGGGCCACCGCCCGCGCCGACGAGCTCACCGACGACGAGCTGGTCGCCGGTGGCAGGCGGCTGCGCGAGCTGGTCGCGCGGCACCGTCCGGGATGGCTCGCGGTGGTCGGGATCGGCGCCCACCGGACCGCGTTCGGGCGCCGCGACGCCCGGGTGGGGGAGCAGCCCGACCGGCTCGGGGACACCGGGGTGTGGGTGCTGCCCAACCCGTCCGGGCTGAACGCGCACTGGAGCCGCGCGGCGATGGCCGCCGAGTTCGGCAGGCTGCGCGGGCGCGCCGGGGAGCCGGGGTCCGGCGCGCGCGGCTAGGAGGCCGGCGGCGTCGTCGCGCGCAGGAACAGCCCCACGCCGAACCCGACGACCAGGAACACCGGAACCCACCACCAGGTGTCGGTCAGCGTCCGGACGACGGCGCCGACCACCAGCCCGCCGCCGATGCCGTAGCCGAGCCGGTGCAGCTGGTTGCGGCGGTGCTCGTCGTCCATCCGCTGTCCCCTCCCGTTCGCGGTGCGGATCAGGCGGAGCCGCGCCGGTCGACCATCATCCCGATCAGGAGCCCGGCCAGCAGACCGAGCCCGGGGAACAGCCACCAGTTGCCGGACAGCACCGCGAGCGCGCCCCCGGCGAGCAGCCCGAACGCCACGCCCCACGCGATCCCCGGGTTCTCCTCCACGGCCCGGCCCTACGTGCCCGGATCGTCGAGGTCGGGCAGGTCGGGCAGGTCGGGCGGGCTGTCGCGGGCGTCCCGGTCGGCCCACTCCAGCAGCGGGTCGATCGGGAACGCGGAGTCGTCGATACCGGAGTGCAGGTCACCGAGCTCGGCGTAGCGGGCCGGCATCGTCGCGATCGTGAAGTCGCCGGGCTCGCAGGCGTCGATCTCGTCCCAGCGGACCGGCGCCGAGACCCGCGCGTCCGGGGTGCCGCGCACCGAGTAGGCACAGGCGATCGTGTGGTCGCGGGCGTTCTGGTTGTAGTCGACGAAGATCTTCGACGGGTCCCGGTCCTTGCGCCACCAGGACAGGTCGACGCGGTCGCAGCGCCGGCCGACCTCGCGGGCGAACGCATGCGCGGCCCGGCGGACGTCGGCGAACCCGTGATCGGCCGGGATCCGCACGTACACGTGCAGTCCGGCGCCGCCGGAGGTCTTCGGGTAGCCGGTCGCGCCCAGCTCGTCGAGCACCTCGTGCACCACACCGGCGACCCGCCGGACGTCCGCCCAGGACGACGACGGCATCGGGTCCAGGTCGATCCGCCACTCGTCGGGGGACTCGACGTCGGCGGCGCGGGAGTTCCACGGGTGGAACTCGACGGTGGACATCTGGACCGCCCAGATCACGTCGGCCAGGTGCGCGACGCACAGCTCGTCGGCGGTGCGCTGGTAGCGCGGGAAGTGCACGCGCACGGTGCGCACCCAGTCCGGCGCGCCGCGCGGCAGCCGCTTCTGGTGGACCTTCTCCCCGGTGACGCCGGTGGGGAAGCGGTGCAGCATGCACGGCCGGTCGCGCAAGGCGCGGACCACGCCGTCGCCGACCGCGGTGTAGTACGCGGCCAGGTCCCGCTTCGTCTCGCCGCGGGCCGGGAAGTAGACCCGGTCCGGGCTGGACAGCCGCACGACGCGGTCGCCGATCGTCAGCTCGACCGGCGCACCCGCATCGGTGGCCACGGCGGGATCAGTGGCGCCAGCTGCGCCGCTTGTAGATCGGGTGTGCGACGGCGCCGACCAGGCAGACCAGGGCCGGGACGCCCATGAAGAGGAACTCGGTCCAGCTGATCGGGTGCCCGATCGTGAACAGCAGCAGCGTGATCCCGACGAGACCGGCCGCGATCGGCAGCGCCTTGGTGAAGTTCTGGTGCCAGCCCCAGTCGACCGAGGGCTCCGCCTCGGGATCGACACCCGACCGGACCGCGACCTCGCGTGTGTTGCTCGCCACGTGCTTCCTCCCGTTACGTCCCGCCGCAGACCGGGGCCATCGTCGCACAGCGACCGCACCGGGGATGATGGGCAGTGATGAAGTCACTCGTCGTGGTGGGCAGCACCGGTTCGATCGGCACCCAGGCCCTCGATGTGATCACCCGCGCCGGCGGGTTCACCGTCTCCGGGCTGGCCGCGGGCGGGTCCGACGTGCCCGCGCTGGTCGCCCAGGTACGTGCGCACGACGTGCCCCGGGTCGCGGTGTCCGCGCGCGGGGCGGCCGCGCAGCTGCGGGCCGCGCTGCCCGGCGTCGAGGTGCTCGACGGCCCGGAGGCCGCCACCGAGCTGGTCACCGCCTGCGGCGCCGACGTCGTGCTGAACGGGGTCACCGGGTCCCGCGGGCTCGGCCCGACCCTGGCCGCGCTGGCGACCGGCGCCCGGCTGGCGCTGGCGAACAAGGAGTCGCTGGTCGCCGGCGGGCCGCTGGTGCTGGCGGCGGCGCAGCCCGGGCAGATCGTGCCGGTCGACTCCGAGCACTCGGCGCTGGCCCAGTGCCTGCGCGGCGAGCGGGCCACCGAGGTGGACCGGCTCGTGCTGACCGCGTCCGGCGGGCCGTTCCGCGGCCGCACCCGGGCCTCGCTCGCCGACGTCACCGTCGAGCAGGCGCTGCAGCACCCGACCTGGGCGATGGGCCCGGTCATCACGATCAACTCGGCGACCCTGGTCAACAAGGGCCTGGAGGTGATCGAGGCGCACCTGCTGTTCGGCATCGGCTACGACCGGATCGACGTCACCGTGCACCCGCAGTCGATCGTGCACTCGATGGTCACCTTCGCCGACGGTTCGACGATGGCCCAGGCGTCCCCGCCGGACATGCGGCTGCCGATCGCGTTGGCGCTGGGCTGGCCGGACCGGCTGCCCGGTGCGTCCACCCCCTGCGACTTCACCCGGGCGCAGAGCTGGACCTTCGAGCCGCTCGACGACGACGCGTTCCCCGGCGTCCGGCTGGCCCGCGCCGCCGGGAGCGCCGGGGGCTGCCTGCCCGCCGTGCTGAACGCCGCGAACGAGGAGCTCGTCGAGGCGTTCGTGCGCGGCCGGATCGGCTATCTCGGGATCACCGACCTGCTCGCCGAGGTCCTGGAGGCGGCCGACGTCTGGACGGGTGACCCGGCTACCGTTGCGGACGTGCTGGCGGCGGAGGAATGGGCCCGCGCCCATGCGAGGGAGAAGGCGGGTTCGTGACCATCTTCTGGACGATCGTCGGGATCGCGATCTTCTTCGTCGGGTTGCTGATCTCGATCGCCTGGCACGAGCTCGGGCACTTCGCGACCGCCCGCTGGTTCGGCATCAAGGTGCCCGAGTTCATGGTCGGCTTCGGCCGGACGGTCTGGTCGGTCCGCCGCGGCGAGACCGAGTACGGGATCAAGGCGATCCCGCTCGGCGGCTACGTCCGGATGATCGGGATGCTGCCCCCGGCGCCGGGCCGTGGCCGGCTCGGCCGCAGCCGGCGCACCGGGCCGTTCCAGGGCCTGATGGACGACGCCAGGGCCCAGTCCCAGATGGACGTGCGGCCCGAGGACGCCGACCGACAGTTCTGGACCCGCTCGCCGTGGAAGCGGATCGTCGTCATGTTCGCCGGGCCGTTCATGAACCTCATCCTCGCGGTCGCGCTGTTCGCGACGGTGCTGATGGGCGTCGGGACGTTCCAGGTCGGCACCCAGGTGGCGGCGGTCAACGAGTGCGTGGTGCCTGCGGCGGTCGTCGCCGAGCAGGAGGCGCCGCCGGCCGAGTGCCCGGCCGGTGCCCCGCCCACCCCGGCGCTGGCCGCCGGCATCCAGCCGGGTGACCGGATCGTCGCCTTCGACGGCCGTCCGGTCGCCGAGAACGCCGGGCCCGGCCTGCAGGAGTCGATCCGGGCGTCGTCCGGGCCGATGCCGATCACCGTCGAGCGCGGCGGGCAGCAAGAGAACCTGACCGTCGACGTCATCGACAACACCCTCGCCGACCTGAACCCGCGCAACCGCGGCCAGACGGTGACCGCCGGCTTCCTCGGCGTGGAGCTGAGCCAGGGCTACTACCGGCTCGGGCCGGACCAGGTCGTCGAACGGGTCGGCGAGATGATCACCGGCACCGCCGAGGCGATCACCCAGATCCCGGCCCGGGTGCCCGCGCTGTTCGGCGCGGCGTTCCTCGGCGAGGAGCGGGCCCAGGACAGCCCGATGGGCGTGGTCGGGGTGTCCCGGATCGGCGGCGAGATCCTGTCCCAGGAGGGCGTGCCCTGGCAGGACAATCTCGGGCTGTTCCTCAGCATGCTGGCCGCGGTCAACATCTCGTTGTTCCTGCTCAACCTGCTGCCGATCCCGCCGCTGGACGGCGGCCAGATCGTCCCGGCGATCTGGGAGTCGATCAAACGCAACACCGCGCAGGCGCTCGGCAGACCCGATCCCGGGCCGGTGGACGCGGCGAGACTGCTGCCCTTCGCCTACGTGTTCGTACTCGTGTTCCTGGGCTTCAGCCTGATGGTCGCGGTCGCCGACATCGTCAACCCGGTGCGGATCTTCGGATGAGCCCGGAGCACGACCTCCGGCCGCTGGCGGTGTTCGACATCGACGGCGTACTGGCCGACGTCTCGCACCGGCTGCACTTCCTCGACGTGCACCGGTGGGAGAAGTTCTTCGCCGCCGCGCACGCCGATCCGCTGCTGGAGGAGGGTGCCCAGCGGCTGGCGGCGGCGCTGGAGCGCTACGACGTCGTCTACCTGACCGGGCGCCCGGAGCGGAACCGGCGGCTCACCGAGGACTGGCTGGCCGGGTTCGGCCTGGCCACCGGGCCGCTGTACATGCGGCCCGACGACGACCACCGCCCGGCCCGCTACGTCAAGCGCGAGGTGCTGCGCCGGCTCGCGCGGGACCGGGAGATCGCGATGATCATCGATGACGACCCGGCCGTCGTGCGGGTGCTGGCCGACGACGGCTGGCCGGTCGAGCTGGCCACCTGGCTGCCGCACTCGTCGACCCTGCAGGACGCCCAGGAGAAGCACGGCCGCACCTGACCGGGGTGCGTCCGCTCACCGGGAACGGCGGCCCGCCCGCGGCGATGGGATAGTGGTGGTCGTGAGCGTCTCCCTGGGTATGCCGTCCGCGCCAGCCCCGACCCTCGCCCCGCGGCGCAGGACCCGTCAGCTGCAGGTCGGCCCGGTCGGTGTCGGTTCCGAGCACCCGATCTCCGTGCAGTCGATGACGACCACCCTGACCTCCGACATCAACGCGACGCTGCAGCAGATCGCCGAGCTGACCGCGTCCGGCTGCGACATCGTGCGGGTGGCCTGCCCGTCCGCCGACGACGCCGAGGCACTGCCCGCGATCGCCAAGAAGTCGCAGATCCCGGTGATCGCCGACATCCACTTCCAGCCGAAGTACGTGTTCGCCGCGATCGAGGCCGGCTGCGCGGCCGTCCGGGTCAACCCGGGCAACATCCGCAAGTTCGACGACCAGGTCAAGGAGATCGCCCAGGCGGCCAAGGACCACGGCACCCCGATCCGGATCGGGGTCAACGCCGGCTCGCTGGACAAGCGGCTGATGGACAAGTACGGCAAGGCCACCCCGGAGGCGCTCGCCGAGTCCGCGCTGTGGGAGGCGGGCCTGTTCGCCGAGCACGACTTCCACGACATCAAGATCTCGGTGAAGCACAACGACCCGGTCGTCATGGTGCGCGCCTACGAGCTGCTCGCCGAGCAGTGCGACTACCCGCTGCACCTGGGCGTCACCGAGGCCGGGCCGGCGTTCCAGGGCACCATCAAGTCGGCGGTCGCGTTCGGCGCGCTGCTGCGCCAGGGGATCGGCGACACGATCCGGGTCTCGCTGTCCGCGCCGCCGGTCGAGGAGATCAAGGTCGGCCAGCAGATCCTGGAGTCGCTGAACCTGCGCCCGCGCCGGCTGGAGATCGTGTCCTGCCCGTCCTGCGGGCGTGCCCAGGTCGACGTCTACAAGCTCGCCGACGAGGTCACCGCCGGTCTGACCGGCATGGAGGTGCCGCTGCGGGTGGCCGTCATGGGCTGCGTCGTGAACGGGCCGGGGGAGGCCCGCGAGGCCGACCTCGGGGTCGCCTCCGGCAACGGCAAGGGCCAGATCTTCGTCAAGGGCGAGGTCATCAAGACGGTCCCCGAGCACAAGATCGTGGAGACCCTGATCGAGGAGGCCATGCGGCTCGCCGAGGAGATGGGCGAGACCGTCCCGGGCGAACCACAGGTGACGGTCGGCTGATCGTTGTACGGCGTGGCATCATGAGTCACGTGCTGAGGGTGGCCGGTGCACGGCTTCTCGACGATCGTCACCGCTCCGGGGTGCACGACGTGCTGGACGCCGACCCCGTCGCCTCCTGCATGGTCGCGGCGCGGGTCGAAGCGGTCGGTCTGGACCCGTGGCGGCTGGGCGGGGAGCTGTGGTCGCACGGCGGCCCGGCCGAGGGGCTCTGCTTCTCCGGGGCGAACCTGGTGCCGCTGCGCGGTGAGCGGTCCGCGCTGCGCGCGTTCGCCGACCGGGCCCGGCGCGCCGGCCGGGCCTGCTCGTCGCTGGTCGGCCGGGCCGAGCTGGTGCTGCCGATGTGGGACGAGCTGTCCTCGGTCTGGGGGCCCGCCCGCGAGGTCCGCCCGGACCAGCCGCTGATGACGCTGACCGGCATGCCCGCCGTCCCGCCGGACCCGCAGGTGCGGCCGGTCCGGATCGAGGAGCTGGACCGCTACCTGCCCGCCGCGGTCGCGATGTTCACCGAGGAGGTCGGCGTGGACCCGCGGGACGGCGACGGCGGCGCCGGCTACCGCGCCCGGGTCGCCGAGCTGATCACCTCCGGCCGGGCGTTCGCCCGGTTCCAGGACGGCGAGGTCGTGTTCAAGGCCGAGATCGGCGCGCTGTCCCGGCAGGTCGGGCAGATCCAGGGGGTCTGGGTGCACCCGGCGTGGCGCGGGCACGGGCTCGGCACCTCGGGCACCGCGTCGGTCGCGGTGGCGCTGGGGGCGATGGGGCGCTGCGCCAGCCTCTACGTCAACGCGTTCAACTCGCCCGCCCGCGCCGCCTACCGGCGGGTGGGGTTCACGCAGGTCGCGCAGTTCGCGACCGTCCTGTTCTGAGCCGCGGCGCCGCGGTGAGCGGTGCCGTCCTGCCGGTGTAATCCCCGGCCCGTCATACTCGGCGACCGTGCTGCGCTCCCTGCGGAACCGACCGGTCGTGCTCGCCGTGGTGATCGCCGTCCTGGCGACGGCCGGGGTGGTCGTCGCACTGTGGCGCCCCTGGGACGGCGCGGGCACCGCCGCGGAGCGCTACATCACCGCGTGGGCGGCCGGCGACGCCCCCGCCGCGGCGGGGCTGACCAGCGACCCGGAGGCCGCCGGGGCCTACCTGGAGCGGGCCCGCACCGACCTGGACGCGACGTCGATGACGGCCCGGGTCACCGGCACCCGCACCGACGACGACCGGGCCACCTCGACCGTGCAGGTCGACTGGGACCTGGGGCAGGGCCACCGCTGGGCCTACACCCTGGAGCTGCCGCTCCTCGCCGCGCCGGGGACGGCGGCGAACGACACCGGCTGGGCCGTCGACTGGTCGCCTGCCGCGTTCGCGCCGGGCCTCGGCGACGGGCAGCGCCCGGTCGCCCGCACCGTGAACGCCGAACCCGCCCCGGTGCTCGACGCCTCCGGGGCGACCCTGCTGGCGCCCGTCCCGGTCGTGTCGGTCACCCTCGACCGCAGGCAGGGTGATCTCGCGCGGACGGCGTCGACGCTCGGCGCGGCACTTGGCGACGTCGACCCCGCGATCACCGCGCGGAGCATCACCGACGGCGCGAACAACACCCCGGAGGACCAGGCGTACACCGTCGTCGTGCTGCGCGAACCCGACTACGACCGGGTCCGCGACCGGATCGAGGACCTGTCCGGGGTGCGGTTCGTCCGCTCCACCCGGCTGCTGCCGCCGGACTCCGGGTTCGCCGGCCAGGTGATCCAGGGTGCGCGCACCGAGATCGACCGGGCCGCCGGGGGGACCCCGGGCTGGTCGGTCGACGCGGTCGGGGCCGACGGTGCCACCGCGTCGTCGCTGACCGGAGCGCCGCCCGCACCCGGGCAGCCGGTCACCCTGGAACTGGACCGCACCGTGCAGGACGCCGCGCAGGACGCCGTGGACGGCGAGTCGCGGCAGGCGATGATCGTCGCGGTCCGGCCGTCGACCGGGGCGGTGCTCGCGGTCGCCCAGAACGCCGCTGCCGACCGGGACGGCACGCTCGCGCTGACCGGCCGCTACCCGCCGGGCTCCACCTTCAAGATGGTGACCGCCTACGCGGCGATGCCGGCGGAGAACCTGACCCCGCAGACGCCGGTGGAATGCCCCGGCACCACGGTGATCGACGGCCGCACCATCCCCAACGAGGACTCGTTCGTGCTGGGCACCGTCCCGCTGCAGCAGGCGTTCGCCCGCTCCTGCAACACGACGTTCTCCCGGCTCGCGCTCGGCCTGCCGCCCGAGGGCCTCCCCGAGGCGGGCCGGGAGCTCGGCTTCGGCGCGGACTGGACGATCCCCGGCATGACGACGATCACCGGCTCGGTCGACGCCGCCACCGACGACCTGCAGCGTTCCGTCGACGGCATCGGGCAGGGCGACGTGCTGGCCTCCCCGTTCGGGATGGCGCTGGTGTCGGCCACGATCGCGCACGGCGCACCGGTCACCCCGGCGCTGATCCGCGGCCTGCCCACCGAGGCGACGATCGCCCCCGGCACCCCGGACCCGGCCGTGCTCGACCAGCTCCGGCCGATGATGCGGTCCGTCGTCACCTCCGGCACCGCGACCGCGGCGAACGGGCAGGGCGAGGTGTTCGGCAAGACCGGCACCGCCGAGTACGCGGGCCCGGACGGCACCAACCGCGCACACGGCTGGTTCACCGGCTACCGCGGCGACCTGGCGTTCGCGACGCTGATCGTGGACGGCGGCTCGTCCGGCCCGGCCGTCCAGCTCTCGTCCCGGTTCCTGGCCGACGTGCCCCGCTGATCACCGATCCGGAACCGGGACGTCCGCCGGGCGACCGTCCCGGTTCCCGATCCGCGATCACGGCCGGGGGAGCACTCTTGCCCCGGCGCCTACCCTGGTCGGCGTGCACCCGAGCCGGATCCCCGCCCTGGCGCTCGCTGCCGACCTCGTCGCGGTCGTGGTGTTCGCCGCCGTCGGCCGGATCAGCCATGCCGAGTCGGACAGTCTCGTCGGCCTCGCCGGTACCGCGCTGCCGTTCCTGATCGGCGCCGGGGTCGCCTGGGCGACACCCTGGGTGCGTGCCTCGCCGGCGTCGCTGTGGGCCGGGTCCGTGGTGCTCGCCTGCACGGCGGGCATCGGGTTCGCGCTGCGGCTGGGCTTCCTCGGGCGGCTGCCGCTGTCGTTCGCGGTCGTCGCCCTGGTGTCACTGGCGGTGCTGCTGCTCGGCTGGCGCGGGCTGTCCGGCGTGGTGGCCCGGCTGCGCGGCCCCCGGGAGCCGTCCCACGGCTGACCGGGACGGGCCCGTCCCGGGGGTCACACCCCGCGGCCCGGTCGGCACCGCGCGGCGAGGCATACCATGGAACGCATGGCCACCCGCACGTTGCTCGTCCCCGGCACGCCGACCCCGATCCGCGAGGTGCCGGCCCACATCCCGCGGCCGGAGTACGTCGGCAAGCCGTCCCCGGCGCGCAGCCGCCGCGGCGACGTGCAGACGCCGGAGACGATCGAGCTCATGCGGCACGCCGGCAAGGTCGCCGCCGAGGCGCTGCGGCTGGCCGGGGAGGCCGTCCGCCCCGGCGTCACCACCGACGAGATCGACCGCGTGGTGCACGAGTTCCTGATCGACTCCGACGCCTACCCGTCGACGCTGGGCTACCGCGGCTTCCCGAAGTCCTGCTGCACCAGCCTCAACGAGGTCATCTGCCACGGCATCCCGGACACCACCGTGATCAACGACGGCGACATCGTGAACGTCGATGTCACCGCCTTCGTCGGCGGCGTGCACGGCGACACCAACGCCACGTTCCTGGCCGGGGACGTCGCCGAGGAGCCGCGGCTGCTGGTCGAGCGCACCCGCGAGGCCACCATGCGGGCGATCAAGGCGGTCCGCCCGGGCCGCGAGCTGAACGTCGTCGGCCGGGTCATCGAGTCCTACGCCAAGCGCTTCGGCTACGGCGTCGTCCGCGACTTCACCGGGCACGGCATCGCCCACGAGTTCCACTCCGGGCTGGTCGTGCTGCACTACGACGAGCCCGACGTGCACACCGTCCTCGAGCCGGGGATGACCTTCACCATCGAGCCGATGATCACCCTCGGCGGGATCGAGCACGACACCTGGGACGACGACTGGACCGTGGTCACCCAGGACAGGTCCTGGGTCGCCCAGTTCGAGCACACCATCGTCGTCACCGACGACGGCGCGGAGATCCTGACCCTGCCCTGAGTTCGCACCCACCCGCCTCAGGCGGCGCGGCGCTCCCGCAGCACGGCGAGCGCGTCGTCGGCGTGCCGGGTCATCGCCGTCTCGGAGCCGATCTCGGCCAGGATCCGGCGGTCGGTGTCGATCACGAACGTCCGCCGCCGGGTGTGGAAGTTGCCCGGCAGCCAGGCCCGCCACGCGCCGAACGACTTCGCCACGGTGTGCTCGGCGTCGGACAGCAGCGGGAACGACAGCGCGTTGGCGGCGGCGAACATGCCCTGCTTGTCGACCCGGTCGCTGGAGATCCCGACCGGCTGCGCGCCCAGCTCGGCGAACTCCGCGGCCAGGTCCCGGAAGTGGCACGCCTCCTGGGTGCAGCCGCTGGTCATCGCGGCGGGGTAGAAGAAGAGCACCACCGGACCGGCGGCGAGCAGGCTGCTCAGCCTGCGCGGGGTGCCGGTCTCGTCCTGCAGTTCGAAGTCGGTCGCGAGATCGCCGACGGCCATGGTCTCTCCTCGTCGCGGATGGGGACTCACCCGGTGTTCGTCCCGGCGCGGGGCTCCGGTTCGATGATGATCAGTTTCTCATCCCGCACGGTGCGGCGCCCGCGGAGGAAGCGGGAGGAACCCGCTGGTCCGGCGGACGTAGTCGGCGTAGCCGGGCCGCCGCCCGGCGATGTCGCGCTCCAGCAGCGCCGCACCGGTGCCGCGCACCAGGTTCACCGTGATCGCGGCGACGCCGACCAGCCCGACCAGCCCGGCCGGGTGGTGCAGCGCGAGGATGCCCAGCCCCCACCACACGCAGGCGTCGCCGAAGTAGTTCGGATGCCGGGTGAAGCGCCACAGCCCGGTGTCGAGCACGGCGCCGCGGTTCGCCGGATCGGCGGTGAACCGGGCGAGCTGGGCGTCGCCGACGGTCTCGAAGCCGAACCCGACCGCCCACACGAGTACGCCGGCCACCGTCACGACCAGCCCCCAGCCGCCGACGGCGCCGTAGGCGGCGACCTGGACGGGCAGCGACACCAGCCACATCACCGCGCACTGGGTCAGGTAGACCTTCCGGAACGCGGTGCCCGGCGACCGGGCGAGCAGCTCGACGTAGCGCCGGTCCTCACCGCGGCCGCGGTTGCGGCGGGCGATGTGCCAGGCCAGCCGGCCGCCCCAGAGCGCGACGAGCAGCACCACCAGCCAGCGCCGCCAGGCCGGGCCCGCCGGATCCAGCACCGTCGCCGACACCGCGGTGACCAGCGCGACCAGGACGAACCCGAGCCCCCAGAGGACGTCCGCGCCGTCGTGCCGCCCGCGCCGCACGCCGATCGCATACCCGGCCACGGCCAGCACCAGGACCGCGGCCGCGGTGATCGCCAGGTTCGCACCCCAGGCCGCCCACGGGAACGGCGTCACCGGAGGGTGACCTGCCCGGGCGCGGCGGCCGCGCCGTCCAGGGCCGGATCGAGCCCGAGCACGCCGGTGCGGCTGCGCGGCAGCCCGGACGCGCCGTCCGGGCCGGGTCGCACGGCGAGGATCTGGTGCACGCCCATCCGGTTCTGCTCGAACGCCAGCGCCGCCCCGGCCAGGTACAGCAGCCAGATCCGCCACTGCTCCTCGCCGATCATCCGGGTCGCGGTCTCCCGGTGCCGCTGCAGCGTGTCCAGCCACGGCCGGACGGTCCACACGTAGTGCTCGCGCAGCGAGTGCACGTCGACGATCTCGTGCCCGGCCCGCTCCAGGAAGCCGAGCGTCTCGCCGAGCGGGCGCATGTACATGTCCGGCGCCACGTAGGACTCCATGAAGGCGCCGCCGCCCGGGGCGGTGTTCGCGCCGGCCGCGCCGCGCGACATCTGCTGCAGCAGCAGCCGTCCCTGCGGGCGCAGCATGCGGTGCAGCTGCGCGGCGTAGACCGGGTAGTTGTCCTGCCCGACGTGCTCGCCCATCTCGATCGACGCGACCGCGTCGAACTGCTCGGCCGGGATCTGCCGGTAGTCCTGCAGCCGGATCTCCACCCGCTCGGACAGGCCGGCCCGGCGGACCCGCTCCACGCCGTAGTCGCGCTGCTGCGCGGACAGCGTGACGCCGGTGGCGTGCACGCCGTAGTGCTCGGCGGCGTGCACCAGCAGCGACGCCCAGCCGCAGCCGACGTCGAGCAGCCGCATCCCGGGCCCGAGGCCGAGCTTGCGGCAGATCAGGTCGAGCTTGTCGCGCTGGGCGTCGACGAGGCCGTAGTCGGGGCCCTCCTCGCGGGTCCAGTAGCCGCAGGAGTAGGCCATCTGCGGGTCGAGCAGGAAGGCGTAGAACTCGTTGGACAGGTCGTAGTGGTGGCTGATCGCGGCCCGGTCCCGGCCGCGGGTGTGCAGCCGGCCGCCGATCCGCGCCTCCGAGGCGGGCGGCCGCGGCGGCGGCCCGACGGCGCCGAGCCGGGCGGCGGTCCGGACCGCCGCCAGCTTCTGCCGGCCGGACGGGCGCACCGCGCCGGAGCCGGGCCGGGCGAGCGCCCAGAACCGGGACAGCCCGTCCGCGACGTCGCCGTCGACGGACAGGTCGCCGGAGACGAAGGCGCGGGCCAGGCCGAGCTCGCCGGGCGCCCACAGCAGCCTGCGCAGCGCGCGCCGCCGGTGGACGACCACGGTGGGCGGGTCCGGGTCCTCGGCGGTGCCGCGGTGGCCCGCCTCGCTGCCGTCCCAGGCGCGCAGCCGGACCGGCAGCGGGGCGCGCAGCACGTCCTCCAGCAGGGCGGCGAGCCGGTCGGCGGCGGTGGCGCTCACGAGGACACCCCCGGGCGGCGCTGCAGCGAGAACTGGAAGACGTCGAGGTAGCCGACCCGGAAGCCGGCCTCGCAGTAGCCCAGGTAGAACTCCCACATCCGGCGGAAGGTCTCGTCGAAGCCGAGCGCGGCGACGTCCTCCCAGCGGTCCAGGAAGTCCCGCCGCCAGTGCCCCAGGGTGCGGGCGTAGTCGTAGCCGAGGCTGCGCCGCTCGGTGACCCGCAGGCCGGTGTCGGCGGCCAGGTTCTGCTCGATCGAGGTGACCGAGGGGATCAGGCCGCCGGGGAAGACGTACTTGTGGATCCAGGTGTAGTCGTCCTTGGAGACGACCATCCGCTCGTGCGGCATGGTGATCGACTGCAGGCCGACCCGGCCGCCCGGGGCGAGCAGCCGGTCCAGCGCGGCGAAGTAGGTGGGCCAGTAGTCCTCGCCGACCGCCTCCACCATCTCCACCGAGACGACGGCGTCGTAGCTGCCGCGCGCCTCCCGGTAGTCGCGCAGCAGCACCTGCACCCGGTCGGCGACGCCGGCCTCGGCGATCCGCCGCTCGGCGAGGTCCTTCTGCTCCTGGGAGATGGTCAGCGTGGTCACCCGGGCGCCGCGCTGCGCGGCGCGCGTCGCGAGGCCGCCCCAGCCGGTCCCGATCTCCAGCACGTGCATCCCGTCCCGGACGCCCGCCATGTCCAGGATGCCGTCCATCTTGCGCTGCTGGGCGAGCACCAGGTCGTCGGAGCCATCGGCGAACCAGCCCGAGGAGTACGACATGGTCTCGTCGAGGAACAGCGCGAACAGCTCGTTGGACAGGTCGTAGTGGCGGTGGATGTTCTCCCGGGACCCCTCCAGCGAGTTGCGCTCCTCGCGGGGCTGGCGGGCCTCGGCGAAGCGCCGCCCGAGCCGCTGCAGCGCGGGCGGGACCAGCGTGGACAGCCGGGCCGCGAACGGCGTCAGCAGGCCGTGCAGGTCGGTGGTCGTCCAGTCGCCGACCATGTAGGACTCGCCGAACCCGATCTTGGAGTTCGCGCCGAGCCGGGCGAAGAACGCGGCGGGCCGCTCGATCCGCATGACCGGGCTGTCCGGTCCGCCCGCGCCGAGCCGCTCGCCGCCGGGCAGCACCACCCGCACCGGCAGGCTCCGGACCGCGTTGCGGAACAGCGACTCGGCGATCTGCGCCTTGACCGGTGCCGACGGCGGTGTCGCCAGGCCGGGCCAGACCCCCTCGTCGGGGCGCGGCACGGCGTGCGCGCGGCGCCGCCCGTTCCGGGCCGGTCCGGTCACCGGCACGTCGTGCTGCATGGTCATCGGGTGATCCCTTCCTCGTCGACGATCTGGTGTGGAGGGTGTTCGGCGGGCGGCGCCGGACGGTTCTGCGGCGGTCCGGTGGGGCGCGGCACGATCGGCAGCCTGCGCAGCCACAGCGCGATGCCGTGCAGCCGGATCAGCAGCGAGGTGCGGCGGGTGACCAGCGGCCTGCGCAGCACGCTGCGGACGATCTCCCGGGTGGTGGCCGGCCGGCGGGTGCCGGTCAGCGTCGCGGCCAGCGCGGGCCGCCCGTCCTGGTGCAGGGTGACCGCGACGGCGAGCCGCTCGCCGGGCGGCGGGAGCGACATCGTGTAGTGGCCGCGCACCTCCAGGAACGGCGAGACGTAGAAGTCCTTGTCGGCGCCGGCCCGGCCCCGCTCGTCCGGCCGCAGCAGGTAGCAGTGCCGTCCGCCGTAGGTGTTGTGCACCTCGGCGACGACGCAGGCGAGGCTGCCGTCGGCGCGATGGCACCAGAACACCGAGATCGGGTTGAACACGTGGCCCAGCTCGCGGGCGTGCGCGAGCATCAGCACCCGGCCGCCCGCCAGGTCGACGCCGTGCCCGGCGAGCAGCTCGTCGACGTTCTCCCGGATGCTGCGGGCCGGGTCACCGAGATGGTCCTCGGCCCGGAACCGGGCGAACGGGCGCAGCCAGAACGGCAGCTCGGGCAGCGCGTCCAGGTCGACCAGCCACAGCTGGGTGGGGTGCGCGAACGCGGTCCGCAGGTCGCGGTGCCGGGCGTGCCGCACCTGCGCGTCGTAGATGGCGGGCGCCGGGGTCACCGGGCGTCCCAGCCGGCCCCGAGCGCGGCGGCGGCGCGCACGCCGGACGCGCAGCCGTCCTCGTGGAAGCCCCAGCCGTGGTAGGCGCCCGCGAACGCGGTGACCGGCGTGTTCAGCTCCGGCAGCCGGCGCTGCGCGGCGACCGAGTCCGGTGTGTACACCGGATGCTGGTAGCTCATCCGGGCGACGACGGCCGCCGGATCGACCCGGCCCGCCGCGCCCAGGGTGACGACCCAGTCGTCCGGGTCGGTGAGCCGCATCAGCCGGTTCATGTCGTAGCTGACCAGCACCGGGGCGTCCGGGTCGGGGGAGCAGGCCGGCTTGAGGTAGTTCCAGGACGCCCGCGCGCCCGCGGTCCTGGGCAGCAGCGAGGTGTCGTGGTGCAGCCAGGTCTCGTTGCGCGAGTAGGTGAACGCGCCGAGCACGTCCCGCTCGGCCGCGGTGGCGTCGTCGCCGAGGATCCGCAGCGCCTGGTCCGGGTGGGTGGCGACGACGACCTTGTCGAACCCGGCGACACCGCCGGCGTCGTCGGTGACCTCGACCCCGGCCGGGGTCCGCAGCAGGGCGCGCACCGGGGTCCCGGTCCGCACCGCCGGGAGCTGCTTGACGATCCGGTCCACGTAGGACCGGGAGCCGCCGGTCACGGTGCGCCACCGCGGGGAGCCGCCGATCGCGAGCATCCCGTGGTGGTCGAGGAAGGTGAACAGGTAGCGGGCCGGGTAGTCCAGCGAGAGCGTCGCGCCCGCCGACCACACGCAGGACACCACCGGGATCATGAAGTGGTCGACGAAGTAGCGGGAGTAGCCGCCGATCGCCAGGAACGCGCCGAGCGTGACGTCCCCGGCCAGCTCGTCGTGCAGCACCCGCCGGGCGTGCCGGTGGAAGCGGGTCACCTCGGCGAGCATCCGCAGGTACTGCGGCCGGGCCAGGTTCGACGCCTGCGGGAACAGCCCGCCGATCCGGCGGGCACCGGCGTACTCCAGCCCGCAGCCGTCGCACCGGACCGACATCGACATGTCGGACTCCTGGGTGGCGACGCCGAGCTCGCCGAACAGCCGCAGCAGGTTCGGGTAGGTCCGGTCGTTGTGCACGATGAAGCCGGTGTCGACGGCGGTGATCCCGCCGTCGGAGGTGGTGAGCTCGTGGGTGTGCGCGTGCCCGCCGGGCCGGTCGTCGGCCTCGTACAGGGTGACGTCGTGGGTTCCCGCGAGCAGGTGCGCGGCGGTCAGGCCGGACACCCCGCTGCCCACCACCGCGACGGTCGGGCGACCGGTCATCGTCTCGCTCCTGTCCGTGTCGGGCACCGGCGGCTCACCGGTGCGCCGGTCCGAGGGCGACCCGCAGCCCGGCGGGCGCGGGTTCCGTCATGGCGTTCGAGACGACCGGGTCCGGGGGTTCGGCCCCGAGCTCGCCGAGCACGAACCGGCGCACCAGCGCCGTCCAGTCCGCGGCCCGGCGGAGCATCGCGTGCCCGTCGCCGTGCACGTCGAAGCGCGCCACCCGGCCGGTGACCTCGCGGGCCCGCAGCGCGTAGGCGTACGACGCGGCCGGATCGGTCATCCGCTCCCGGTCGCCGTGCGCGATCAGCACGGCCCGCCCGGCCAGCTGCGCGACCGGGTCGGTGCCGTCCAGCCAGGGCGCCAGCGCGCAGACGGCGACCACGCCGGGGGCGCCGGCGGCCCGCAGCACGGCCCGCCCGCCCATCGAGTGCCCGACCAGGACGACCGGGCGTCCGGGATGGCGGTCGGTCAGCTCCCGGACCGCCCACCGGACGTCCTGGAGGGCGTCCATCGCGGGGCCGTTCCAGCCGCGCACCCGGTAGCGGAGCAGATGGGTGGCGATCCCGGTGCCCAGCGCGGTGCGGTACCCCCGCCCGGCGCGCTCCACAGCGCGGGCGAACGGCGACATCCGCCGGTACGCCAGGCCGCGCCGGCGGGCCGGTGCCGTCGAGTGCGCCCGCCCGCCGTGCGCGACCAGCAGCACCCCGGCCGGTTCCGGGCGGGCCCGGCCCACCGTGTCCAGCTGCGGCGTCGGGTCGGGCACGGTTCACCTCTCGGGGCCGGGTGCGGATGTCACGGGTGGTTCGTCCGGCGGGCCGCCGACGGCCCGGTGGTTGGGACCGGCATCACACCGGCAGTGGTGGACCGCGGCCCCGTGACTCGGTGGGATGCGGGAGGCACGGTCCCCGGCGGCCGCACCGGTTCCGTGGGAGTACGGACGCGGCGCGGCCGGACGGGTCGCAGGATCACCCCAGGTGGGGCGCCGCGACCGTGGTGCGCCGCCGGAATCATCACCCGGCCCGGTGGATCCGGCGACCGGGGAGCGACGAGGATGTGGGGCGTCCCCGGCCCGGCCGGGGACACCGGACGCGAGGAGCGCAACGATGGGCATGCCACCGGAGCTGACGGTGCGGCAGCGGATCGCGGCGACGCTGCGCCGCCGGCGGCGCGGGTCGGGATTCTGGTTCGGCCTGGCGATCGCGGTCATCTGGCCGTTCGTGCTGTGGGGCACCCGGCCGGGCTGGCGGGGCGGCGAGCACCTGCCGCGGACCGGCGGCGCGCTGCTGGTCGCCAATCACGTCTCGTTCTCCGACCCGATCTTCGACATCGCCTTCGGCACCACGCACGGCCGGATGCCGCGGTTCATGGCGAAGTCGGAGCTGTGGAGCGTGCCGGTGGTGAAGTGGGTGCTCGGCGGGGGCGGGCACATCCCGGTGTACCGGGCGTCGAAGCGGGCGGCCGAGTCGTTCGCCGGCGCGATCGACGCCCTGGAGCGGGGCGAGATCGTCGCCGTCTACCCGGAGGGCACCTACACCGCCGACCCGGACGGCTGGCCGATGAAGCCCAAGAACGGCGTCGCCCGGATCGCGCTGCGCTCCGGCGCGCCGGTGATCCCGATGGCCAACTGGGGCACCCAGGACTTCCTGCCCGCCGAGGGGCGGCCGCGCTTCCGCCCGCGCAAGCGGATCGGCATCGCCCTCGGCCCGCCCGTCGACCTGTCGGAGTTCGAGGGGAAGCCGCTGACCCGCAGCACCCTGGACGCCGCCACCAGGAAGATCATGGACGAGGTCACCACGCTGCTCGAGCAGATGCGCGACGAGACCCGCCCGGCCACCCCGTACGACCCGGAGCTGGGTGGGCGCGGCGGGTCCCCGGGGGAGCCGGTGGATCCGGCCGAGCGCGCGGCGAGCTGACTCAGATCTCCAGGCCGAGCAGGGCGTTCTCGACGACCTCCGGCAGCGCCGGGTGGATCCAGTACTGCTGGGTCGCCAGCGCCCGCGCGTCCTGCCCGAACACCATCGCCTGGATCAGCTGCTGGATCAGGGTGGACGCCTGCGGCCCCAGGATGTGCGCGCCGAGCAGCCGCCCGGTGCCCTTCTCCGCGACGATCTTGCAGAGCCCGGTGCGGTCCTCCATGGCCCAGCCGTAGGCGACGTCGCCGTAGTTCTGCACCTTCACCGTGACGTCCAGGCCCTGCTCGCGGGCCTCGGACTCGGTGAGCCCGACGGCGGCGATCTGCGGCTCGGTGAACACCGCGGACGGGACGAGATCGTGGTTGGTCGCGCGCAGCTCGGCCGGGTTGCCCAGGTTGTGCCCGACGATCTTGGCCTCGTGGTTGGCGACGTGCTTGAGCTGGTGCGGCGAGCTGACGTCGCCGAGCGCCCACACGTTCTCGGCGGAGACGCTGCGCTGGAACTCGTCGACGGCGACCCGGCCGTCGGCGTGCACGGTGATCCCGGCCCGGTCCAGGTCCATCCGGTCCCCGTTCGGGATCCGCCCGGTGGCGACCAGCAGGGTGTCGGCGACGACCTGCGAGCCGTCGTCGAGGGTGATCGTGACCTCGCCGCCCCCGCCCGTCCCGTCGCCGGACAGCGCGGTGGCCTGGCGGCCGAGCCGAACGTCCCAGCGGGCGGCGGCGATCTCGGTGAAGCGCTCGGAGATCGTGTCGTCGAGATGGCGCAGCAGCCGTGGGCCGCGGGCGATCACGGTGACCTCGGCGCCGAGCGCGGAGAACACGTGCGCGAACTCGCTGCCGATGAAGCCGCTGCCCAGGATCGCGAGCCGGCGCGGGACGGCGTCGATCCGCATCACGGTGTCCGAGGTCTCGAACGGCACCCCGGAGGCGGCGACCACCGGCGGGATGCTGGGCCGGGAGCCGGCGGCGATCACCACCCGGTCGGCGGTGACGACCTCGGTGCCGGAGCCGTCGGTCCGGTCGACGGCGAGCTCGCGCTCCCCGGTGAACCGGGCGTGCCCGAAGTACACGGTGACGTTCGGGCTGCGCTCGACCCGGTACTCACGGCCGCCGGCGGAGATCGGGTCGATCCGGCCGAACACCCGGTCCCGGATGTCGGTCCAGCGGATCTTGTCGATGCTCGCGTCGACGCCGTAGGTGTGCGCGTGCCGGACGGTCTCGGCGACGTCGGCGGCGTAGACGTACATCTTGGTCGGGATGCAGCCGACGTTGAGGCAGGTGCCGCCGAACACCCCGTGCTCGACCAGCGCCACGTCCAGCCCGGCGAACCGCTCGTCCAGGAAGGTGTTGCCGGAGCCGGTGCCGATGACGACCAGATCGTGGTGGGACACACCGCGAGGCTAACCGCTTCCGTGGCGGCTCCGCGGTCTGGTACCCAGGGGCGGTGACCGTGCACACCCCGGGCGCCACGGTGCGCCGCAGCTGGGCGCCCGATCTCGACACCGGCACCCTCTACGCGCTGCTCGCGCTGCGCACCGAGGTGTTCGTCGTCGAGCAGGAATGCCCCTACCAGGAGCTCGACGGCCGCGATCTGGAACCGCGGACCCGGCACTACTGGCTGGCCGCCGAGCGCGGCGACGACGTCGAGATCCTCGCCACCCTCCGGCTGCTGAAGGAGCCCGGCGGCGGCTACCGGATCGGGCGGGTCTGCACCCGGTCCGACGCCCGCGGCCGCGGCCTCGGGCACCGGCTGATGGACGCCGCGCTGGCCGAGGTCGGCGACGGGCACTGCGCGCTCGACGCCCAGCAGGCGCAGACCGCCTTCTACCGGCGGCACGGGTTCGACGTCGCGGGGGAGCCGTTCGTCGAGGACGGGATCCCGCACGTCCCGATGGTCCGGTCGCGGGCCTGAGGTGGGCGAGTTCGACGGCCTGGTGGCCCTGGTGACCGGCGGCGCGTCCGGGATCGGGGCCGCCGTGGCCCGGCGGCTCACCGCCGACGGCGCCCGGGTGGCGGTGCTCGACCTGGACGTCGGCGAGGTCCCCGCGGGGACCGTGGGGTTCGCCGCCGACGTCACCGACGACGGCTCGGTGCGCCGCGCCGTCGACGCCGTCGTCGACCGGTGGGGCCGGCTCGACGTGCTGGTGAACAACGCCGGGATCGGCGCGCAGGGCACCGTCGCCGACAACCCGGACGACGAGTGGATGCGGGTCCTGGACGTCAACCTGCTCGGCGTCGTGCGCACCACCCGCGCCGCGCTGCCCGCGCTGCGCCGGTCACCGGCGGCCGCGGTGGTGAACACCTCGTCGATCGCGGCGACCGCCGGCCTGCCGCAGCGCGCGCTCTACAGCGCCAGCAAGGGTGCGGTGCTGGCGCTCACCCGGGCGATGGCCGCCGACCACCTCGGCGAGGGGATCCGGGTGAACTGCGTCGATCCCGGCACCGCCGACACCCCGTGGATCGGCAGACTGCTGGCCGCCGCCGACGACCCGGCCGCCGAGCGGGCCGCGCTGGAGGCCCGCCAGCCGCACGGCAGGCTGGTCACCGCCGACGAGGTGGCCGGCGCGGTCGCCTACCTGGCCAGCCCGCGCTCGGGATCGACCGCGGGGACCGCGCTCGCCGTCGACGGCGGGATGCAGGACCTCCGGCTCCGGCCGCGTCCGGCGGGCTGAGCGACCCGGGACCGTCGTTGCCCCGAACGGCCGCACCGCCGGATCGGGTCGCGATCATGCTCGCGCGTCGGCACCGGCACCGGTGCGTCGTGCGCGATACTCCCGCGTGACCACGACCGGGAGGGGCGGAGTTCGGATGAGCGACGAGCGACGGGGCGAGCGGCCCGCGTGGGGCCGGGTCGGGCCGGAGGACCCCACCGCGGACCCGGCGACGCATCCCGCGCTGCGGGTCCCGGAGCCGTCGACCGAGCTGGAGCCGTCCGAGCAGCCGACGGTCGCGGTGCCCACCGACGGATCGCAGCCCGCCGGCGACGACAGCACGACGGTGCGCCGCTCCATCCCGCACAGCCGCACCGGCGGGCTGTGGGCGGCGCTGATCCTCTCCGCCGTCGTGCTGATCTTCCTGCTGATCTTCATCGTGCAGAACACGACGCCGGTGGTGATCAACTTCCTGTGGCTGAGCGGCACCCTGCCGACCGGGGTGGCGCTGCTGTTCGCGGCGGTCGCCGGGATCCTGCTGGTCGCGGTCCCGGGGACCGGGCGGATCCTGCAGCTCCGCCGGGAGGCCCGGAAGCACTAGGCTCCCGGGCCGCCCCGGAGGCACCGGCGATCGTCCGCCGGCCGGGTGTCAGCGCCGACGGCCGCGCCCGCGGCCCTTGGCCGGTGCGGGCTGCTGGCTGCGCGGGGTCGGGATCGGCTCGCCGGACGGCTCCCGCGACCCGGTGACCCGGACCAGGTCCGGATGCCCCGGCCCGACCCGGGCCACCTCGGGCTTCCCCCCGGCCTGCCGGGTGAGGGTGTCGACCTCGGCCTTCTGCTCCGGCGTCGCCAGCGTGACGACCACGCCGTCCTCACCGGCCCGCGCGGTGCGCCCGGCGCGGTGCAGATACGCCTTCGGGTCGGCCGGCGGGTCGACGTGCACGACCAGGCCGACGTCGTCGATGTGGATGCCGCGGGCGGCGACGTCGGTGGCGACCAGCACCGGCACCTCACCGGAGCGGAAGTCGTCGAGCGCCCGGTTGCGCTGGTTCTGCGAGCGCCCGCCGTGCAGCGGCCCGGCGGCGACCCCCTGGCGGCGCAGCACCCGCACCATCCGGTCTGCGCCGTGCTTGGTGCGCACGAACAGGATCGTCCGGCCCTCCCGGGCGGCGATCTCGGCGACCACCCGGGCCCGGTCGTCCGGACCGACGACGAGCACGTGGTGCTCCATCGTGTCGACGCTCGCCGTCGCCGGGGCGACCGAGCGGGTCACCGGGTCGGTCAGGTAGCGGCGGACGAGCGCATCGACGTCGCCGTCCAGGGTCGCGGAGAACAGCAGCCGCTGGCCGTCGGACGGGGTGCGGTCCAGGATCGAGCGGACCTGCGGCAGGAAGCCCATGTCGGCCATCCGGTCCGCCTCGTCGAGCGCGGTGACGGTGACCTCGGACAGGTCGCAGGTGCCCTGCTGGAGATGGTCGGTGAGCCGGCCCGGGGTGGCGACCAGCAGATCGACCCCGCGCCGCAGCTCGGCGACCTGCTTGGACATCGACAGCCCGCCGACGATCGTGGCGAGCCGCAGGTTCGCCGGCCCGGCCAGCGGGGTCAGGACGTCGACCACCTGGGCGGCCAGCTCGCGGGTCGGCACCAGGACCAGCCCGAGCGGGGCCCGCGAGCGGGCCCGCTCACCGGTCAGCCGGGCGAGCAGCGCCAGCCCGAACGCGAGCGTCTTGCCGGAGCCGGTCTGGCCGCGGCCGAGCAGGTCGCGCCCGGCCAGGGTGTCCGGCAGGGTGGCCGCCTGCACCGGGAACGGTGCCGTGAAACCCTCGGCGGCCAGCGCCTTCACCAGGGACTCGGGCAGACCGAGCTCGGCGAACGACGGCATGCCCGACTCGGGGGCCGTCCACTGGACGTCCGCGGTGCCGGTGGTGCTCGCCGGGGCGGCCGGCCCGCGGGACTGCTGCGGCGCGCCGGAGCCCTTACCGCGGCGCCGCCGGTTCGGACGGCCGGCCCGGGCCGGTGCGTCGCCGCCGCGGTTGCCCTCGGTGCGGGGGCCGTGCGCGGCGCGCGGGTGCTCGGCGTCGGTGCGGCGGCCGCCGCGGGAGCCGCGTCCGGGGCGCTCGCCGCCGGCCGCGGCGCGGTCGGCACGGGGCCGCTCGCCGGCCGGGGCCGCCGATGCGGTCGCCCCGGCGGGCCGGGTGGCCCGGCGGCGGGACGGCCGCGCGTCGGTGGTATGACCCGCGTCGGACGACGGCGGGCGGAACTGGGGCCTGGTCACAGGTCTCCTCGCGTGACGTGGCACGTCCTGCGGAGACCTCGGAAGCGGGTGCTCGGCCGACGGGCCCGGGCGCGGCTGGGCGTCCTCGCTGCGCGCGCTCCGTGATGGGAAGGCTCGGCCCGGCAGCTGGGTGGCCGGGCACTCGTGAGATCAGCGTACGCCCCGTGGCGCGCGCCGCATCCGGCGGTGCCGCAGGACGTCTGACATCTGTCACGGCTGCTCCGTGCAACGCTGCGGTGAACGGGTGACAACCGGACGTTCCGGGTGAACGCGACGCCCGGCACGATGGCGTCATGATCGAGCAGCTGAACGCGTTCGTCGACACCCTGCACCCGGTGGTGCAGGTGCTCGCCGTGCTGGTGATCGGGATCGTGCCGTTCCTGGAGTCCTACGCGGGCGCCGGGATCGGGGTCGTGGCGGGGATGCCGGTGGCGCTCGCGGTGACGGCGGCGGTGGTCGGCAACCTGATCGCACTGGCCGTCGCGGTCTGGCTGGGGGACCGGGCCCGGCGGGGCCTGACGAACGGCACGGCGAAGCCGCAGAGCGGGCGGCGCCGCAAGCTGCTCGCCCGCGTCGACCGCTACGGCGTGCCGATCGCCTCGCTCGCCGCCCCGAACCTGCTGGCCATCTCGATCACCGCGTTCGTGATGGTCGCGGCCGGGCTGAACCGGCAGCAGGTGATCATCTGGCAGGTGGTCACCGTCGTCGTCTGGGGGATCGCCTTCGGCGCGCTCGCGCTCGGTGCGGTCAATGCGCTCAGCTGACCGGGGCCGGTCTCAGGCCGGGATCACCAGGTCCAGGTGGTCGCCGGTGCGTTCCACGACGTGCCCGGCTCGGCGGGCGATCCGGGCGACGGCCCCGGCATCGGCCGGCTCGGCTCGCGAGGTCGCCAGCAGCCGCGCCAGCCCGCCCTTGTGCGACTTGTTGTGGTGGCTGACCACCGACCGCGAGCCGTCCGGGCGCTCGGCCAGCACGTTCACCGTCACCGCGCCCGGCACCGCCCCGAGGGCCGCGTAGCCGCCGGAGCGCAGATCGACCACCAGCTCACCGCCCGCGGTCCGGCCGAGCAGCGGATCCAGCACCGGCCGCCAGCGCGCGGCGAGCGTCCCCGCACCGGGCAGCTTCGAGCCCGCCGAGAGCCGATAGGCCGGGATCGGGTCGTCGGCACCGAGCAGCCCGAACAGCGCCGAACAGACCGCCAGCCTGCCTCGGGCCCGGTCCCGGGTCGCCCGGGTCAGCGAGCCGGCGTCGAGCGCGTCGTAGAGCACACCGGTGTAGCGGTCCAGCGCGGGCAGTGTCGGCGAGCTCCACAGCGCGGCGTTGCGCTCGATCTCGGCGTCCTGACGCTGTGACACGCCCAGCGCGGCCCGGGCGGCCGGGACGTCCGCGGCCAGCGCGACCAGCTCGTCGCAGAGCTCCTTGCGGGCCGCGCCCAGCTCGGCGTCGTGGGACAGCGCGGCCAGATCCAGCGGGGCACCGTCCCCGCCGGGGCGCTTGGTCTCCGAGGGCGGAAGCAGCACGAGCACGGGTCGCCACCCTAGTGGCCCGGCGGACGGCCCCGGCGCGCACGGGACACCGCCGCCGGCGGGGCCGTGTCACCCCGCCCGACCGGCGCCGTGTCACCCCGCCCGACCGGCGCCGTGTCACCCCGCCCGACCGGGGCCGTGTCATCGCGCCCGACCGGGGCCGTGTCACCCCGCCCGACCGGGGCCGTGTCATCGCGCCCGACCGGGGCCGTGTCATCGCGCCCGACCGGGGCCGTGTCATCGCGCCCGACCGGGGCGTTGTGCCGGACGGAGTACCGGACTAGGTTTCCGGGCGTGACCTGCCTCGTGGCGCGCCTCCACGTCGACTTCATGCGGATCACGAGCGCGACCTGTCGCCCCTGTCGCTGACCTCGTGCTCGACCCGGCCGGTGCGGCGACCGCACCGGCCGCATCCCTCCGCCGACCCGACCGCCGACGCCGCAGGCGTCCTCCCGCCGGTCCCGCACGGACCGGCATCCGACCGCCGACGGTGACGGCCGATACCGAGGAGTTCCTCATGACCGACCCCGACAAGACCGCATCCTGGTCCTTCGAGACCAAGCAGGTGCACGCCGGCGCCGCCCCGGACCCCACGACGGGTGCCCGGGCGACCCCGATCTACCAGACGACGTCGTACGCGTTCCGGGACACCGAGCACGCCGCGAACCTGTTCGGGCTCGCCGAGTTCGGCAACATCTACACCCGGATCATGAACCCCACGCAGGACGTGCTGGAGCAGCGCGTCGCCGCGCTGGAGGGCGGCGCCGCCGCGCTCGCCGTCGCCTCCGGGCAGGCCGCGCAGCACCTCGCGGTGCAGAACATCGCCGAGGTCGGGGACCACATCGTCTCCAGTGCCTCGCTCTACGGCGGCACCTACAACCAGTTCCACTACACGTTCCCGAAGCTCGGGATCGAGGTCTCCTTCGTCGAGAACCCGGACGACCTCGAGGAGTGGAAGGCCGCGATCCGGCCGAACACCAAGGCGCTCTACGCCGAGACCCTGGGCAACCCGCGCGGCAACGTGCTCGACATCCGCGGCGTCGCCGACGTCGCGCACGCGGCCGGGCTGCCGCTGATCGTCGACAACACGGTCCCGACCCCGTACCTGGTCCGCCCGATCGAGCACGGCGCCGACATCGTGGTGCACTCGCTGACCAAGTTCCTCGGCGGCCACGGCACCTCGATCGGCGGCATCATCGTCGACTCCGGGAAGTTCGACTGGGTCGGCAACGCCGACAAGTTCCCCGGGCTCACCACCCCGGACCCGAGCTACCACGGCGCCGTGTTCACCGACGCCGTCGGGCCGATCGCCTACATCATCAAGGCCCGGGTGCAGCTGCTGCGCGACCTCGGCCCGGCGATCTCCCCGCAGAACGCCTTCCTGATCATCCAGGGCATCGAGACGCTGTCCCTGCGGATCGAGCGGCACAACCAGAACGCGCAGGCCCTCGCCGAGTGGCTGGAGGCGCGCGACGAGGTCGAGAAGGTGCACTACGCCGGCCTGGAGTCCTCGCCCTGGCACGCCGCGCAGCAGAAGTACCTGCCCCGCGGCGGCGGCGCGATCGTGGCCTTCGAGCTGCAGGGCGGCGTCGAGGCGGGCAAGAAGTTCGTCGACGCCCTGGAGCTGCACAGCCACCTCGCCAACATCGGCGACGTCCGCAGCCTGGTGATCCACCCGGCGTCCACCACGCACAGCCAGCTGTCCGCCGAGGAGCAGCTGGCCTCCGGGGTCACCCCGGGCCTGGTCCGGCTCTCGGTCGGCCTCGAGGGCATCGAGGACATCAAGGCGGACCTGGACGCCGGTTTCCGGGCGTCGAAGGGCGCCTGATCTTCTGTTGGACGTGAGAACCACACCGCCCCCTCCCGCCACCGGTGCGTGGCGGGAGGGGGACGACCCCGGCCGACGACGGTTCCTGGACCTGCCCGCCCCGCTGAAGCTGGAGGCGGGCGGTGAGCTGCCCGCGGTGCGGCTGTCCTACGAGACCTGGGGCGAGCTCGCCCCGGACCGGTCGAACGCCGTCCTCGTGCTGCACGCGCTGACCGGGGACACCCACCTGGAGGGCCCGGCCGGCCCCGGGCACCCGACGGCGGGCTGGTGGCCCGGGCTGATCGAGCCCGGCGGCCCGCTCGACCCGGCGCGCTGGTTCGTCGTCGCACCCAACGCGATCGGCGGCTGCCAGGGCAGCACCGGGCCGGCGTCGGCGGCGCCGGACGGCCGGCCGTGGGGGAGCCGGTTCCCGGTGGTCACCGTGCGGGACACGGTGGCCGCCGAGCAGTACCTGGCCGACGCGCTCGGCATCGACGCGTTCGCCTGCGTGATCGGCGGCTCGATGGGGTCGATGCGCTCGCTGGAGTGGGCGGCCACCGAGCCGGACCGGGTGGCGCGGCTGTTCCTGCTGGCCGGGCCCGCCGCGTCGTCGGCGGACCAGATCGGCTGGGCGAACCCGCAGATCGAGGCGATCCGGGCCGACCCGCACTGGCACGGCGGCGACTACCACGAGCTGCCGGAGGGGCCGTGGCGCGGGCTCGGGATCGCCCGCCGGATCGCGCACCTCAGCTACCGCTCGGGCTACGAGCTGGCGACCCGGTTCGGCCGCGACCCGCAGGCCGCCGAGGACCCGTTCGACGGCGGCCGCTACGCCGTCGAGTCCTACCTGGACCATCACGCGGCCAAGCTGGTGCACCGGTTCGACGCCGCGTCCTACGTGCGGCTGACCCAGCTGATGAACCACCACGACGTCGGCCGGGACCGCGGCGGCGTCGCCTCCGCGCTGGCCCGGGTGCGGGCCAGGACCTTCGTCGCCGGGGTGACCTCGGACCGGCTGTACCCGCTCGCCGAGCAGGAGGAGCTGGCCGCCGGGATCCCGAACGCCGATCCGCTCAAGGTGATCGACTCGCCGTACGGCCACGACGGCTTCCTGGTCGAGACCCCGACGGTGGCCCGGCTGCTCGCCGAGCTCCTGGACTCCTGAGCGTCAGGCCCGCTCAGGCCTGCTCAGACCCGCTCGCCGTAGACGCGCTGCACCCGGATCGTCACCAGCACCCGCCGGTCGGCGACCATGACCTGGCGGTACTCGTCCCAGTCCGGGTGCTCGCCGGCGGCGTCCCGGTACCAGTCGACGAGCGCCTGCACGGCCGGGCCGTCGGGCGAGTCGTCCGGGCCGGCGATCTCGACCGGGCCCTCGGCGGTCGCCCAGGCCCGGCCGTCGGCGCTCTCCACGGACAGCGCCGCGCGCGGGTCCCGGCGCAGGTTCGCGGTCTTCGCCCGGCCCTCGGTCATCGAGATCCGGATCGTCCCGGCCGCCCGGTCGTAGTGCGGCGTGACCGGCGAGAGCTGCGGCATGCCGCTGCGCTTGATCGTCGCCAGCGTGCCCTGTGCCGCCTTCTCGAGCAGCTCGTGCTGTTCCTCACCCATGTCCGGGCAACCCGCGGGCGGCCCGGCGTGTTCCCGCTCACGGACCCGGGGGAGAACCGGGGTGAAGCGGCACCGGGGTCGTCGCTACGCTGCTGCGGGTGTTGACCCGGATGTCGTCGCTGTTCCTGCGGACCCTGCGCGAGGACCCGGCCGACGCGGAGGTGCCCAGCCACAAGCTGCTGGTCCGCGCCGGCTACGTCCGTCGCGTCGCCCCGGGCGTCTACTCCTGGCTGCCGCTCGGCCTCAAGGTGCTCCGCCGCATCGAGGCCGTCGTGCGCGAGGAGATGGACGCGATGGGCGCCCAGGAGATCCAGTTCCCGGCGCTGCTGCCGCGCGAGCCGTACGAGACGACGAACCGGTGGACCGAGTACGGCCCGAACCTGTTCCGGCTCCAGGACCGCAAGGGCGGCGACTACCTGCTCGGCCCCACCCACGAGGAGCTGTTCACGCTCGCGGTGAAGGGCGAGTACTCGTCCTACAAGGACTTCCCGGTCGTGCTCTACCAGATCCAGACCAAGTACCGCGACGAGGAGCGGCCGCGCGCCGGCATCCTGCGCGGCCGCGAGTTCCTGATGAAGGACTCCTACTCGTTCGACCTGTCCGACGACGGCCTGGCCGAGTCCTACCGGCGGCACCGCGACACCTACGTGCGGATCTTCGACCGGCTCGGGCTGGACTACGTGATCGTCGCGGCCACCTCCGGCGCGATGGGCGGCTCGACCTCCGAGGAGTTCCTGGCGGAGTCGCCCACCGGGGAGGACACCTTCGTCCGCGGGCCCGGCGGGTACGCGGCGAACGTCGAGGCCGTGACGACGCCTGCGCCCCCGGCGATCCCGCTCGACGGGCTGCCCGCCGCGCAGGTGCACCACACCCCGGACACCCCGACCATCGACACCCTGGTCGACTTCCTCAACGCCGCCGGGGAGCGCCGCTTCACCGCCGCGGACACCCTGAAGAACGTGCTGGTCAAGACCCGCGCACCGGGGGCGAAGGACTGGGAGCTGCTCGGTGTCGGCGTCCCCGGGGACCGCGAGGTCGACCTGAAGCGGCTCGGGGCGTCGCTGGAGCCCGCCGAGGTGGCACTGCTCGACGAGGCCGACTTCGCCCGCAACGCCTTCCTGGTCAAGGGCTACATCGGGCCGGGCGCGCTGGCCGCGAACGGCGTCCGCTACCTCGTCGACCCGCGGATCGTGACCGGCACCGCGTGGGTGACCGGCGCCGACAAGGCCGACCACCACGTCGTCGACCTGGTGTGCGGGCGGGACTTCACCCCGGACGGCACGATCGAGGCCGCCGAGGTGCGCGCCGGTGATCCGTCGCCGGACGGCGAGGGCGTGCTGGAGGCGGCCCGCGGCATCGAGATCGGGCACATCTTCCAGCTCGGCCGCAAGTACGCCGACGCGTTCGGGCTGGACGCGCTCGGCCCGGACTCGAAGCCGGTCCGGATCACGATGGGCTCCTACGGCGTCGGCGTCTCCCGGCTGGTCGCGGTGATCGCCGAGCAGAGCCACGACGAGCACGGCCTGGTCTGGCCGCGCACGGTCGCGCCCTACGACGTGCACGTGGTCGTCGCGGGCAAGTCCGCGGAGCTGCTGGCCGGTGGCGAGGAGATCGCCGCCGAGCTGGAGCGGCAGGGCCTGGACGTGCTGCTCGACGACCGCAAGGCGTCGCCGGGCGTGAAGTTCGCCGACGCCGAGCTGGTCGGCGTCCCGACGATCGTGGTCGTCGGGCGCGGGCTGGCCGACGGGAAGGTCGAGCTGAAGGACCGGGCGAGCGGCGAGCGCACCGAGATCGCCCGCGCGGGCGTCGCCGAGCACGTCGCCGGGATCGTCCGGGGCGCCTGACCCGCACCGGACGCGGCGGGCCGGCCGCCGGGACGGACCGGTCCGGCCACCGGGCGGGCGCGGGCCGGACGCGGTCCGCGCTGCCGGGCCGCTACCCGGGCTCGGCCGGGGCTCGGCCCGGGCTCAGCCCGGGCGGACCGCCGACGCCGCCAGCTCGCCGGGCGCCGCCCGGCTCACCGGGTCGCCCGGCCCGCCCGCGGCGTCGGCGGCGACGACCAGCATCGCCACCCCGGTCGAGCCGTCCCTGGCCCGGGTGCGCGGCACCGCGAGCACCCCGACGGTGCCGTCGGTCGCGCGGCAGCCGGCCTGCCCGGCGGCCGTCCCGTCGGTGCGCACGGTCGCCTCGACCCACACGCCGTCCTCGGCGCCGTCGGGCCCCGGGCGCGGACCGGCCGGGCCGACTGCGACCTGCGGGGCGGCGCCCGCGTAGGCGGCCTCGCCGGCGCCGCGGGCGAACGCCATGGCCGCCTCCTCGACGCTCGTCCCGGCCGGGACGGCGACCAGCGCGGCCGCGGCCACCCCGCGCGGCGCCGGATCGGCCGGGCACTGCCCGGCCGCGAACGGCGGCACCTCGGCGAGCCGGGGGAACGGCACCCCGAACACCTCCAGCGGCGGCGCACCCGCCGGGGCGGCCGTCCAGCCGTCCGGCGGTGTCACCGCGAACGTGTCCGGCGGTGCCGGGGCGGCCGGTGCCGGGGGCGCCGCGGCCGGCGCCGCGGGGGCGTCGCCGATCCCGGTCAGCGCCGCGACCGTGCCCGCGACGAGCAGCACCGCGACCAGCGCGGCGAGCACCGGACGGAGCCGGCGTACACCGGAAGGGCGAGCGGGCTCGCCCGGGCGGGCCTGTGCGGCCGCACCCGGACGGCCGGTCGTCGACGTCCGGCCGGAGTTCACCGGCGCAGCCTACGACCGACCGCGCCGGCGGACCGACGGCTCACCGCCGGGCGGCGGCACCGGGTCGTCCGGCGGTCGTCGTCAGCCCGGGAGCAGCGTCAGGCGCACCGACCGGGTCGGGTTGTCGACGTTGGTGTCGACCAGGCAGACCGACTGCCAGGTCCCCAGCGCCGGCCGCCCGCCGATCACCGGGATCGTCGTGGACGGCGGCACGAACGCGGGCAGCACGTGGTCCCGGCCGTGCCCGGCGCTGCCGTGCCGGTGCCGCCAGCGGTCGTCGGCCGGCAGCAGCTCGCGCAGCTGGGCGAGCAGGTCGGCGTCGCTGCCGGCGCCGGTCTCGATCACGGCGATCCCGGCAGTGGCGTGCGGGACGAAGACGTTGAGCAGCCCGTCACCGGCGCCGGCGTCGGCCAGGAATCGCTCGATCCGGGTCGTCAGGTCGACCACGGCCTCCTCGGAACCGGTACGGATGTCGATCAGCTCGCTGTGCACCCTCCGGACCCTAGGACCCTCGTTAGAGTCGGGCAGCGTGGAAGGCACGACGACGGTGTTCGGGCGAGAGCTGCCGCTCCGCCCCGGCTACCTCAACACGGCGAGCATCGGCATCCCGCCGCTGGACGCGTCCGCCGCGGTCGCCGTCGCGGTCCGGGCCTGGGCCGAGGGCAGGTCCGCACCCCGCGACTTCGACGACGCCGTGGAGACCGCCCGGGCCGGGTTCGCCGCGATCACCGGGGTACCGGTCGCCGACGTCGCCCAGGGCGCGACGGTGTCCGGGCTGCTCGGGCCGCTCGCCGCCGCCGTCCCGGACGGCGCCCGGGTGCTGGTGGCGAGGGGCGAGTTCGCCAGCGTCACCCGGCCGTTCGCGATGCAGGCGCACCGCGGGGTCCGGATCACCGAGGCGCCGCTCGAGGAGCTGGCCGGGCGGGCCCCGGGGCACGATCTCGTCGCGGTGTCGGTGGTGCAGTCCGCGGACGGCCGGATCGCCGACCTGGACGCGCTGTTCGCGGCCCGCGAGCGGTCCGGGTTCCGGCTGCTGCTCGACGTCACCCAGGCCGCCGGCTGGCTGCCGCTGCGGCTGCACCGGGCGGACGCCGTGGTCGGCGCCGGGTACAAGTGGCTGCTCGGTCCGCGCGGCACCGCCTGGCTGGCCCAGCGACCGTCCTGGGTGGACGGTCCGGGCGGGCGCTGGCCGGACGTCGTCCGGCACGGCGCCGGCTGGTACGGCGCCCGGGACCGGTGGGGAAGCGGTCTGTACACCCCCGATCCGCCGGGCCGGCCCGGTCCGGCGGGCGGCGAGGAGGCGCCGGTGTGGTTCGCCCACGTCGGGTCCGCCGTCACGGTCCCCTGGCTGGCCGCGCTCGATCCGCAGCCGCTGCGCGAGCACTGCGCCGGGCTGGCCGACGCGCTGCGCGAGCGGCTGGGCATGCCGCCCGCCGGATCGGCGATCGTCGCGGTCCGCACCGAGGACGCCGCCGAGCGGCTGGCCCGGGCCGGGGTCACCGCGGCGGTCAGGGACGGCGCGGCCCGGCTGGCGTTCCACCTGACGAACACCACCGACGACGTCGAACTCGCCGCGGCGGCGCTGCGCGCCTGATCCACGGCCGTTCGGCGGCCGGTCGGAGCCTGATCCGTCCGGCGGGTCAGCCCCGGCCGGGGAACACCGGGATCGCCGGGCTCTGCTCGGTCGCGCCGCGCCAGAACGCGCACCGCACCGTCGACTCGATCATCCGGGTGAGCCCGGCCTGGCGCATCTCCCGGCTGGGCGCCCGCTCGACCAGCGACCGCCAGGCCGCCGCGGTGTCGGTCTCCGCGGTGACCAGCAGCGCGCTGGCCGACAGCTCGTCGACCACCGGCTGCGGCGGGGTGTACGCCGGCTGCGCCGAGACCGGCCGCTCGCCCAGCTCGGTGAGCGCCTCGCTGACCTCGCGGCGCAGCGTCCGGTGCGCCTCCAGCTCGGCGCGGGCCCGGCCCGCGAGATCCGGCGGGAGGAACGCCAGCGCCGTCGAGTACGCCCAGATCGCGGCGTGCTCACCGGCCAGCGAACGCTGCAGCGCCTCCTTCGCCACCTGGGCGGACGGCTGCTCGGCGCCGCCGTCCTGGGCGGGCGCGAGATGGCGGTTCACCGGCTGCCTCCTGTCCCCGTGCGGCCCGGCGCTGTGCGAATCACTGCTGTGCGAATCACTGCTGTGCGGCTGACTGCTGTGCGAATCGCTGCTGTGCGGCTCACTGCAGGGCCACCACGTACGCGGCGCAGCAGGCGGCCACCTCGGCGACCAGCCCGGCCTGCAGCGCGGACGCCTCGATCACCACCTCGCCCGCGGTGCGGGCGGAGCCGTCGACCGAGTCCCGGACGGCGGCGACGTCCGCGGACGGCGGGGTCGCCGGGACCGGCGCCGACCCGGGCGGCCGCCCGCCCGCCTGGTCCAGCGCGGCGGCGTGCTCCAGCCGGGCCGCGCGCAGCGGCTCCAGCCGGCCGGCCAGCGCCGGGTCCGAGGTGACGGCGGCGGCGGCCAGCGCGGCGTCCCGCCGGGCGGCGTCGGCCATCGCCAGCAGCGCCTCGCTCGCGTCGGCCCGCCGGTCGGTGCTGGGCGAGCAGGCCGCGAGCACCGGCGGCAGCGCCACGACCGCGGCCACCGAGGCCAGCACCCGGCGGCGGTCGAGCACCGGTCCGGCCGCACCCGCCACCGCACGTCTCCGGTCCCTCACGAACGGTCATGCTGCCAGCCGGGGTGCGCCCGCCCGTCACCGACCGGGTGGTGCGGACGGGGGATCGGAGGACCGCACCGCGACCGCGGGCGCCCCGATCGAACGCGCTAGGCTCATCGGCCGTCCCCTGCCGTCGTCCGCGTCCGCCCGAGCCGGACGGTGCCCGTACCCGAGACACGCCGCGCAGCGGGGTGCCCGGCTGCGGTCGCGACGGTGCGGGCCGGGTCGGCATCCCGACGGCCGCCGACCGACGCGATCACGAGGAGAGTCACCCGATGCGCAGTCCGGACCCCGCAGCGCTGGCAGACCAGCTGCGCGGCGTGCTCGAGCCGGTGGTCCTGGAGGCCGGGCTGGAGATCGACGCCGTCGAGGTCCGCACCGCCGGGAGGCGGCACGCGGTGAAGCTCGTCGTCGACCTGCCGGAGAGCTCCCCGGCCACCGGCATCGACCTGGACGTCATCGCCCGGCTCAGCCGGACCGCCGCCGCCGAGCTGGACCCGCACGAGCACCTCATCGAGGGCTCCTACACCCTCGAGGTCACCTCGCCCGGGGTGGACCGGCCGCTCACCCGTCCCCGACACTGGCAGCGGAACTTCCTGCGCCTGGCGCGGATCACCCTGACCGGCGGGGACACCCTGGAGGCCAGGATCGGCCGGGCCGGGGACGACCGGGTCGAGGTCGCGGTGCCCGGCCGGAAGCCGGAGCTGCGCGAGATCGCCTACGCCGACGTGGAGCACGCCCAGGTGCAGATCGAGTTCAAGCCCGCCCCGGCGGGCGAGGCCGCGCTGCTCGGCGCCGGCGAGGGAAGTACGGACAGCGCGAACGAGGAGAACCGGTGAACGTCGACATCCCTGCGCTGCGGGCCATCGAGCGGGACAAGGAGATCCCGTTCGAGACGGTGCTCGACGCCATCGAGACGGCGCTGCTGACCGCCTACAAGCACACCGACGGCCACCATCCGGAGGCCCGGGTCGAGATCGACCGCAAGACCGGGGTCGTCCGGGTGCTCGCCCGCGATGCCGCCGACCGGGCCGAGGACGGCACCCCCGGCCCCGAGTTCGACGACACCCCGGACGGCTTCGGCCGGGTCGCCGCGACCACCGCCCGCCAGGTGATCGTCCAGCGGCTGCGGGACGCCGAGCACGAGCGCACCTACGGCGAGTTCGCCACCAAGGAGGGCGAGATCGTCGCCGGGGTCGTGCAGCGCGACGCGCGGGCGAACGCCCGCGGCATGGTCGTCGTGGCGCTCGGCGGGTCCGGCGGGACGGAGGCCGTGCTGCCCGCGGCCGAGCAGGTGCCGGGGGAGGTCTACCGGCACGGGGACCGGATCCGCTGCTACGTGATCGGCGTGAACCGCGGCCCGCGCGGGACCTCGATCACGCTGTCGCGCACCCATCCGAACCTGGTCCGCAAGCTGTTCGCGCTGGAGGTCCCCGAGCTCGTCGACGGGACCGTCGAGATCGTGTCGGTGGCCCGCGAGGCCGGCTTCCGGTCCAAGATCGCGGTCCGCTCCACCCGCCCGGGGCTCAACGCGAAGGGCGCGTGCATCGGTCCGATGGGCGCCCGGGTCCGCGGCGTGATGGCCGAGCTGGCCGGCGAGAAGATCGACATCATCGACTGGTCCGAGGACCCCGCCGAGTTCGTCGGCAACGCGCTCTCACCGTCCAAGGTGGTCTCGGTCACGGTGCTGGACGAGCGCGCCCGGATCGCCCGCGTCGTCGTCCCGGACTTCCAGCTGTCGCTGGCGATCGGCAAGGAGGGGCAGAACGCCCGCCTGGCCGCCCGGCTGACCGGCTGGAAGATCGACATCCGGAGCGACGCGGACCCGCGCGACCCGGTCGGCCCGGGCGGTGACCCGGTCGAGGTGTCGTCGTAGCCGGGTGTGCGGCAGGGGCGGGCGAGGGAATGCCCGGTCCGTCCTCTGCGCTACACTCACAGACGGTCCGCGGTCGCGGTCCGTCGCCCGCACGTCCCCGGTCGATCCCGATCCGGACCTGTGTGGGGTGCCGGACCCGGGAACGGGCCGACGCACTGTTGCGGGTGGTCGCGGAGAACGGACATCTCGTCCCGGATCCTCGCCGCCGCCTCCCCGGCCGGGGTGCCTGGTTGCACCCCGCGACGGGGTGCCTGGACCGCGCCGAGCGCCGCTCGGCGTTCAGCCGGGCGTTGCGCGTCCGAGCTCCACTGGACGCCACGGCCGTACGGATCCGGATCCAGGATCAGCAGGGGTCAGGGAGCCTCCCCGGCCCGTCATCGGAAGGAAGCAAGGTCGACCAGTCATGAGCCAGCAGTGAAGATCGCACCATGAACGTGCTTCGACACTAGGTTCGAGGTCGAGCGGGATGCTGCCGCCCGGCCTCCGGTCAGGACAAGGAGAGCAGTGGCAGGCAAGGCCCGCGTGCACGAGCTCGCGAAAGAGCTCGGAATCAGCAGTAAGCAGGTCCTCAGCAAGCTGCAGGACCTCGGGGAGTACGTGAAGTCCCCCTCATCCACCGTCGAGGCCCCCGTCGTGCGCAAGCTGCGCGACGCGATGGCCGCAGGCGGCGGCAACGCCGGTGGCGGTCAGCGCCGCGGCTCCGGTGCCCCCGGCGCCGGTCGCCCGCGTGCCGGTGGCCCCGGCGCCGCAGCGCCGCGCGGCGGTTCCGGCGCCCCGTCGCCGTCCCGCCCGAGCGCCCCGAAGCCCGGCCCGACCCCGGGGGCGTCCTCGCCCTCGCGTCCGGCGCCGAAGCCCGGCCCGGCAGCGCCGGCCGGCCCGGCCCAGGACGCTCCGGCGGCCCGGCCCGAGCAGCCCGCCGCCCGGACCGACGCACCGCGCCCCGGCCCGGCCGCGCCGAAGCCCGGCCCGCAGCCGCAGGCCCCGGCCGCCGACGCGTCGGCCCCGGCCGCTCCGCGCACCGGTCAGCCGGGTCCGCGTCCCGGCCCCCGGCAGGCGCCGCAGGGCGGTCGTCCCGGCGAGGGCCAGGGCGGCCCGCGCCAGGGTGGCGACGGCGGAGCCCGCCAGCCGAAGCCCGGTCCGCGCCAGCCGCGGGTCGGCAACAACCCGTTCGGTGTCGGGCAGGGCTCGCCGAAGCCCGGCCCGCGTCCGGCCGCGCCGCAGCAGGGTGGTCAGCAGGGCGGCGGTGGCGCGAGCGCGCCGGCCGCACGCTCCGGTGAGGCCCCGCCGCGTCCGCCGCGTCCCGGTGGCGGTGCCCCCGGTGCCGGTGGCCCGCGTCCGTCGCCGAACAGCATGCCGCCCCGTCCGAACCCGGGCATGATGCCCGCGCGTCCGGCCGCGGGCCGGCCCGGCGCCGGTGGCCGTGGTGGCCCCGGTGGCGGCCGTGGTGGCCCCGGCGGTCCCGGTGGCGGTCGTGGTGGCCCCGGTGGCGGTCGCGGCGGTCCCGGTGGCGGCGGCGGCGGTGGCGGTTTCCGTCCCGGCGGCGGCGGTCCCGGTGGACCCCCTCCCGGTGGCGGCTTCCGTGGCCGTCCCGGTGGTGGCGGCGGTCGTGGCCGCGGCGGTGCCGCGGGTGCGTTCGGCCGTCCCGGCGGTCCCGCCCGGCGGGGTCGCAAGTCGAAGCGGCAGAAGCGCCAGGAGTTCGACTCGATGGCCGCGCCCTCGGTGGGCGGCGTCCGCCTGCCCAAGGGCAACGGCGAGACGATCCGGCTGCCCCGCGGTGCGTCGCTGACCGACTTCGCCGAGAAGATCAACGCCAACCCGGCATCGCTGGTACAGGTGTTGTTCCACCTCGGCGAGATGGTCACCGCCACGGCGTCGGTGTCGGACGAGGTCCTGGAGCTGCTCGGCCAGGAGATGAACTACCGGGTCCAGGTCGTGTCCCCCGAGGAGGAGGACCGCGAGCTGCTCGAGTCGTTCGACATCGAGTTCGGCGACCTCGGCGACGAGGACGCGCTGGCGGCCCGGCCGCCGGTGGTCACCGTCATGGGTCACGTCGACCACGGCAAGACGCGCCTGCTGGACACGGTCCGCAAGGCCAACGTCCGGGAGGGCGAGGCCGGCGGCATCACCCAGCACATCGGCGCGTACCAGGTGCCGGCCGAGCTGGAGGGCGAGGAGCGGCTCATCACCTTCATCGACACCCCGGGTCACGAGGCGTTCACCGCCATGCGTGCCCGTGGTGCGAAGTCCACCGACATCGCGGTGATCGTGGTGGCGGCGGACGACGGTGTGATGCCGCAGACCGTCGAGTCGATCAACCACGCCCAGGCGGCGGACCTGCCGATCGTGGTCGCGGTCAACAAGATCGACGTCGAGGGCGCCAACCCGGACAAGATCCGTCAGCAGCTCACCGAGTACAACCTGGTGGCCGAGGAGTACGGCGGCGACACCATGTTCGTCGACATCTCCGCGAAGCAGGGCACCAACATCGAGGCCCTGCTCGAGGCGATCCTGCTGACCGCCGACGCGGCGCTCGACCTGCGGGCCAATCCCGACATGGACGCCCAGGGCGTCACCATCGAGGGTCACCTGGACCGCGGCCGCGGCCCGGTCGCCACCGTGCTGGTCCAGCGCGGCACGCTCCGGGTCGGCGACTCGGTCGTCGCGGGCGACGCCTCCGGGCGCGTCCGGCGGATGATCGACGAGCACGGCGCGGACGTCACCGAGGCGCTCCCGTCGCGTCCGGTGCAGGTCATCGGCCTGACGTCGGTCCCGGGTGCGGGCGACACGTTCCTCGTCGTCGACGAGGACCGGGTGGCGCGCCAGATCGCCGACCGGCGGCGTGCCCGCGAGCGGAACGCCGAGCTGGCGTCCCGTCGCAAGCGCGTCAGCCTGGAGGACCTGGACGCCGCGCTGAAGGAGACGAACACCCTCAACCTGATCATCAAGGGTGACAACTCGGGCACCGTCGAGGCGCTCGAGGAAGCCCTGATGAAGCTGGACGTGGGTGAGGAGGTCGAGCTGCGGGTCATCCACCGCGGCGTCGGCGGTATCACCGAGGGCGACATCAACCTCGCCATCGCGGACAACGTCATCGTCATGGGCTTCAACGTCCGTGCCGAGGGCAAGGCCACCGAGCTGGCCAACCGCGAGGGCGTCGAGATCCGCTACTACTCGGTGATCTACCAGGCGATCGACGAGATCGAGGCGGCCCTCAAGGGCATGCTGAAGCCGGAGTACGAGGAGGTCGAGCTGGGCCGCGCGGAGGTCCGCGAGGTCTTCAAGTCCTCCAAGTTCGGCACGATCGCCGGTTGCCTCGTCACCTCCGGGGAGATCCGCCGGAACGCCCGGGCGCGCCTGCTGCGCGACTCGCGGGTGATCCACGAGAACCTCCCGGTGTCCTCGCTGCGCCGGTTCAAGGACGACGTGGTCGAGGTCCGTGAGGGCTACGAGTGCGGTCTGACGCTCGGCAGCTACTCCGACATCAAGGTCGACGACGTCATCGAGACGTTCGAGATGCGGGAGAAGCCGCGGGCCTGACCCAGGTCAGCCAGGCGGGGCGGTCGGTGTTCACCGGCCGCCCCGCCTGTTTCCCGTCCACCCGCCGTGGAGGTCCGATGTACGTCGGCGCGCTGGAGTGCGACGTGCTGCTCGGCGACGTCCGGTCGCTGAAGCAGAAGCGGTCGGTGGTGCGCCCGCTGCTGGCCGAGCTGCGCAGGTTCGAGGTGGCGGCCGCCGAGGCCGGCCACCAGGAGTTGTACCGCAGGGCGCTGATCGGGGTCAGCTGCGTGTCCGGCGACCCGGCGCACGCGCGGGCCCTGCTGGAGCGCTGCGAGCGGCTGGTCGCGGCCCGTCCCGAACTCGAACTGCTGTCCGCCCGGACCCGGCTGATCGGCCCGGACGACTGAGCCGATGACCGAACCTGCGACCGGGCCGATTACTGGGCCGACGACTGGGCCGACGACTGGGCCGATCGCTGGGCCGATGGCTGAGCCGTTGACTGGGCCGATGACCGAACCGACGCTGCGCGCGCGCCACCCGACCGGCCGCCGCGCATAGACTCTGCCGCGGAAATGCCGGTGGAAGGAGCACGACATGGTCGACCACGCGCGCGCACGCAAGCTCGCCAAGCGGATCTCGCAGATCGTCGCCGAGGCGCTGGAACACGAGGTCAAGGACCCGCGGCTGTCGATGGTCACGATCACCGACACCCGGGTCACCGGCGACCTGCGGGAGGCGACCGTCTACTACACCGTGATGGGGGCGTCGCTGGACGAGGCACCGGACACCGCGGGCGCCGCGGCCGCGCTGGACAGCGCGACCGGCGTGCTGCGCAGCCGGGTCGGCCAGCAGACCGGGGTCCGGCACACCCCCAGCCTCGCGTTCGTCCTGGACCAGGTCCCGGAGGAGGCCCGGCGGATGGAGGAGCTGCTGGCCCGCACCCGCGCCTCGGACGCCGAGGTGGCCCGGCTGGCCGCGTCGGCGTCGCCGGCCGGTGACGCCGATCCCTACCGGGCCCCGCGCGACTCCGAGTCGGAGTGAGCGGGCCCGGATCGGACCAGCCGCTGCCCGGTCCCGGCCCGGTCGACCCGGCCGGGGCCGCGGTGGTGCTGCGGGCGGCCCGCGACGTGCTCATCGTCGGGCACGTCCGGCCGGACGCCGACGCCGCGGGCAGCGCGATCGCGCTCGCCACCGCGCTGCACCGGGCGGGCGTACCGGCCACCGTCTCCTTCGGCGGGCCGGATCCGGTGTCGGCGAGCCTCGCCGTCCTCGACCCGGACGGCCTGGTCGTCCCGTCGACGAGCGCGCCCGCCGCGCCCGACCTGCTGGTGACCTGCGACGTGTCGTCGGCGCACCGGCTCGGTGACCTGGCCGGCCGGCTGGACACCGCCCGGGAGTCCCTCGCGGTCGACCATCACGCGTCGTTCACCCCTTTCGCCACCCGGCACCTGGTCGATCCGGCGGCGCCGGCCACCGTGCTGCTGGTCCGGGCCGTCCTCGGCGAGCTCGGCACCGAGCTCGATCCGGTGCTGGCCCGCGCGCTGTTCGCCGGGCTCTACACCGACACCGGCGGGTTCCGCTGGGGCGGCTCGGAGGCGCTGCGCCTCGGCGCGGAACTGGTCGACGCCGGCGCCGAACCGCGCGGGCTGATGCGCGAGCTCACCGGGACCCGGCCGTTCGGCTGGCTGGCCGCCCAGGCCGCGGTGCTCGCCGGGGCCCGGCGCGAGCCCGCCGCGGCCGGCGGTGCCGGGCTGGTGTGGGCGGCCGTCGACGTCGACACCGCCACCCGGTTCCGGGACCAGACCCTCACCGTCGTCGGGCAGCTGCTCGCGACGGCGGGCGACGGGGTGGCCGCACTGCTCACCGAGAGCGAGCCGGACATGTGGTCGGTGTCGTTGCGCGGCACCGGCTCCCCGGACCTGTCCCGGGTGGCGACCGCGCTCGGCGGCGGCGGGCACCCGGCCGCGGCCGGGTTCGAGCGCGGCGGCACCCGCGACGAGCTCCTCACGCTGCTGCGCGCCGAGCTGGCGAGCGCGACCGGCTGACCACCGCCCGCCCACCGGCGTACACCGGTACGCCATCCGGGCGCGGTAGGAACCGGGCCGGTCCCGCGCGCGGTCCCTGCGCGCCGTAGCGTGTCCGCCGATCACCTCAGGAGGTTCGTGTGAGTTCGCAGCCCGTTCCGGCCCCGGACGGCCACGGAGACAGCAGCGGGTGGCGGGAGTTCCTCGGTGCATGGGTCCGCAACCCGGTGCGCGTCGGCGCCGTCTGGCCGAGCTCGCGGCGTCTGTCCGAGAAGCTGGCCCGGGTCGCGCCCGGGCACGGCAGGCCCGTCGTCGTCGAGCTGGGTCCCGGCACCGGGGCGGTGACCGGGGAGGTGGCCCGCCGGTTGTCCCCGGAGGGGCGGCACCTGGCCGTCGAACTGGACCCGGGCATGGCCGGCTACCTGCAGCGCAGGCACCCGGACGTCGAGGTGATCAACGGTGACGCCCGCAAGCTGGGGGAGCTGCTGGCCGAGCGCGGCATCGAGCGGGTCGACGCGGTGATCTCCGGGCTGCCCTGGTCGCTGTTCGACCGGGAGGGCCAGCGGGAGATCCTCGGCCAGGTGGTCGACGTGATCGGCGACACCGGCGCCTTCACCACCTTCGCCTACTCGCACACCCTGCCGATGTCCTCGGCCCGCCGGTTCCGGGCGATCCTGACCGAGACGTTCGACGAGGTCGTGATGACCCGGACGGTGTGGCGCAACGTCCCACCGGCGTTCTGCTTCCTCTGCCGCCGTCCCCGACGCTGACCGGTGCCCGGACGCACCCGCACCCCCGGCGGGGCGCGGGACATCCTGCGGCTCGCCGTCCCGGCGCTGCCGGTGCTGGCCGCCGAGCCGCTGTACCTGCTCGTCGACACCGCCGTCGTCGGCCGGCTCGGGGCGGTCCCGCTGGCCGGCCTGGCCGTCGCCGGTGTGCTGTTCGCGCAGGTCACCACCCAGCTGACGTTCCTGTCCTACGGGACGACGGCCCGCGCGTCGCGCTTCTACGGTGCCGGGCGCCGGTCCGCCGCCGTCACCGAGGGGATGCAGGCGACGTGGCTGGCGGTCGCCGTCGGGCTGCTCGTGATCGGGATCGGGCAGCTGGTCGCCGGGCCGGTCACCCGGGCGCTCGCCGGCAGCGGTGAGATCGCCGACGGGGCCGCAGGCTGGCTGCGGATCGCGCTGTTCGGCGCACCGATGGTGCTGATCACCCTCGCCGGGAACGGCTGGATGCGCGGCGTGCAGGACACCGTGCGCCCGATGCGCTACGTGATCGCCGGCAACGCGCTGTCCGCGGCGCTGTGCCCGTTCCTGGTGCACGGCGCCGGGGACTGGGACGGCTGGGGGCTGGAGGGCTCGGCGGTCGCGAACGTCGTCGCCCAGACCGTGTCGGCGTCGTTCTTCCTGCGGGCGCTGGCCGTCGAGCGGCGCCGGGCGCCTGCGTCCGATCCGGTCCGGCTCGCCCCGGACACCGCGGTGCTGCGCGCCCAGGCCACGATGGGCCGCGACCTGGTGATCCGCTCGCTCGGCTTCCAGGCGTGCTTCCTGTCCGCGACCGCGGTGGCCGCCCGGTTCGGGGCCGGATCGGTCGCCGCGCACCAGATCGTGCTGCAGCTGTGGGTGTTCCAGGCGCTGGTGCTCGACGCCGTCGCGATCGCCGCCCAGGCGCTCGTCGGATCCGCCCTCGGCGCCGCCCGGACCGCCGCCGACACGGTGCGGGCCCGCGCCGTCGCCGCCCGGGTGACCCGCTACGGGCTGCTGCTGGGCTGCGTCTTCGCGGTCGTGTTCGCCGCGCTCTACCCGGTGCTGCCGGGGGTGTTCACGACCGACCCGCTGGTGCTCGCGACGATCCCGGCGGCATGGTGGTTCTTCACCGCGCTGCAGCCGATCGCCGGGGTGGTCTTCGCCCTCGACGGCGTGCTCCTCGGCGCCGGGGACGCCGCCTTCCTGCGCACGACGACGCTGCTCGCCGCGCTGGGCGGGTTCCTGCCGCTGATCTGGCTGTCGCTGCTCCTCGGCTGGGGGCTGGTCGGGATCTGGACCGGGCTCGCCGCCTTCATGGTGATCCGGCTGGTCGCGGTGGGGTGGCGGACCTGGTCGGGGCGGTGGGCGGTGCCGGGCGCGGTGCGGAGCTGAGCGAACCGGACACCCGGGGCGGCCGGTCGGGGCCGCAACCCGGCGGTCAGTGCGCGGCGGGCGAGCCCGTGGGACCGGGCGCCGGGCTCCGCCCCGCCAGCGGGAGCCGGACGGTGAAGACGGCGCCGCTGCCGTCGTCCCGGGTCCCGACGGCGGCCGTCCCCCCGAGCCGCCGGGTGATCCGGTCGACCAGTGCGAGCCCGATCCCGCGTGGCCGGCCCTCCGGCGTCGCGCGGGTGCTGAACCCGAAGGTGAACAGCTCGCTCGCGGTCTCCTCGGGCACTCCGGGACCGCTGTCGGCGACCTCGGCGAGCAGCTCGTCGCCGGTGGTGCGGAGGATGACCGAGACCCGGCGCTCGGTGTCGCGGGGGAGCTCGGCGACCACCTCGATGGCGTTGTCGACGAGGTTCCCGACCAGCGAGACGAGATCGTCGGCGGCGAACGGGAGCCGCTGGTCGGGCAGCACGCCGGGATCGCAGGCGTCAGTGATCTCGAAGGCGACGTCGTACTCGGCGGCCTGCCAGGCCTTGTCGGCGAGCAGGGCGGCGAGCACCGGGTCGTGGACCTCGGCGGTGACCCGTGCCCCGGGGCCGCGGGTCCGGTCGAGCGCCGCGGAACCCGCGGCGGCGGCGTCCGAGGTGTCGCCGAGCTCGATCAGGGTGAGCACGGTCTGCAGCCGGTTCGCGAACTCGTGTGCCTGACCGGACAGCGCGGCGACCTTGTCCCGGGCGAGATCCCGCTCGCGCAGCACCCCGGCGAGCTCGGTGCGGTCGCGCAGGGTGAACACCCGGGTGCCGGGGCCCGCGGCCGGACCGGCGTGCCTGCTGTTGACCAGCAGCATCCGCTCCCCGGCGAGCGCGGTCGCGTCGTGCAGGTTCTCGCGCAGCCCGCGCCGGAGCACGGACAGCACCGCGGGATCGATCCCGAGCCCGGACAGCGGCCGCCCCGGCGCGGCGTCGCGGGGGTCCGCCGGGGCCAGCAGCCGCAGCGCCTCGGCGTTCACCACGACCAGCCGGCCGTCGCCGTCGACGACCAGCAGGCCCTCGCCGACGGCGTGCAGCACCGCCTCGTGATGGGTGTAGGCGGCGGTGATCTCCTCGGGTTCCAGGCCGAGGGTCTGCCGGCGCAGCCGCCGGGCCAGCAGCGCGGCGAGCCCGAGCCCGAGCAGCAGGGCGGTCCCGGCGGCGACGACGATCGCGGGCAGCCAGCGCAGTGCCAGGTCGGAGATCCGGGTCTGCAGCACCCCCACCGAGACGACGGCGGCGATCCGACCGTCCATGACGACCGGTGTGACGGTGCGGACCGACGGGCCCAGGGTGCCCGGGTAGATCTCGGTGTCGGTGCGCCCGGCCAGCGCCGGGGCGATGTTGCCCTGGTAGGGGCCGCCGATCCGGGTCGGGTCGTAGTGGCTGTACCGGATGCCGTCCGGGGACATGACGACGATGAAGCTGGTGCCGGTCGCGATCCGGATCCGCTCGGCGACCGGCTGCAGCCGCGCGGACAGCGCGTCCACGTCGCCGCCGGCCCGCAGCGCCTCGACGACCTCCGGGTCCGCGGCCACGCTCAGCGCGGTGGCGGTGGTGAGCCGGGCCGCGGCGTCGTGCTCCAGCTCCCGGGCCCCGACGACGCCGAGCGCGGTGAGGCTCCCGACGGTCAGCAGCACCGTCACCACCTGCAGCACGAACAGCCGTCGGACCAGCCGGGACCGGCGCAGGGAGGGACGCGATGGCCGGCGCACGGGACCACCCTGCCACCGCGGGGGTGGCAGGGTGGTCCGGGAGCCGGTCACGGGGAGGCGGGCCGCCGGGTCAGGCGTTCGCGCCGACCTTCTCGCGGGGCTCCTCGTCCCCGGCGACGGGCTCCACCGGCGCCGGCGAGCTGCCGTGCGCGGCCTCCATGTCGGCCTCGACCAGCGTCGGGTCGTCGAGCACCGCGGTGAGCCGCTCGCGGTCCAGCTCGCCGTTCCAGCGGGCGACGACCAGGGTCGCGACGACGTTGCCGATGCAGTTGGTCAGCGCCCGGCCCTCGGACATCACGCGGTCGATGCCGACGATCAGGGCCAGCCCGACGACGATCGCCTCCGGGGTGAAGAACTCACCGCCGAACGCCTGCAGCGACGCGGCCAGGGTGACCAGGCCGGCACCGGTGACGCCGGCGGCGCCCTTCGAGGTGAGCACCATCAGCACGGCCAGGCCGATCTGCACGCCGATCGGCAGCGACGCGCCGCCGGCCTGGATGATGAACAGCGCACCCAGGGTCAGGTAGATGCAGGTGCCGTCGAGGTTGAACGAGTAGCCGGTCGGGATGACCATGCCGACGGTCTGCTTGGACGCGCCCGCCGACTGCAGCTTGGTGAGCAGCCGCGGCAGCACCGACTCCGACGACGAGGTGCCGACGATGATCAGCAGCTCGTCCTTCACCAGCCGGATGACCTTGAAGATGCTGAACCCGGCGATCCGGGACACGATCCCCAGCACCACCACGACGAACACCGCGCACGTGCCCCAGAAGACCGCCATCAGCAGCGCCAGGTTGGCCAGCGACGCCGAACCGAACTGGCCGACCGTGTAGGCCATGCCGCCGAACGCGGCGACCGGCGCCGCCCACATGATGATCTTGATGATGCCGAAGATGACCTGGGCGATCGACTCGATGCCGCCGACCAGGCGGGTGCGCAGGCCGTCGTTCAGCGACGAGATGGCGCAGGCGGTCAGGATCGCCAGCACCAGCACCTGCAGCACCGAGTTGTCGACGAACGGGCCGAAGAAGCTCTGCGGGAGCAGCGAGTCCTGGATGAAGGGGATGACGCCGGACTCCGAGCTGCCGGTCTGGAACTGCTCGGAGGCCTGCTCGAGCTGCTCCGGCGTCGGCGCGGCCTCGAAACCGGCGCCGGGCTGGAAGACGTTCGCGGCGATCAGGCCCATCGACAGGGCGATCACCGTCATCAGCAGGAAGTAGGCCAGCGCCCGCAGCGCCAGCCCGCCGGCCCGGGCCAGGTTGCCGAGCGAGGCGATGCCCACGACGACCGTGCAGAAGATCACCGGGCCGACGATCACCTTGATCATCTGGATGAAGGTGTCCGCGAGCCACTTGAACTGCTTCGCCGCGTCCGGGGCGACGAGGCCCAGCGCGATGCCCGCGGCGATACCGATGATCACCCAGAACCAGAGCTGGGTGTAGACCTTCTTCTTCCGGCGGGTGGGGGTGGCCCCCTGCCCGGGTGAGCCGGCTGCAGCGCCAACCTCGGCCATGTCCGTCCTCCTCGACGCGTTCGGTGCGAGAACACTGCGGGCCGACCGTGAGCCGCTGCAACGGAACGGGCACCGGGTTTGAGGAACCCTTGAGGAAGCACGGTTAGGCTGGTGACGTGCGCGTGCTCCTGGTCGAGGACGACCCGATCCTGGGCGATGCGCTGCGGCGCACCCTGGTCCGGAACGGGTTCCCGACCGAGCTGGTCGGCAGCGGCACGGCTGCGCTGGCCGCGGTCGCCGAGCGGGAACCGGACGTGGTCCTGCTCGACATGGGACTGCCCGACCGCGACGGTCTCGGCGTCTGCCGGGAGATCCGGGAGCGCTCCCGGGTGCCGATCCTGGCGATCACCGGCCGCGGCGACGTCGCGGCAAGGGTGCAGGGCCTGCGCTCCGGCGCCGACGACTACCTGGTGAAGCCGATCTCCACCGAGGAGCTGCTGGCCCGGATCGACGCCGTGCTCCGCCGCGCCACCGGTGCCGCGGTCGCGGCCACCGTGACCGTCGGCGACGTGACCGTCGACCTGGACCGGCGCGCGGTCACCGCGGGCGGCGCCGAGATCGCGCTGACCCGCAAGGAGTTCGACCTGCTCGCCGCGCTCGCCCGCCGGGAGGGCGCGGTGCTGCCGCGCACCGAGCTGCTCGAGCAGGTCTGGGGGATCGCCGACGCCTCCGCGGCCCGCACGCTGGAGGCGCACGTCGCGTCGCTGCGGTCCAAGCTCGGCGAGCGCGACGTGGTGCTGACCGTCCGCGGGGTCGGGTACCGGCTGGCGCGCTGAGCGCCTGCTCCTACGATCGTCGCCCGTGCCACCCCGCGTCCCGCCCCCGCCGCCCGGCCTCGTGATCGTCGACAAGGACCGCGGGCCCACCAGCCACGACGTCGTCGGGAAGCTGCGCCGGATCATGGGCACCCGCAAGGTCGGGCACGCCGGCACCCTGGACCCGATGGCGACCGGCGTGCTCGTCGTCGGGATCGAGCGGGCGACCAAGCTGCTCGGCCACCTGTCGCTGGACACCAAGGCCTACACCGCGACGGTCCGGCTGGGCCTCGGCACCGACACCGACGACGCCGAGGGCGACCCGCTGGGCGAACCGGTGCCGGTCGACGCCGGCGCCGACGAGGTCCGCGCGCGGATGGCGCGGCTGACCGGTGACATCGAGCAGGTCCCGAGCGCGGTGTCCGCGGTCAAGATCGACGGCAAGCGGGCCTACCAGCGGGTGCGCGACGGCGAGACCGTGGTGATCCCGGCCCGGCCGGTCACCGTGTCGGCGTTCGACCTGCTGGCGCTCCGCCGGGACGAGCCGTTCCTGGACCTCGACGTCGCCGTCGAGTGCTCCTCGGGCACCTACGTCCGGGCGCTCGCCCGCGATCTCGGTGCCGCGCTCGGGACCGGCGGGCACCTGACGGCGCTGCGCCGCACCCGGGTCGGGCCCTTCACCCTGGAGCACGCCCGCACCGTCGACGAGCTGGCCGCCGCGCCCGGGCTGTCGCTGGACCTCGCGGCCGCGGTCGCGACGGCGTTCCCCCGGGTCGACGTCGACGACACCGCCGCCACCGACGTCCGCATCGGCCGGTCGCTGCCGCCCGCCGGGATCCCCGGCACCTACGGCGTGTTCGGCCCGGACGGCGCCGCGCTCGCCCTGATGGCCGACCGCGGCAGCTCCGCCCGCCCGGTCGTGGTGCTGGCACCGGCGGGCTGACCGCGGGGGCCGGGGAGCCGTTCCGTAGGCTCGCGGCCGTGCAGCGCTGGCGTGGTCTGGAGGCCGTTCCGCCCGGCTGGGGGCGGTGCGTCGTCACCATCGGCGTGTTCGACGGGGTGCACCGCGGGCACCGTGAGCTGATCGACCGCGCGGTGCGGCGGGCCCGCGAGCGCGATCTGCCCGCCGTCGTGGTGACCTTCGACCCGCACCCGGCGGAGCTGATCCGGCCGGGCACCCATCCGGCGCGGCTGTCCACCCTGGACCGGCGCGCGGAGCTGGTCGCCGAGCGCGGCGCCGACGTGTTCTGCGTCATCCCGTTCACCGAGCAGCTCTCCCGGACCGAGCCCGCCGGGTTCGTGCACGAGATCCTGGTCGACCGGCTGCACACCGCCGTCGTCGTCGTCGGCAGCAACTTCACCTTCGGCTACCGGGCGGCCGGTGACGTGACGGCACTGGCCGAGCTGGGCCGCCGGTTCGGGTTCTCCTGCGAGGCACTGGATCTCATCTCGGAGAACGACGTGACCTTCTCCTCCACCTACATCCGCTCCTGCATCGACGCCGGGGACGTCCGGGACGCCGCGCACGCGCTGGGCCGCTGGCACCGGGTGGACGGGGTGATCGTGCACGGCCACAAGCGCGGCCGTGACCTGGGCTTCCCGACCGCCAACGTGGCCTGCCCGCCGCACACCGCGATCCCCGCGGACGGCGTCTACGCCGGCTGGTTCCGGATCGGCGAGCGCCGGCTGATGACCGCGATCTCGGTCGGCACCAACCCGACGTTCTCCGGCCGGGTGCGCACCGTCGAGGCCTACGTGCTCGAGGTCGACGAGAACTTCTACGGGCACGAGGTCGGCGTCGAGTTCGTCGAGCGGCTGCGCGGGCAGGAGCACTTCGACGGCGTCGAGCCGTTGATCGCGCAGATGGGCAAGGACGTCGCGGACACCCGGACGATCCTCACCGCCTCCGGCGGCGCGCTCGGCCCGGACGACGAACCGGCCTGATCCACCGCGCCGGGCGGGCGTTGAGTGGAAACCCCCTCCCCGGCCCGAAGCGCTCCGTCGGGTGCGGCTCCGGCCCGAGGATCGGGGCATGGACGACGTGCCCGCCGACCGGCCCGATCGCGACCCGCTGGCGGAGAACCGCGCCCGGCAGCGCGAGCTCTACGGCGAGCCGCTGGGGGAGCGGGTGCACCGGCTCACGACCGCACTGGGGATCACCCAGGCCCGGCTCGCGACGGCGCTGGGGCTGAGCCCGGCGATGCTCAGCCAGCTGTCCGGCGCGCGCCGGGTGAAGATCGGCGATCCGGCGGTGCTGGGCCGGATGGTGGCGCTGGACCGGCGGGTCTCCCGGGGACCGGTGCCGCCCGGCGAGGTGGCCGGCCTGCTGGACCGGGTCCGGGCCACGGCCACCCCGTGGGGTGGCGACGCCGGCTGCTGCTGCGGCGCCGATCCGTCGCCGTCACCGGCCCGGGCCCGCACCCCGGGCCGGGACGCGGCCCCGCACCCGGACGACGCGCTGCGCGGGGTGAGCAGCCCGGCCCGGCTGGTCGCCGCGGCGGCGGAGCTGGCGACCTCGTTCCCGGAGCTGGCCGAGGTGCTGCGCCGGGCCGCGTCCCGGCGCTGAGCGGTGCGACGATCACCGGACGGCGACCCTGGAGGGACGATGCGGTTGTTCACGGCGCTGTGGCCGCCGGCCCCGGTGGTGGCGGCCCTCCGGGCGGCCCTGGCGCAGCGGCCCTGGCCGCCGGGGGGTGGATGGCGGCCGGTGCCCCCGGAGAACTGGCACGTCACGCTGTGCTTCCACGGCGAGGACGATCCGGCGCGGCTCGCCGGTGCGCTCGACACGGCACTGGCCGGGGCCCCGGCGCCGCGGCTGAGGCTCGCCGGGACCGGCCGCTTCCCGGGCGTGCTGTGGGCGGGGGTGCAGCCCGCGGGCGCCCTGGCCGGCCTGGCGGCCCGGGCCGGGGCCGGGCCGGCCGGGTTCCGGGCGCACCTGACCCTGGCCCGCCGCTCCCGCACCGCGGAGCGGGCCGCGCCGCCGCGGGAGCGGACGGACCCGGACCCGGCCCCGGGACCGTGGTGGACACCCACCGAGGCGCTGCTGGTGCGCAGCGATCCGGCGCACGGTGCCCCGGCGGGCGGTGATCCGGCGGGTGCCCCGGTGTACCGCGCCGTGTACCGGGTCCCGCTGGGCCGGTGAGGATCAGCCCGCGGTGTCCGCCGCCGCCTGCAGCGCGGCCGCCCGGTGACCGCGTCGGCGTCGCAGATCGACCCGCCGAGCACGACGACGACGTCCGCGTCGTGCCCGGGGAGGGTCTCGGCGGACACCGGGACGGTCGACGCCGACGCCCCCGCGGCGGCCGCGAGCTCGGGTGCCGGCCGGGTGATGCCGGCGTCGGCGACCAGCCGGGACCCCGGGTTCGCCGGCGCCGGGGAGCAGAGCACGTCCTGGAACGAGCCGAGCACCGACAGCTCCAGCGGCTGCCGCGCGGTCACCTCGCGCAGCGCGGCCAGCCGGTCCTCCAGGACGCCGGCCACGGCCGCGGCCCGGTCCTCGGCGCCGAACGCGGCCCCGGCCACCCGGACCGGTTCCCGCCAGTCGCCCTCGAACGGCAGCACGACGGTCGGTGCGACGGCGGACAGCTGCGGGTAGGTGGTGTCGAGCAGCGATCCCGGCGAGGTCGGGACGATGACGCCCGGCGCGGCGGCGATCGCCTCCAGGTCCGGGCTGGTGATCATCGTCGGGGCCGGGGTGACGGCGATCCCGGCGTCGCCCAGGACGGTCGCCGCGAGCTCGGAGGACAGGCCGCCGAACACGGCGACCGGCCGGACGCCGACGGTGAGCAGGTTGAGCCCGGCGTACTCGTCGAGCGCGACGACCGACCGGGCATCGGCCGGGACCTCGACGGTGCCGCGCTCGTGGGTGACGGTGCGGGTGCCGGCGGGTTCCGGCTCGGCGGCGACGGTCCCGCCCGAGCACCCGGCGAGCAGCAGGAGGACGAGCGCGGCGGCCGCGCGGGGGAGGGGGCGCATGGGTCGGGCCCGGCTCGCTCACGCTCACCGCCGTCGCCGCCCACCTGGGCGTGCACCACTCGACGCTCTACGGGCACGTCCGCGACCGGGACGACCTGCTCGCCGCGGCCGCCGACCGGCTCGCCCGGGAGGCCGACCGGCCCCGGGCCGGGACCGGCCGGCGGGAGCTGCTCACCGCGTGGGGGACACCTTGTGGGAGCTGGCCGGGCGCCGGCCGGGGGCGGCCGGGCTGATCAGGAGCCTGCCGGCGCCGCCGGCCGCGGTGGTCGCCGAGGTCGGGCGGGTCCGGGCGGATCTCGAACGCCACGGGTTCGCCCCGGCGGACGCGCTGGTCGCCCTGGACATGGTCGCCGACCTGGCGCTGGACACCGCGGCCGCGCTGGAGGGGCTCGACCGGGCCGCGCAGGACCGGGCCCGGCGGGACGACCCGGGCATGCGCGGGCTGATCGCCGCGCCGCGCGGCGCCTACCCGGTCAAGCTGGCGATCGTGCTGGACGGCCTGGCCGCCCGGCTGCCCCGCTGAGCCGCCCGCCCCGCGGGTCGGCGACGGTCCGGAAGTGGGGCGCTGGTACCGTTTCACCCGGGTCCGGCTGCAGTCCGTGGCGGCCGCGACCGACTACCTGCCACCCGTTCCGAGGTGGTACGGCACCACGGACCGTCGACACGATGAAGGAGTTGTAGTGGCCCTGTCCACGGCCGAGAAGAAGAGCACGCTCGAGAAGTACGGCACCCACGCCACCGACACCGGGTCCCCCGAGGCCCAGGTGGCGCTGCTGACGCAGCGCATCATCGGTCTGACCGAGCACCTGAAGCAGCACAAGCACGACCACCACAGCCGGCGCGGCCTGCTGCTGCTGGTCGGTCGTCGTCGCCGGCTGCTCAAGTACCTGCGTGCGGTCGACGTCGCGCGGTACCGCGCACTGATCGAGAAGCTGGGTCTGCGCCGCTAGACCCGCACCGTCGACCTGGCACCGGATCCCCGGTGCCGGGTCGTTCCACAACTGAAACCCCACCCACCGCGGGACGACCGGACATCCGCCGGTCCTCGGTAGTGGCTCCCGGGAACACGCGTTGCCGGGGGCTTCGATCGAAGACCGGCCCAGCAGGGGATCGAGCCGGACGTCGTCGGTGGTGGGGAGCCGAGACACACTCCCAACGACGAGGAGAGACATCCCCGTATGACTGACGTCATCTCTGAGGACGGCGTGCACGAGAGCACCGCCGTCATCGACAACGGTGCCCACGGCACCCGCACCGTCCGGTTCGAGACCGGCCGGCTCGCCCGGCAGGCCGCCGGATCCGTCGTCGCCTACCTGGACGACGAGACCATGCTGCTGTCCGCGACGACCGCCTCCAAGCGGCCGAAGGACCAGTTCGACTTCTTCCCGCTGACGGTGGACGTCGAGGAGCGGATGTATGCCGCGGGCCGGATCCCCGGCTCGTTCTTCCGCCGCGAGGGCCGCCCGGGCACCGACGCGATCCTGACCTGCCGCCTGATCGACCGCCCGCTGCGCCCGTCCTTCGTGGACGGCCTGCGCAACGAGATCCAGGTCGTCGTGACGGTCATGTCGCTCGACCCGAAGGACCCCTACGACGTCGTGGCGATCAACGCCGCGTCGGCGTCCACCCAGCTCGCCGGCCTGCCGTTCTCCGGCCCGGTCGGCGGCGTCCGGGTCGCGCTCATCGCGGGCGACGGCACCGACGCCGCGCCGTCGTCTCAGTGGGTCGCGTTCCCGACCCACGACCAGCTCGAGCACGCCGCGTTCGACATGGTCGTCGCGGGCCGGATCGTCGGTGACGACGTCGCGATCATGATGGTCGAGGCCGAGGCCACCGAGAACACGATCGATCTCGTCGCCGGCGGCGCCGCCGCCCCGACCGAGGCCGTCGTCGCGGACGGGCTGGAGGCGGCCAAGCCGTTCATCCGCAGCCTGTGCGTCGCCCAGCAGCAGCTGGCCGACGTCGCGGCCAAGCCGACCGCCGACTACCCGGTGTTCCCGGCCTACCAGCCGGACGCCTTCGAGGCCGTCTCCGAGGCCGTCGAGCAGGAGCTGGCGCAGGCGCTGACCATCGCCGGCAAGCAGGAGCGGGAGACCCGCACCGACGAGATCAAGGCGTCGGTGCTGGACAAGCTGGGCGAGCGCTTCACCGGGCGCGAGTCCGAGCTGGGCAACGCCTTCCGGGCGCTGAACAAGAAGCTGATCCGCCGCCGGATCCTGACCGACCAGGTCCGGATCGACGGCCGCGGGCTGACCGACATCCGGCCGCTGTCGGCCGAGGTCGAGGTCGTCCCGCGGGCGCACGGCTCGGCGCTGTTCGAGCGTGGCGAGACCCAGATCATGGGTGTCACCACGCTGAACATGCTCCGCATGGAGCAGCAGATCGACCAGCTGGGGCCGGAGACGCGCAAGCGCTACCTGCACCACTACAACTTCCCGCCGTACTCGACCGGTGAGACCGGCCGGGTCGGCTCGCCGAAGCGCCGCGAGATCGGGCACGGCGCGCTGGCCGAGCGGGCCCTGATCCCGGTGCTGCCCTCGCGCGACGAGTTCCCGTACGCGATCCGGCAGGTCTCCGAGGCCCTGGGCTCGAACGGCTCGACCTCGATGGGCTCGGTCTGCGCGTCCACGATGTCGCTGCTCAACGCCGGTGTGCCGCTGAAGGCGCCGGTCGCGGGCATCGCGATGGGCCTGGTCTCCGACCAGGTCGAGAACGCAGCCGGGCAGCCCGAGACGAAGTACGTGGCGCTGACCGACATCCTCGGTGCCGAGGACGCCTTCGGCGACATGGACTTCAAGGTCGCCGGCACCAAGGAGTTCGTCACCGCGCTGCAGCTCGACACCAAGCTCGACGGCATCCCGTCCGAGGTGCTCGCCGCCGCGCTGAACCAGGCCAAGGACGCCCGCCTGACCATCCTCGAGGTGATCGGCGAGGCCATCGACGGCCCGGACGAGATGAGCAGGTACGCGCCGCGGGTCACCGCGGTGAAGGTCCCGGTCGACAAGATCGGCGAGGTCATCGGCCCGAAGGGCAAGATGATCAACTCGATCACCGAGAAGACCGGTGCCGACATCTCGATCGAGGACGACGGCACGATCTACGTCGGCGCGAACGACGGCCCCTCCGCGGAGGAGGCGATCGGCATGATCAACGCGATCGCCAACCCGCAGCTGCCGAAGGTCGGCGAGCGGTTCCTGGGCACGGTGGTCAAGGCCGCCGCGTTCGGTGCCTTCGTCTCGCTGGTCCCCGGCAAGGACGGCCTGGTCCACATCTCGAAGCTCGGCAACGGGAAGCGGATCGGCAAGGTCGAGGACGTCGTCAAGGTCGGCGACAAGCTGCGCGTCGAGGTCACCGACATTGACAATCGGGGCAAGATCAGCCTGGTGCCGGTGCAGGAGGAGGGCGCTGCGGCCGCGGACGCGGCGGACGCCCCCACGGAGGCTCCGGCCGACGAGCCGGCCGAGGCCACGGCCGACCAGAGCTGATCAGTTGGCCGAGACGAACGGCGACGTGACGGCGGCCCGGGGACCCGAGGGTTCCCGGGCCGCCGCCCGCGTGCCCGCCGACATCGGCGGGCCGCCGGACACCGTGCGGCGCAGCGAGCTGCCCGGCGGGGTCCGGCTGGTGACCGAGTCGGTGCCGGGCGTCCGCTCGGTGGCGCTCGGCATCTGGATCGGCATCGGCTCGGTCGACGAGTCACCGGCCCAGGCCGGTGCCGCGCACTTCCTGGAGCACCTGCTCTTCAAGGGCACCCGGCGGCGCACCGCGGCCGGGATCGCCGAGGAGATGGACGCGGTCGGCGGTGAGCTCAACGCGTTCACCGCCAAGGAGCACACCTGCTACTACGCGCACGTGCTGGACACCGACGTCGCGCTGGCGGTGGACCTGCTGGCCGACGTCGTCACCGACGCCGAGCTGGCGCACACCGACGTCGAGCTGGAAAGGGGCGTCGTGCTCGAGGAGATCTCGATGCGCGACGACGACCCGGAGGACCTGCTCGGCGACCTGTTCGACCAGACCCTGTTCGGGGACCATCCGCTCGGCCGCCCGGTGATCGGCACCGAGGAGTCGATCCGGGCGATGAGCCGGGACACCCTGCACACGTTCTGGCAGGGCGAGTACACGACCCCGCGGATGGTCGTCGCCGCCGCCGGGAATCTGGAGCACGACCGGATCGTCGAGCTCGTCGGGGACGCGCTGGCGTCGGCGAGCCGGGCCCGGGCGACCGCCCGCGCGGTACCGCCGCGCACCTCGACCGGGGTGCGGCCGGACCGGACCGGCGCGCTCGGCCTGCAGCCCGACGAGTCCGAGCAGGCCCACGTCATGCTCGGCGTGCCGACCGCGGGCCGGCACGCGCACACCCGCCCGGTGCTCGCCGTGCTGAACGCCGCGCTCGGCGGCGGGCTGTCCTCGCGACTGTTCCAGCAGGTGCGTGAGCAGCGCGGACTGGCCTACCAGGTGTACTCGTCGACCGTCCGGTACGCCGATGCGGGCGCCCTCTCGGTCTACGCCGGATGCGCCCCCGAGCGGCTGGGCGAGGTCGTCGCCGTGGTGCGGGACGTGCTCGGCGAGGTCGCCACCGACGGCCTGACCGACGCCGAGGTGGCCCGGGCCAAGGGCTCGCTGCGCGGCGGGCTCGTCCTGGGCTGCGAGGACACCGCGTCCCGGATGAACCGGCTGGGCCGCGCGGAGCTCGACCACGGCCGGCAGCGGTCGGTCGGGGACAGCCTCGCCCGGATCGCCGCCGTCACCGCCGACGAGGTGGCCGTGGTCGCCGCCGAACTGCTCGACCAGCCGCTCACGGCGGCCGTCGTCGGGCCGTTCGACGAGGTCGACGCACTGCCGGCGTCGCTGCGCGACCTGTGAGTGGCCGCCGCCGCGGCGGCGGCCACCCACCGGGTCAGCCGGTCCAGCCGATGGTCTCCGGCAGCGGCCGCTGGAACAGCGACGCGCCGACGTTCGCCAGGTCGGACCGGGTCACCCAGGTCTCCGGGCCGGCGTAGAGCGGCAGCAGCCCGTAGCCGGCCAGCGCCTGCTCCTCGGCGGCGTTGGCGGCGGCGAACTGCTCGCCGGGTGTCGGCAGCGTCGCGACCCGCTGCAGCTGCGCGTCGAGCTCCGGGGTGCCGGTGCCGGAGTTGTTCAGCTGCGAGGTGGAGCAGTACAGCTGGCAGATGCCGGCGATCCCGTACGGGTCCAGCGAGAAGAACCCGGACAGGAGCAGGTCGAACTCCTTGTTCGCGAGGACGGCCGGGAAGTCCCCGGCCGGCACCTGGCGGACCTGCAGCTCGACGCCGATCGCCCGCATCATGGCGACCAGCGCCCCCGAGGCGGCCCGGCTGGCCGGGGTGTCGCCGACCTGCACGAAGGTGATCGACAGCGGGGTGCCGTCCTGGACCCGGATCCCGTCCGGGCCGGGGACCCAGCCGAGCGCGTCGAGGCCCGCGGCGGCGGCCTCCGGCCCGCCGTCGACGACGGCGGACAGGTTGTCCCGGTACCCCTCCTGGTAGGGCTTGAGCATCAGCGAGCCGAGCGGCTCCTCGGTGTAGTCCATCCCCTGGAAGGCGATGTCCACGAGCTGTCCGCGGTCGACGCCCTGCATGATCGCCCGGCGCACGCCCGGGTCGCCCAGCAGCGGTGCCGCGCTGTTGACGGTGAGCAGGAACGACGCCGTCCGGGCGCTGATCCGGACGTCGGCGCCGGGCGCGGACCGGGCCTGGGCGAGCAGGTCGGCGCTCTCCGCCTCGGTGGCGTCGAGCTGGCCGTTGCGGAAGGCGTTGATCTTCGCCGTCGGCTCCATCTGGACCAGGGTGACCCGGTCCAGCTTCCCGGGGCGGCCCCACCACGCCGGGTTGCGCTCGAAGGTGATCGTCGAGTTCTGCCGGTCGTGCGCGGCGACCGTGTACGGCCCGGCGCCCCACTCCGGATGCGGCTCGTTCAGGTAGCCCTGGTTGAACACGGCCGGATCGGCGGCCACCGCCGGATGCACCAGCTCGGGGAACAGCCCGGGCCACCAGGCGTGCACGCCGTCGAAGGTGACGACGACCTGCCGGTCGTCGGCCCCCCGGGTGACCGAGGCGATCCGGTCGAACCCGTCGGTGGACTGGGCGATGTAGGCGGCGTCCCGGCCGTTGCGGGCCCGCCAGGTCGCCTCGAAGGCCCGCCAGTCGATCGGCGTGCCGTCGTTGAACACCGCCCGCGGGTTGATCGTGTAGGTGATCCGGGTGTCGTCGCCGATTCGCTCGTCGACCGCGGAGACCAGGTAGTCGGGATTGAACCGCGGCTCGCCCTGCGGCGTGAAGGTGACCAGCACCGGGTTGTACCAGCGCCACACGGTCAGCGTGTCCAGCGTCGCGTCGCCCTGGTGCCGGTTGAACTGCGGGTTCAGGTCGGAGCGCAGCGGCAGCGTGACCGTGCCGCCGTCGCGGACGTTCTCGTAGGGCTGTTCGTTGAACGCGGGGACGGCCGACAGCTCCGCCCCGGTGCGGACCTCACCGGTGCCCGCCCCGGCACCGCAGGCGGTCAGCACCAGGGCGAGCGCGGACAGCGCCGCGGTCAGCATCGGTCCGGGTCGCGGTCCGGGCAGGGGTCCGGGCATGGTTCTCCTCGGGGGTCAGGAGCCGTTGGCGTGGTGACAGGCGTTGCGGTGGTCGCCGCCGGCGGGGTCGCCGCCGTCGTCCTTCGCGGCGAGCAGCGGGATCTCGGTCCGGCAGCGGTCGAGCTCGGCGCCGGACAGGGTGCGGGCCAGCGGGCACCGGTCGACGAACGCGCACCCGGCCGGCTCCCCGGTCGGGCTCGGCAGGTCCCCGGTCAGCACGATCCGCTCGCGGCTGCGCTCGACCCGCGGGTCCGGCACCGGGACCGCGGACAGCAGCGCCTGGGTGTACGGGTGCCGCGGGTTCCCGAACACGTCCGCGACCGAGCCGGACTCGACGATCCGGCCCAGGTACATCACCGCGACCCGGTCGGCGACGTGGCGGACCACCGACAGGTCGTGCGCGACGAACAGATAGCTCAGCCCGAGCTCCCGCTGCAGCCCGGCGAGCAGGTTCAGCACCCCGGCCTGCACCGACACGTCCAGCGCGGACACCGGCTCGTCGAGCACCAGCAGCGACGGCTCGCAGGCCAGCGCCCTGGCGATGCCGATCCGCTGCCGCTGCCCGCCGGAGAACGCCGCCGGGAACCGCTCGGCGTGCGCCGGATCGAGCCCGACCATCGCCATCAGCTCGTCCACCCGGGCGGCGATCCGGTCCCGGCCCGGCCGTCCGGCGGCCCGCAGCGGCTCGGCGAGGATGTCGGCGACGGTCATCCGCGGGTCCAGCGCGCCCATCGGGTCCTGGAACACTATCTGGATCTCCCGGCGCAGCGCGGCGCGGTCCGCGCTGCGCCGAACCGTGGCGACGTCGGTGCCGGCGATCTCGATCCGCCCGCCCTCCGGCGGCCGCAGGTTCATCAGCTCCAGCAGCGTCGTCGTCTTGCCGCAGCCGGACTCGCCGACCAGCCCGAGCGTCTCGCCGCGCCGGATGTCGAGATCCACGTCGGACACCGCGTGCACGGTGCCGATCCGGCGCCGGATCAGCGAGCCGGTCATCAGCGGGTAGCTGCGGCGCAGGTGCTGCACCCACAGCACCGGCTCCCGCCGGTCCCGGTCGTCCGGACCGGCGGCGGGCGCCTCCGGGACCCCGAAGACGGGCCGCCCGCCGATCGCGCCGTCGATGATCTCGCCGGTGCGGACGCAGGCGGCGGCGTGCGCCGGGGAGCCGGGCAGCGGCAGCAACGGCGGCTCGGCGCCCCGGCAGGCGTCGACGGCGACCGGGCAGCGGTCCGCGAACGCGCAGCCGGCGGGCGGCGCCACCGGGGTCGGCGGGCTGCCCGGCACCGGGACGAGCGGCCTGCGGTCCACCGAGTCGACCCGCGGCACCGCGCCGAGCAGGCCCAGTGTGTAGGGCATCCGGGGCGCGTCGAACAGGTCCTGCACCGGCGCCGTCTCGACCGGGCGGCCGGCGTACATGACCAGCACGTCGTCGGCGGTGCCGGCGACCACCCCCAGGTCGTGGGTGATGAGCACGACGGCGGCGCCGGTCTCGTCCCGGGCGACCTTGAGGACGTCGAGCACCTGGGCCTGGACGGTGACGTCCAACGCGGTGGTCGGCTCGTCCGCGATGATCAGCTTCGGCTCGTTCGCGATCGCCATCGCGATCATCACGCGCTGCCGCATCCCACCGGAGAACTCGTGCGGGAACGAGCGCAACCGTCGCTCCGGATCCGGGATGCCCACCATGTCGAGAAGCTCGGCGGCGCGCGACCGGGCCGCCGGGCGACGCAGGCCGCGGTGCGTTCGGATCGCCTCGACCAGCTGGTCGCCGACGGTGAAGATCGGGGTGAGCGAGGACAGCGGGTCCTGGAAGACCATGCCGATGTCCCGGCCGCGGACCCGGGAGAGGGCGCGGTCGCCGAGCCCGACGAGCTCGTCGCCGCCGAGCCGGATCGACCCGGTCACCGTGGCGGTGCCCGGCAGCAGGCCCATCACCGCCAGCGAGGTGACCGACTTGCCGGAACCGGACTCGCCGACGACACCGAGGGTCCGCCCCGGGAGCAGGTCGAAGTCGACACCGCGGACCGCCCGGACCGGGCCCGCCTCGGAGGGGAACGTGACGTGCAGGTCGCGTACCGACAGCACCGGGTTCATGCACGGCCTCCGGCCTGCGAGGTGGGATCGAGGGCGTCGCGCAGGCCGTCGCCGACCAGCGCCAGCGAGACCGTGGTGAGCACCAGCAGCGTCGCGGGGACGGTGAGCAGCCACGGCGCCGTCGTCATCGAGGAGGCGCCGTCGGCGAGCATCGTGCCCAGCGAGACGTCCGGGACCTGCACGCCGAAGCCGATGAACGACAGCGCGGTCTCGGCCTGGACGACGGAGACGACTGTGATCGTGAAGCTGACGATCAGCAGCGAGCCGATGTTCGGGATCAGGTGGCGGAGCACGATCACCGGGCCGCGCACACCCATGAACCGTGCGGCCTGCACGTACTCGCGCTCGCGCAACGTGGTGACGACCGTCCACACCACCCGGGCGCCGGTCATCCAGCCGAGCGCGGACAGCGCCAGGATCAGGATCCGGTAGTCGCCGGAGCCCCACTGCGAGGCCAGCGAGAGGATCAGGAACGCGGGCACCACCATCAGGAAGTGCACGACGCCGAGCACGGCGCGCTCGCCGCGCCGGCCCCAGGCACCACCGCCGCCGAGGTAGGCGGCCGTCGAGCCCACGACCGCCGCGGCCAGCGTGGTCAGCAGGGACACCGAGACGGCGATCAGCAGCGAGCGCTGGAGCCCGTGCACGGCCTGGGCGTAGACGTCGTTCCCGCCGGCGGTCGTGCCGAACGGGTGCTCCGCGGACGGCCCCTGGGTGAGCGCGGTGAAGTCGACGTCGGTGTGCCCGTAGGGCGTGAACAGGTCGCCGACCAGCGTGAACGAGACGAGCGTCGCGAAGATCGCGAGCCCGGCCACGGCGGGCGCGCTGCGCCGGTAGCGGCGCCACAGCAGGGCGGCCCGCCCGCGGCGCGGTGCAGTGCGGATCGTGGTCATCTCAGCTCACCCGCACCCTCGGGTCGAGCGCGACCACGGCGACGTCGGCCAGGATCGCGCCGATCGCGGTGGCCAGCGCGGCGAAGGCCGCCGTCGCGACGACGCCGTGAACGTCGTTCTCGGAGACCGTCCGCACCAGGTAGTCGCCCATGCCCTGCCAGGCGAAGATCTTCTCGGTGAGCACCGAGCCGGTGAACAGCGCCGGGATGGCGAACGCGACCTGGGTGGCGACCGGGATCAGCGAGCTGCGTAGGCCGTGCCGGCGGATCGCCTGGTCGCGGGTGAGCCCCTTGGCGCGTGCGGTGCGGACGAAGTCGGAGCCGACGACGTCGAGCATCATCGCGCGCTGCAGCATGTGGTAGCCGGCGTAGCTGGTGACGAGCAGCGAGATCGTCGGCAGGACCAGGTGCTGCACCCGGTCGACCAGCACCGGCCAGAACCCGGTGACGCCCGGCGTCTGCGCCCCGGCCACCGAGAACAGGGTGCTGCCGACGGCCTGGTTGACCGTGATGGCCGCGACGACCACCACCAGACCGGCCACCGCGACCGGGGTGTTCAGGGTGATCACCGAGACGAGCTGGGCGACCCGGTCACCGAGCCGGTACTGCCGCTGCGCCGAGTACACCCCCAGCGCCACCCCGACCAGGATCGAGAGCACCAGCGCCCCGAACACCAGCTGGCCCGACATCACCACCCGGAACGCGACCTGATCGTTGACGCTGTCCCCGACGGGGGAGGAGCCCCAGTCCCAGCGGGTGAGAATCCCGGTGATCCAGGTCCACCAGCGCTGCGCCAGCGGGGTGCCCGGATCGAGGTTGTACTGCGCCAGCGCGCGGGCGATCTCCTCGTCGGTGCGCGGCGGGCGCAGCTGGAAGTAGTTGACCCGCGGATCGAGGAAGGCGTTCGCCAGGAGGTAGGTGAGGTTGGTGGCGACGACGATCATCGCCAGCCAGCCCGCGCCCCGGCGCAGGAGGTAGCGGAGCACGGTGCTCCCTTTCTGGTGGTGGTGCCCGGGCCCCGGCGACCCACCGGTCGCCGGGGCCGGGGTGACGTCAGCTACCGGACTGCCAGCCGACCGTCTCGGGCAGCGGGCGGGCGAACAGCGAGGCACCGACGTTCGCCAGCCCCTGCCGGGCGGCCCAGGCGGTCGGGCCGGACCCGAGCGGGAGCACGCCGTAGTTGGCCAGCGCGACCCGTTCCACCTCGTTGGCGGCGGCCAGCTGCTCCTCCGCGGTGGGCAGCCCGCCGACCGCCTGCAGCTCGGTGTCCAGCCCGGAGTTGCCGGTGCCGGACTTGTTCAGCTGGCTGTCCGAGCAGTACAGCTGGCAGAGCGTCGCGACGCCGTAGGGGGTCTCGGCGCCGAAGCCACTCGTCACGATGTCGAAGTCGCGTTCGGCGAGGACGGCGGGGTACTCGCTCATCGGGACCTGACGGTCCTGGAGCTCGACGCCGATCTCCCGCATCATCGCGGTCAGCGCCATCCCGAAGGCCCGGCTGGTCGGGCTGTCGGTGAACCGGACGTAGGACAGCGTCAGCCGCTCCCCGCCGGAGACCCGGATGCCGTCCGGCCCGGGGGCCCAGCCCGCGGCGTCCAGCCCGGCGCGGGCGGCCGCCGGGTCGAACTGCAGCAGCTCGGCCAGGTTGTCCCGGTAGCCCGGCTGGTTGGGCTGCAGGACCAGCGACCCGGGCAGCTCCTCGGTGTAGCCCATGCCCTGGAAGGCGATCTCGATGAGCTGCTCGCGGTCGATGCCTTCCAGCACCGAGCGCCGCACGGCGGGATCGCGCAGCGCCGGGGCGGTGCTGTTCAGGGTGAACAGCGATACGGCCGTCGTGCCGCTGATCCGGATCTCGGCGTCGGGCACCGAACCTGCCTGGGTGAGCGGCTCGGCGCCGGCGACCCGGGTGGCGTCCAGCTCACCGTTGCGGAAGGCGTTCACCGCGGCCTGCGGCTCCATCACGGTGAACGTGCGGCTGTCCAGCCGGCCGGGGCGACCCCACCAGGCGGGATTGCGCTCGAAGGTGATGCTCCCGGTCTGCAGGTCGGTCGCGGCGACCGTGTAGGGGCCGGCCCCCCACTCCGGTCGCGGGTTGTTCAGGTAGCCGGTGTTGAACGCGTCGACCGCGGCCGCCGACGGGTGCAGCAGGGTGGTGAAGGTGCCCTGCCACCAGACGTTCACGCCGTCGTAGGTGACGACGGCCTGCCGGTCGTCGGCGCCGCGGGTGACCGAGGCGATCCGGCCGAACGTGGCGACCGAGCGCGAGGTCCGGGCCGGGGCGGAACCGTCGTTCGCCCGCCAGGTGGCCTCGAACGCCCGCCAGTCGATCGGCGTGCCGTCATTGAACACGGCACGCGGGTTGATCGTGTAGGTGACCCGGGTGGCCCCGCCGACGAGCTCGGCGGTCGCGTCGGTGAGGTAGTCCGGGTTGATCTCGGCCTCACCGGCCGGGGTGAAGGTGACCAGGAGCGGGTTGTACCACTCCCACAGGTCCCGGGTCTCGCCCGTCGCGCTGGTGTGGAAGAGGTTGAACTGCGGGTTCAACGCGTTGAGCGGGGTGCGCAGGGTGCCGCCGTCGCGCAGGTTCTCGTAGGGCTGCTCGTTGAACGACGGCCGGGTGGACAGCTCGGCGCCGGTCCCGATCCCGAGGCCCTGACCGCTCCCACAGGCGGCGAGGACCAGGGTGAGGGCCGCGGCGGACACGGTCAGTGCCCCGCTGCGGGCGGATCTGTACATCGTGCTCCTTCATGGGGCCCCGGGTGGGGGCAGGGGAGTGGGGGTGCGGCGACGCACCCCTCCCCGGCACGACGACGGGGGTGGGTCGGCCGGGAGCCAGAGGCTGACACCCCGACCCGGCCCGCAGCCAGATGCTGTTCCAGTGTTTTACACAGTCGTGATGATCTTTGCGTGACGTGCCGACCACGGAGAGCGGGATCTGCTGGTCTGGCAGGCTGTGCCCATGACGGGGCTCGCGGTACTGGCCGGGTTGATGATCGCCGTCGGGCTGGCCGGGATCGTGCTCCCGGTGCTCCCCGGCCCGCTGCTGATCGTCGGCGGGGTGGCCGTGTGGGCGGTGCCCCGCGGCGACGCCGTCGGCTGGTGGGTGCTGGGCATCGCGGTCGTCGTGACGGTGCTCGGGCAGGTCGCGAAGTACCTGCTGCCGGGCCGCCGGCTCAAGGCGTCCGGGGTGCCGACCCGCACCCTGCTGGCCGGTCTGGTGCTCGGCGTGGTCGGCTTCTTCGTGATCCCGGTGATCGGCCTGTTCATCGGCTTCGTGCTGGGGGTCTGGCTGGCCGAGCTGGTCCGGCTGCCGGACGCGGCGACGGCCTGGCGGTCGGCCCGCGAGGCGCTCGCCGCCGTCGGGTGGAGCATCCTGATCGAACTCGCCGCAGGTCTGCTCGCGACCGCGGTGTGGATCGGCGGCCTGGTCGTCGGGTGATCAGGGCGGCCGGTGCGTCCGGCGCCTAGACTCGCCCGGTCACGACGACGGCGGAACGGGGTGTGCTGGTGAGCGGGACGATCCGGGTGGCGGTGCTCGGTGCGATGGGCCGGATGGGCAGCGAGGTCTGCCGGGCGGTGGAGCATGCGCCGGACACCGAGCTGGTGGCCGCCCTCGACGCCGGCGACGACCTGTCCGCGCTGGACGGCGCCGACGTCGCCGTCGACTTCACCCATCCCGGTGCGGCGCTGGACAACATCCGCGAGTGCCTCGGCCGCGGGGTCGCCCCGGTCGTCGGGACCAGCGGGTTCGACGAGGCCCGGTTCGACGAGGTCCGCGCGCTGCTCGACGAGCGCGGCTCGGGCAGCGTGCTCGTCGCCCCGAACTTCGGCGTCGGCGCGGTGCTGATGATGCACTTCGCCGCGCAGGCCGCGCGGTTCTTCGACTCCGCCGAGATCGTCGAGCTGCACCACCCGGGGAAGGTCGACGCCCCGTCCGGCACCGCCGCGCGCACCGCGTCGGTGGTCGCCGCCGCGCGCGCCGACGCCGGGCTCGGCCCGGTCCCGGACGCCACCACCACCGATCCCGGCGGGGCCCGTGGCGCCGTCGTCGACGGGGTGCACGTGCACGCCGTCCGGATGCCCGGGCTGATCGCCCACCAGGAGGTCATCCTGGGCACCGACGGCGAGGTGCTGACGCTGCGGCACGACTCGATGAACCGGACGTCGTTCATGCCCGGGGTGTTGCTCGCCGTGCGCGCGGTGCGGGAGCGGCCCGGGTTGACGATCGGGCTCGAACCGCTGCTCGGCCTGGTCTGAGCGGCCCGGGTCGCTCGCGCCCGGTCGGCCTCAGCTGTCGTCGTCGAGGCCGATCAGCCGCAGGTCCAGGGAGCCCGACATCCGGACCTCCCGCAGGGTGCCGCTGCCGGTGTCCAGGGTGCGGACCGCGCCGTCGGGCTGCCAGCCGGCGCGGGCGTAGAACCCGCGCGACGCCGGATCGGTCTCCGGCACCCAGGCCCGGCCGGTCTCCTCGCCCGCGGCGCGCAGTGCTGCCGCCGCGGTGGCCAGCAGCCGCCCGCCGTGACCGCGGCGCCCCCACCGCGGTTCGACCAGCAACGTCGAGATCTCGGCGATCGACAGCCCGTCGGCGCCCGGATAGCGGGCGGCCGCGGCGAACCCGACGATCTCGTCGCCCTCCTGCGCGACCAGCAGGTGGAAGTCGTCGTCGGCGTGCACCGCGTCCGTCCAGTGCTGCCGGGCCGCGTCCGAGGTGAGGCTCGCGAACGCCTCCTCGGGCAGCAGCCCGGCGTACGCGGTGCGCCAGGTCCGGTCCTGGATGCCCACGATGGCGTCGACGTCGTCGTCGGTGGCGGGGCGGACGGTCGCGGTGGCCATGGTCCATGCCTACCCTGTGGACGCACAGCGGACGCACAGCGGGTTCCGGGGTCCCGCCCAGCCGGGCGGACGAACCTGGTGTCCGTGACCGAACCACGCAACCGCTACCAGGGCCGCCCGCTGCCCCGCCCCGACGACGAGCTGGTCGACCAGGGCCTCGGCTTCGACCTCGGCACCCTGCTGTCCCGCCGCCGAATGCTCACCGCGCTCGGCCTCGGCGCCGTCACGGTCGGGCTGGCCGCCTGCTCGTCCGGCACGACGTCGAGCGCGGCGGCCACGACGTCGGAGGGGGAGATCCCGGACGAGACCGCGGGCCCGTACCCGGGCGACGGGTCCAACGGGCCGAACGCGCTCGCCGACAGCGGGATGGTCCGCAGCGACATCCGCTCCAGCTTCGGCACCGGCAGCGCGGTCGCGCAGGGCGTCCCGATGACCCTGGAGCTGACGATCACCGACCTCGCGAACGGCGGGATCCCGTTCGCCGGGACCGCCGTCTACGTGTGGCACTGCGACCGCGACGGCAACTACTCGATGTACGCCGACGGCCTGGAGGACGAGAACTACCTGCGCGGCGTCCAGATCGCCGACGCGAACGGGCTCGTCCGGTTCACCAGCATCGTCCCGGCCTGCTACTCCGGGCGCTGGCCGCACATCCACTTCGAGGTCTACCCGGACCAGGCGTCGATCACCGACTCGGCGAACGCGATCGCGACCTCGCAGGTCGCGCTGCCCGAGGACACCTGCACCGCGGTCTACGCCACCACCGGCTACGAGTCGTCCGTGCGGACGCTGTCCCAGGTCACCCTGGACAGCGACAACGTCTTCGGCGACGACGGCGGCGTCTCCCAGCTCGCGACCGTCACCGGCGACGTGACCTCCGGCTTCACGGTCGCGCTGACCGCGCCGGTGGACACCCGCACCGAGCCGTCCGGCGGGTCGGCTCCGGCCGGGGGCGGGGGTGGTGCGCCGCCCGGTGGCGGGCAGGGCGGGCCGCCGGCCCGGAACTGACCCGTCCGCTCCCTCCGGCCCGATCGCCGCACCCCAGCTCCGTCGCCGCACCCTGGCTCGGTCGCCGCACCACTTCGAGCTGGTGCGGCGTCGCTCCCGGGGTGCGGCGACCGAGCCCGACCCCGGCCGACCCCGGCCCCTCCCGCGGGTGATCGCGTATCGGGAACCGGAACGGTCGCCCAGCGACCCTTTCGGTGCCGGACGGAGGATCATCGGTCGCCGGGCGGCCGCATCGGAACCTGCCGGGCGGCCGCATCGGAACCGCTTGCCGGGCGGCCGCACCGGAACTGTCGGGGGGCCGTGGCAGCATCGGCGCCGTGCGGACGATCTCGGCGGACGTGGCCCGGCGGACCTTTCTCGCGGCCCAGGGGTTCACCGACCCCCGGCCGTCCGGGCCGGTCACCCGGCGGCACCTGCAGCGGGTGCTGGACCGGATCAAGCTGCTGCAGCTGGACTCGGTGAACGTGGCGGTGCGCTCGCACTACATGCCGCTGTTCAGCAGGCTCGGCCACTACCCGCCCGCGCTGCTCGACGACGCTGCCTGGTCCCCGTCGGCCCGCAGGCCCCGGCTGCTCACCGAGACGTGGGCGCACGAGGCGAGCCTGGTCCCGGTCGCCGACTGGCCGCTGCTCGGCCACGAGACGCTGCCCCGTCGCTGGTGGAAGCACTACGCGCCGCTGCTGGAGCGGTATCCGTCGCTGGCCGGGGACATCCGGGACGTGGTCGCCGGGTGCGGGCCGATCGGGGCCGGCGCGATCGAGAAGGCGCTCGCGCCGGAGGGGCGGGCCGGTGACGTCCGGCCCCGCCCGCCCGGCGCCACCTGGTGGGAGCGGTCCGAGGTGAAGCAGGTGTGCGAGTACCTGTTCGCGATCGGCGAGCTGGCCGTCGGCACCCGCCGGCACTTCGAGCGCCGCTACGACCTGCCCGAGCGGGTGCTCCCGGCGGAGGTGATCGCCGCCCCGCCGCCGGACCCGGCCGAGGCCGCCCGCAGGCTCGTCGCGAAGTCCGCCGCGGCGCTCGGCGTCGGCACCGAGACCGACCTGCGCGACTACTACCGGCTGGGCCCGGAACGCACCCGCACCGCGATCGCGGAGCTGGTCGACGCGGGGGAGCTGGAGCCGGTGGCGGTCCGGGGCTGGGCGAAGCCGGCCTACCGGAGCCCGTCGGCGACGGTCCCGCGCACCGTGCCCGGCCGGGCGCTGCTGAGCCCGTTCGATCCGCTGGTGTGGGAGCGCGGCCGAGCCGAGCGGATCTTCGGCTTCCGCTACCGGATCGAGATCTACGTGCCCGAGGCGAAGCGGGAGTACGGCTACTACGTCTTCCCGTTCCTGCTCGACGGCGCGCTGGTCGGCCGGGTCGATCTCAAGGCCGACCGGGTCGCCGGGGTGCTGCGCGTGCCCGGTGCGTTCGCCGAGCCGGAGGCCGGCGTCCCGCAGGCCCGGATCGCGGCCGAGCTCGCCGCCGAGCTGGCGGCGATGGCCTGCTGGCTCGGGCTCGACGGCGTCGAGGTGGGGGAGCGGGGCAACCTCGCCGCCGCGCTCCGGTCGGCGGTGCGGGCCGGCTGATCAGACCCCGAGCGGGATGCCGAGCGAGATCCAGACCAGGAACAGCGCCGTCCACACCACGAACATCGCCGCGCAGATCGGCAGCGTCATCGAGATCAGCGTGCCGATGCCCGCGTCGCGCCGGTAGCGCTGCAGGAACCCGAGCGCCACCGCGAAGTACGGGCTCATCGGGGTCAGCGAGTTCGCCACCGAGTCGCCGATCCGGAACGCCGCCATCGTCTGGTCGGCGTCGATCCCCACCAGCAGCAGCATCGGGACGAGCACCGGGGCGAGCAGCGACCACTGCGCCGACCCGGAGGTGATCACCAGGCCGAGCACGAACACCATGACGACGGTCAGGAACAGCAGCACCGGCGCCGGCACGCCCAGCGACTGGAGCACCTCGGCCCCGGACACGGCGATCCACTGGCCGATGCCGCTCCAGGTGAACCAGGCGAGGAACTGGGCGATCACGAAGAACAGCACCAGGATCGGCACGATGTCGGTGAGTCCCTCGCGCATCAGGCGGGGCACGTCGGCCGGTGTCCGGATGGTCCCGACCCGGAGCCCGTAGACGATGCCGACGACGAGGAAGGTCAGCAGCAGCACGACCGCGATGCCGTCGAGGAACGGCGACGGCACCAGGGTGCCGGTCTCCGGCTCGCGCAGCGGCGAGCCCGCCGGGAACCAGATCGCGGCGTAGAACGCGAGCAGCCCGAGCAGGGTCAGGCCGGCGTCGCGCAGCCCGCGCAGCTGCTCGGCGGTCACCTCGGCGGCGCGGGCCTCCTCGGCCTCCTGCGCGGCGAGATCGGGATCGGGCACCGGCTCGCCGGTCGGCCCGGTGGACGTCCGGGGGCGGGCCGGGTCCGCTGCGGTGCCGGTGCCGGTGCCGGTGCCGGCGGTGCCGGTGGTGTCGGAACCGGCTGAGCCGGTGGCGTCGGAACCGGCGGTGCCGCTGGTGTCCGAGCCGCCGGTGTGGCCGGCCCCGCCGCGCCGCGTCGACGGCTCCACGACCCGGTCGACGACGACCGCCGCGGCCAGCGCGACCAGCACCGCGCTGACCGTGTTGAACCAGTAGTTCGACAGCGCCGTGAGCTGGATCGACGGGTCGACGATCGCTGCCGCCGAGTTGGTGATCCCGGCGAGCAGGACGTCGGTGGCGGTGACGAAGATGCTGGCGTCGTAGCCCGCCCCGACCGACACGAAGGCCGCGACCGCGCCGACCGCCGGGCTGCGGCCGACCGTGCGGAACACCATGGCGCCCAGCGGGATCAGCACGATGTAGGCGGCGTCGGAGGCGATCGAGCCGCAGACGCCCGCGAACATCAGGGCCGGCGTGATGAGCCGCCGCGGCGCCCGCAGCACGGTCACCCGCAGCAGCGTCGGCAGCAACCCGCTGCGGTCGGCGATGGCGATCCCCAGCAGCACCGCGATGATCGTCCCCAGCGGCGGGAACTCGACGAAGTTCGTCACCGCCTCGGTGAGGGCGAACCGCAGCCCCTCACCGGTGAGCAGGCTGCGGACCGGGGTGATCTCGTCCTGGCCGGGGACCTGCGCGCTGAGCCCGGCCGCGGACAGCACCGCGGACAGCCCGGCGAGCAGCACGGACAGCACCACGAACAGGATGACCGGGTCCGGCAACCGGTTTCCGACCCGTTCCACCACGCCCAGTGCCCGGGCGAGACGGGTCGGAGTCTCCTGCTGTGTTGCGCTCAACGGGCCCCCCAGGTCGGCCGTCCGGTCGAGTGGGGGAGGCTAGCTGTCGTCGCGCAATCGTGCCGTGCCGGAGGTGCCCGCCGGATCAGGCGGTGATCGTCGCGGCCCGGGTGACCAGCACGTCCCCGCTGCCGGTGCGCCCGGAGAGCCGGACCGCCCGCTCGCCCGGCGCGCCGTCGTGCACCTCCAGCTCGCTGCGCGCCCGCCCGGACCCGGTGGACAGGTCGAGCTCGGCGGCGACGCCGGAGTGCACGCCGACCCGCACGTTGCCCGAACCGGTGCTCAGCCGGACGTCGCCGGACACCGCGTCGGCGATCACCACGTCACCGGAGCCGCTGCGCACCTCCAGGTCCCCGGTGAGCTCGCCGATCCGGATGTCGCCGCTGCCGGTGCGCGCCCGGGACGGCCCGCCGATCGATCCGGCCTCGATCTCGCCGCTGCCGGTGCGCAGCTGCGCCCGCCCGCCGCACGAGCCGAGATCGATCCCGCCGGCGCCGGTGGTGATGTCGGCGTCGCCGGTCACCTCGGCGACCCGGGCGGAGCCGGAGCCGGTGCGCACCGCCGCCCAGGACGCCCGCCCGTCGATCTCGACGCCCGCGGCGCCGGTGCGCACGGCGGGTCGCGACGCGGCCGGGGCGGACACCGTCACGATCAGCGGGACCGCGCTCAGCGCCGGCTCCTCCGGCCCACGCACCACCAGCCGGCGGCCCGCGTCGGACCACTCGATCGTCACGGCGGCGAGCGCGTCGGCGGACGGATCGCCGGAACGCTCCCACGGCGCACCGACGATCGGGTCGAACCCGCGCCCGGACCAGCCGGCACCACTCGCCGGGGGGTTCCCGCCCATCGACGAGCCGATCCAGTCGAGCAACCCGCCGAGCCCGCCCGACCAGGGCGCGGCGCCCCGGTCCGTGGTGACCTCGACGGTGACCTCGGACGCGTCCTCGACCAGGTCGACGCGGACCCGCCCGCCACCGATGCCGATCTCCAGTTCGGCCGGGCCCGCGCTGTCCCAGCGTTCGCGGCGGGTGTCGCCGGCGTCCGGATCCGTCAGGTTCTGCTCGTCGGTCATCCCTGCACCCATCCTCGGAGATTGCGGCCGTCCCGCGGGTCGCGCCCGCGGGCCCGGCCCTCGGCGCCGGCGAGCGCGCCCTGCACCGCCTGGGAGACCCAGGTGTTGAGCGAGACGCCCTGCGACTGCGCGGCCTGCTCGGCCTGCGCCTTGATCTGCTCGACGATCCGCAGCGTGACCCGGCTGATGTCACCGGCGTCGCCGGCGAACGGGAAGGAGGCCGGGCCCTCCGGGCCGGTCCCGCCCGGCGCACCCGGCCCGGCCGGAGCGTCCGGCGCGCCGGACACCGACACCCGCACCTCCCGCCCGTGCAGCCGGACCTCCACGGAGCGGTCGCCGAGTGCGACGGTCGCCTCCGAGGCGAGGTCGGAGAGTGCGTTCATGATCGCCAGGCGGGCCGCGGGCTCGATCGCGGAGCCGAGCAGCGCCGCCGTGCGGCGGGTCTGCTCGTCACCCGCTGCCGCGGCGGCGGCGAGATCGTCGCGCAGCTGCGCGACGTACGGCGTGAGGTCCATGACACCACTATGGCGTCATCGGTGATGTCGTGTCGAGGAGTTGCTGTCACCGATGACGTCACGGGGCGGCGGTGGTTACCCTCCAGGACATGTCGGAGACCGCGCCGCAGACCGTCCCGCCCAGCGTGCAGCTGGTGGCGAAGACCGAGTTCCTCCCGCCGGCGGACGTGCCGTGGTCCACCGACGCCGACGGCGGCCAGGCCCTCGCCGAGTTCGCCGGCCGGGCCTGCTACCAGTCCTGGGGCAAGCCGAACCCGCGGACCGCGACCAACGCCGGCTACATCCGGCACATCCTCGAGGTCGGGCACCTCTCCGTGCTAGAGCACGGCTCGGTCAGCTTCTACCTGACCGGGATCTCCCGTTCGCTCACCCACGAGCTGATCCGGCACCGGCACTTCTCCTACTCCCAGCTGTCCCAGCGCTACGTCCCGGAGCGGGACGCTGCGATGGTCGAGCCGGACGTCATCGCCGACGACCCGGAGCTGCACGAGCTGTTCCTGCAGGCGTCGGCGAACGCCCTGGAGTCCTACGAGAAGCTTCTCGAGGGCCTGGAGAAGCGCTTCGCCGACGTCCCGAACGGGACCCTGCGGCGCAAGCAGGCCCGGCAGGCCGCCCGCTCGGTGCTGCCGAACGCGACCGAGACCCGGATCGTGGTCACCGGCAACTACCGCGCCTGGCGGCACTTCATCGCAATGCGCGCCTCCGAGCACGCCGATGTCGAGATCCGTCAGCTCGCCGTGGAGTGCCTGCGCCAGCTGCAGCGCGAGGTGGCCAACGTGTTCGCCGACTTCGAGATCCAGAAGCTCGAGGACGGCACCGAGATCGCGTCCAGCCCGCTGGTCAGCGAGGGCTGACCGGCCCGGTCACGCCAGCACCGCGTGCACCCGGCGCCGCAGGTCGGGCAGGTCCCGCACGATGATCCCGCGGCCCTCCTTGCCGACCAGCCCCTCGGCGATCAGCCGGGACAGCTCCCGGCTCATGGTGACCCTGGTCAGCCCGACCAGCAGGGCCAGCTCGTCGACGGCGGGCCGGATGGACAGCCGGGTGGTGGTGTCCAGCGCGACCTCGCCGTAGGCCTCGACCAGGTGCCCGAGCAGCAGGATCACCCGCTCCCGGGCGGGCAGGCCCTCGATCAGCACGTGCAGCTGCATCACCCGCTGCTTGTAGGCGATCCGCCGGGTGATCTCCAGTAGCAGCTCCGGATCGGTGCGGGCGGCGGCGAGCAGCGCGTCCCGGGTCACCGAGACGATCTGCGAGTGCTGGGTGCAGGTGGCGGCGAGATGCCGCGGGCGCCCGTCGACGCTGGCAGCCTCGCCGAGGGTGGCGCCGGTCTCGGCGTAGGCCAGCGAGCGTTCGGTGCCGTCCGGCCGGTGCAGGTAGATCCGCACCCGGCCGGACAGCACGAGATGGAACCGGGTGGACAGCTCGCCCTGCCGGTAGACGTGCTCGCCGCGGGCGTAGCGGCGGGCGGTGCCCAGGGCGGAGATCCGCTCGGTCAGATCGGTCATCGGCGCGCTGAGGAACGGCGACACCGGCGGATCGTCGGGGCCGGGATCCACGGGCAGCGCCCGCGGCTCCGCACTGCTCACCGCATCCACGGCCACGCGTCCCCACCTCCGTCCGTGACGGGGTGCGACCGGCTGTCGCTCCCGCGCGATCGCCCGGACGGTAGCCGGGTGCCCGAGTGCGGGGGAAGCCGAGGCACGGCCCGTTACCCACCGAAGTGGGTAACGGGCCGTGCGGGTGCGGCGGTACGGGTCAGGCCGGGGTCAGGCTGGCGTCCTGGTTGCTGAAGGAGTCGGCGTCGGTGTGCGGGAGTGCGAGCGTGCAGCCCAGGCTCAGCAGCGACACCGAGGCCAGCAGCAGGCCGATCGCGAGGCTGCCGTAGAGCGGCACGACGGCCGCCGCGACCAGCGGCACCACGCCGCCGCCGAGTACCCCGGCGAGGTTGTAGGCGATCCCGGCGCCGGTGTAGCGGAAGCGGGTCGGGAACAGCTCCGGCAGCTGGGCGCCGATCGGGCCGTAGGCGATGCCGACCACGCCCAGCACGATCGAGATGCCGACCCCGAACGACCACGCCGTCCCGATGTCGATGATCGGGAAGACGATGAGCCCGGCGGCCACCGAGGCGACGTTGCCGATCACCACCATCTTCCGCCTGCCGACCCGGTCGGACAGGATCGCCGAGGTGATCGTCGTCAGGGCGAACACGGTGCCGCCGATGATACCCATGGCCAGCACGGTCGGCCGGTCCAGCCCGATCTGCTGGGTGCCGTAGCTGGTCAGGTAGGTGACGCCGATGTAGAAGAACGCGAAGACCGCGGTGGTCGAGCCGGCGCCGAGGAACACCGCGGCCGGACGGCTGGTGAACACCTCGGTGATCGGCAGCTTCCTGCTGGTGGTGGCGGACTTGGAGTCCTTGAAGGTGGAGGTCTCCTCCAGCGCGAGCCGGACGTAGAGCCCGATGCCGACCAGCAGCACCGACCCGATGAACGGGATCCGCCAGCCCCAGGCGACGAAGGACTCGTTGCTCATGGTCAGCGCGGTGATCAGGAAGGTGGCCGACGCCAGTGCGAACGCCACCGACGGTCCGAGCTGCGGGTAGAGCGCGTACTTACCGCGGGCCTTGGTGGGCGCGTTCTCGGCGGTGAGCAGGGTCGCCCCGGCCCACTCGCCGCCGACCGCCAGACCCTGCAGGATGCGCAGCACGACCAGCAGGATCGGCGCCAGCACGCCGATCATCCCGGTGGTCGGCAGCAGGCCGATGGCCAGCGTCGAGAAGCCCATCAGCAGCAGCGTCGTGACCAGCGTGCCCTTGCGGCCGAGCCGGTCGCCGAAGTGCCCGAACAGGATCGAGCCGAACGGGCGGGCGACGAACGCGACGCCGAACGTCGCGAGCGCCAGCGCGGTGCCCGCGGCGGCCCCGAGCTCGGGGAAGAAGACCTGGTTGAACACCAGCGCCGCGGCCGTGCCGTAGATGAAGAAGTCGTAGAACTCGATGACCGTGCCGGTCATGCTGGCCAGCGCGATCTTGCGCATCGACTTCGGTGGTGGCTGCGAGGTGGCAGCGTGTGTCACGGGTGGGGTCCTCTCCGTTGGGGACCGGCTGACACGGGACGAGCCGGGCGTCCGCCGTTCGGGTTGCGGGGAGTATGCGGACCCGCCCGGGTGCGATCTGTATCACTGGCTACAAAACCGTGTCGGCGGACTATCCATCTGTCGACCGTTCGGCCGTTGGTCCGCCGCTCGGCGCGCGGCCCCGGCCGGACGGCGGCCGGGGCCGGCGCGGACTACGGTGGGTGCGGTGAGCCTCGCGACCGACGAACGTGCCGCCATCTGCGCCGAGTTCGAGCGATCCGGACCGGACCGCCCCACCCTCTGCGAGGGCTGGAACGCCCGCGACCTGCTCACCCACCTGCTGGTCCGGGAGCGGCAGCCGTGGAACGCCGCGGGCATCGTGGTGCCCGCTCTGTCCTCGGTCACCGACCGGGCGATGGCCGCCTACGCGGGCGAGGCCTGGCCGAACATGATCGACGACCTGCGCAAGGGCCCGCCCGCCTGGTCGCCGTTCCGGGTCGGCAAGGTCGACGAGATCGCCAACGGCGCCGAGTTCTTCGTGCACCACGAGGACCTGCGCCGCGGCGAGCCCGGCTGGGAGCCGCGCCCGGCCGCTCCCGAGCTGGACGGCCAGCTGTGGACGCTGCTCGCCGCGCAGTCGAGGCTGCTGTTCCGGCGCAGCCCGGTCGGCGTCGTGCTGCGCCGTCCCGAGGGCGCCCAGCAGGTCGTCGCCACCGGGTACGGCCTGGTGACGGTGGTCGGCGAGCCCGCCGAGCTGGTGCTGCACGCGTTCGGCCGGGACGCCGCCCGGGTCGAGCTGGAGGGACTGCCGGCCGACGTCGAGAGCTACCGGGCCGCGCCCCGCGGGATGTGAGCCCGCAACCCGGTACCGTCAACCCCCATGGAGTCCGCTTCCCAGACGACCCCCGCGGGGCAGCACCCGCCCCGTCGCCCGTTCGGTGAGGTCCTCACCGCGATGGTGACGCCGTTCGACGCCGACGGGGAGCTCGACCTGGCGAAGGCCGAGGAGCTGGCCACCCATCTGGTGGACCTCGGCAACGACGGGCTGGTCGTCAACGGCACCACCGGCGAGGGGCCGACGACGTCGGACAAGGAGAAGTCCGAGCTGATCCGCGCCGTCGTCGCGGCGGTGGGGGACCGGGCGACGATCGTCAGCGGGGCGGGCACCTACGACACCGCGCACTCGATCGAGCTGGCCCGCGGCGCCGAGCGGGCCGGCGCGCACGGCCTGCTGGTGGTGACGCCGTACTACTCGCGGCCGCCGCAGGAGGGCCTGCTCGCGCACTTCACCGCCGTCGCCGACGCCTCCGAGCTGCCGGTGATGCTCTACGACATCCCGCCGCGCAGCGTGATCGGGATCGACGTCGAGACCTTCCAGCGGCTCGCCCAGCACCCGCGTATCGTGGCCGTCAAGGACGCCCGCAACGACCTGCGGGTCGGCACCGAGGTGCTCGCCACGACCACGCTGGCGTACTACTCCGGCGACGACCCGGTGAACCTGCCGTGGCTGTCGGTCGGCGGCGTCGGGTTCGTCAGCGTGATCGGGCACGTCGTCGCCGACCGGCTCCGCGCGATGATCGACGCCTACCACGCGGGCGAGCACCAGCGGGCCCGCGCGCTGCACTACGCGATGCTCCCGGTGATCCGCGCGATGGGCCGGGTCGGCGGCGCGGTGTTCGCCAAGACGGCGCTGCGGCTGCGCGGCATCGACGTCGGCGACACCCGGCTCCCGCTGCCGCCGGCGACCGAGGAGCAGGTCGCCGCGATCGCCGGTGACCTGGCCGTCGCCGGCGTCGCCCTCGACCCGCAGTCCCGGCCCGGCAGCACGGCCTACCAGCCGGGGCACGGCGCACTCGGCGGGCGCACCGCCACCGACATCGGCGCCGAGGTCGCGTACCACCGCTGAGTGGGCGCCGACCCGAGACGTCACCCGAGTACACACCCGATCCTGTGAGGCACGAAACCCTGTGAGTCCCCAGCGCAACGACCGCCGGAACCGCCCCGGGCGGTCCCTGAGCGCCCCGCCCGAGAAGATCGACCGGCCCGAGCTGCCGGTCGCGGCGCCACCGGCGCTGGCCAAGGGCGGCCTGCGCACGTTCGCCCTCGGCGGCATCGGCGAGGTCGGCCGGAACATGACCGTCTTCGAGTACGAGGGCCGGCTGCTCGTCGTCGACTGCGGGGTGCTGTTCCCGTCCGACGACTCGCCCGGCGTCGACCTGATCCTGCCCGACTTCCGGGCCATCGAGGACCGCCTCGACGACATCGACGCCCTGGTGCTGACGCACGGCCACGAGGACCACATCGGTGCCGTCCCGTGGCTGCTCCGGCTGCGGCCCGATCTGCCGGTCGTCGGCTCCCGGTTCACGCTCGCCCTGGTCGCCGCCAAGTGCAAGGAGCACCGCCTGACCCCGCACCTGCGGGAGGTCAAGGAGGGCGACCGGATCCGGCACGGCAACTGGGACTGCGAGTACTTCGCGGTCAACCACTCCATCCCGGACGCCATCGCGGTCGCCATCCGGACGCCCGCCGGGCTGCTGCTGCACACCGGCGACATCAAGCTCGACCAGCTCCCGCTGGACGGGCGGCTGACCGACCTGGCCGGGTTCTCCCGGCTCGGCGAGGAGGGCGTCGACCTGTTCCTGGTCGACTCCACCAACGCCGAGGTGCCGGGCTTCGTGACGCCGGAGGCCGAGATCGGGCCGGTGATCGCCGACCTGGTGCGCCGGGCCCCGTCCCGGATCATCCTGGCCTGCTTCGCCAGCCACGTGCACCGCGTCCAGCAGGTGCTCGACGCGGCGCACGCGCACGGCCGCAAGGTCTGCCTGACCGGCCGCTCGATGGTCCGCAACATGGGGCTGGCCGACGAGCACTCGCTGCTCAACATCCCGGACGGCCTGCTCGTCGACACCGACGAGGCCATGCGGCTGCCCGACGAGAAGCTGGTGCTCGTCTCCACCGGATCGCAGGGCGAGCCGCTCGCGGCGCTGTCCCGGATGGCCCGCGGCGACCACCGCAGCATCACGATCCGGCCGGACGACACGATCATCCTGGCCAGCTCGCTGATCCCGGGCAACGAGACCGCGGTGTTCGGCGTCATCAACGGCCTGACCCGGCTCGGCGCGACCGTCGTCCACCAGGGCAACGCGAAGGTGCACGTCTCCGGGCACGCCCCGGCCGGCGAGCTGCTGTTCCTCTACAACGCGGTGCGCCCGTCGAACGTGATGCCGGTGCACGGCGAGTGGCGGCACCTGCGCGCCAACGCCGCGCTGGCGGTGAAGACCGGCGTGCCCGAGGAGTCGGTGGTGATCGCCGAGAACGGCGTCGTCGTCGACCTGGTGGACGGCCGCGCGGCGATCACCGGGCGGGTCGAGGTCGGCCAGGTCTACGTCGACGGTCTCGCCGTCGGCGACATCGGCGAGACGACGCTGGGCGACCGGCTCACCCTCGGCGAGGGCGGGTTCATCGCGATCACCGTCGCGATCGACCAGAAGACCGGGCGCGCGCTGTCCCGCCCGACGCTGTCCGGCCGCGGGTTCTCCGACGACCCCAAGGCACTCGACGCCGCCCAGCCGCTGGTCGAGGACGAGCTGTCCCGGCTGGAGAACGAGGGCGTCGGCGATCCGCACCGGATCGCCCAGGGCGTGCGCCGGGTCGTCGGGCGCTGGGTGGCCGACACCTACCGGCGCCGGCCGATGATCGTGCCGACGGTCATCGCGGTCTGAGCGGTCCCGGCCGGGTCCGGCGAGCGGGGAGGGCGGCACGGCGTGCACCGCACCTTCCGTTCGCTCGACGGGACCCGGCTGGTCGGGGACCTGGTGGCTCCGCCGGGTGCGCGCCGGGGAGTCGTCCTCGTGCACGGCGGCGGGGTGGGCAACGACGTGTCGGCGGCAGCGGACGAACTGGCCGGCCGGTTGCCCGTCGACCGGGTCGGGGTGGTGGGGGCGAGCTTCTCCGGCGGTGTCTGCGCCGTGTTCGCGGCTCGCCGGCCGGACCGGGTCGACCGGCTGGTCCTGCTCAACCCGCTGCTCGACTACAAGGACCGGTTCGTCGACCAGAAGCCGGAGTGGCATGCCGATCGTCTCGGTGACGTCGGCGCCAGGTCGCTGCGGGAGAACGGCTACCTGGCGCATTCGCCGACCTTCCGGCTCGGGCCGGCGCTGCTCAACGAGGTCTTCTGGTGGGACGTCCGGGCGGAGCTGCCGAGGGTCTCCGTGCCGACCCTGATCGTGCACGGCACCGCCGACACGTTCATCCCGATCGAGTCCTCCCGCCGGGCGGTCCGGACCCTGACCTGCCTGCACGAACTCGTGGAGCTGGACGGCGCCCAGCACGGCATCGCCGCGCCCGACGACCCCGGCTACGCGGATCCGAGGACCCGGTCCTGGCAGGCCGAGGTCACTGCGCGCATCGCGGCCTGGTCAGTGGTCGAGTAGCTCCTGCGCCGAGCGCACGGCCCGGGCCAGCTCGCTCACAGGTTGCCGTGAGCGCCACGGCTTCAGCGCCGTCAGTGCACCGCACGCCTCGAGCACGCTGCGGCGCGAGCCGGCCGCAGCAGCGAGCGGAAGCGCAGCCGTCGTGATCGCCGCCGCCTCGTCGGGCTCTCCGGACAGGGCCAGGGACCGCGCCGACAGGATCGAGACGTAGGCCCTGTCCCGAGTGCTCATGCCGTGTGTGTCGACCTCGCGGAAGCGTTGTACGGCCTGCCGTGGCCGTCCCGACTCGCTCCAGCACAGCGCGACCTGGATGTCGAACAGCGTCTGCCCGGGCGCGACGTCCGGGGCGTGCAGCTCGGTCGTCCGCAGGCGGGCCGCCCGGTCGAGCAGCTGCGGACCCGGTCGATGTCGGCACCCAGCATCGCCTCGCCGCGGGCCCGCTGCTGGACGATCTCGGCCCGCAGCGACGGTGTCGCGGCGCCCGCCACACGTCCTGCCGCACGGGCGAGGTCTGCCAGCCGATGGGCGTCGCGCCGGTCGTAGGCTGCCTGAGACTTCCGAAGCAGGACGAACGCCTGGCTCGGCGCGTCGCCGGCACGCAGTGCGTACTCCATCGCCCGGTCGTGCCAGAAGAGACATCGGGTGGCGAGGCCCGCATCTCGACACACGAAACCGGCGTACTCGGCGGCGAGCGCGCCGGAGCGGAGCAGCCGGTGGCGGTCGCCGCCCGATCGGTACCGGGCAAGCGCCGCATCGATGCGCCCGACCAGGGCGACCGTCGCGGACAACGCCGGGTCCGGCCGGGTCACCCGGGCAGCGTGCTGGATCGCGATGAGCTCGCTGCCGGCCGAACCGGGCTCGACCGTGTCCGGGTCGGTGATCCGGTCACCTCCGGGCGCCACATCGGCGGCCACCCCTTCCGTACCCTCGGCCGGGGCGCGGCGGCGTGCCACCCGGTCGGCGTGCAGCCGTGCCCGGAGGGCGACGAGATCACCACCGCACCCGAGCGCGACGTCGATCGCGGACACGAGTTCGTGCGAGGCCAGCCCGGCTGAGGGCGTTCGGATCGGGAAACGTACTCACGGGAGAGCCCGGCGAGGTTCGCCAGCTCGGCCTGCGAGATCCGTGCGCTGCGGCGTGCGGCTCGGATGGCGTGAGCGAGCCCGTCCTCGGGATGCTCGTGCATGCACGCTCTCCGCTCGATATGGCTGCCGAGCGTCGGATCGTAGCGATCCCGTTCCTGCTGCGGGCGGATCCTGGCCGGTCATGGCGCCGCGCAGCCGAATGGCGCCGGGCGGGTGGCAACAACGTCGGCCGGTCTGTTGCCACCTGTCGAGTGACCAGGGCCGGCTGCTCCGATTGACATCGGGACCGGACGGACCGACCGAGGGGGCAGCGATGCACGGCGATTCCACCACCCCGGCGGCGACGGGACCGGGACGGTGACGGACACCCCGCTGGTCGGCGCCCTGTGGGTGACGTGCGGAGACGACCTCGCCGATCATCTCGTCCTCGTCGCGGAGCTCGATCGGAACCGGTGCGCGCCGGCAGGGTCCGGAGTTCGGACGGTGTGCGGTCGCTCGGTGCTACCGGCGGCCCTGGCGTGCGCTCCTCGGCCACGGTGCTGCCGGTGCCGGGAACAGCTCCACGACCCGCCGGCCGTCCGGCCGGTCCCACGGACGCGCATCGGACGCCGGAGGCTCCGCTCGGGAGCCGGGCCGCATCGCCCGGGCGACGGAGCCCACGGAAGTGGGTGCGTGGTCGCCGGGACGCCCGGACCCCCGCGTCGGTCCCCGGTTCGATCATCGTGACGGGCTACCGTGGGTGACATGGCAGGACGTACCGGCACGGGCAGGACCAGCACGGCAGCGGCTGCGGGCCGTGGCTCGGGGCGGTCCGGCTCGCGCTCGTCCGCCCGCCGCAAGCCGGCCACCCGCCGGGCCCCGGCCAGGCGCCAGGGCCCCGACCTGATCGACCGGTCGATCGACGCGGTCGGCCGGGGCGTGGCGAAGACCTTCCGCGCCTCCGGGCGGGCCGTCGGCCGCACCCGCGACATCGATCCGGCGCACCGCCGGGACGGTCTCGGGTTCGCGATGCTGGTGCTCGCGGTGATCGCCGCCGCCGGGCTGTGGTGGCAGGCCGGCGGCTCGGTCGGCTACTGGTTCACCTTCGTCGTGCAGGCCGTCATCGGTGTCACGTCGGTGCTGCTCCCGCTGATCCTGCTGGGGGTCGGCGTGGTCCTCGTGACGACGCCGGCGCACCCGGAGGCCCGGCCCCGGATCGTCGCCGGGAGCCTGCTGCTCGCGCTCGGCGTGCTCGGCCTGGTGCACCTGGCCCGCGGCGGGCCCGCCGAACCGGACGCCTGGCGCGGCGCCGGCGGCGCGATCGGCTACGTCGCGGGCACCCCGCTGGAGGCCGGGCTGACCGTGTGGACGGCGGTGCCGGTGCTCGTCCTGCTCACCCTGTACGCGCTGCTGCTGGTCACCGGGATCCCGGTCCGCGAGCTGCCCGACCGGTTCCGCAGGCTCACCGGGCAGCTGCCGCCCGAGGACGAGGAGACCGACGGGGAGACCGCGGAGGGCGGGGCGGCCAGGCCGCGCACGGTCGCCGACGCCGTTGCCGAGGCCGATCTCGACGGCGCGAAGCCGGCCCGCCGCCGGCCCGCCCGCCGCAGGCAGCAGGCCAGCGAGGCGGACGCGTTCCGGGTCGAGGACGGCGAGCACGCACCCGCCCCGGTGGACGCCGACGTGCCCGGCCCGCCCGCCGACGTCCCGCCCGCACCGGCCGCGAAGAAGGCGCCCCGCCGTCCCGTCGTGGAGACCCCGCCCGCCGAGGAGGCGCCGCCGACCGAGGGCGAGCAGCTCTCGATGGCGATCCGCGAGCCGGTCGGCGAGTCCGAGTACGTGCTGCCGCCCGCGGACGTGCTGGAGGCGGGCCCGCCGCCGAAGTCCCGCAGCTCCGCGAACGACGCCATGATCGAGGCGATCACCGGCGTGCTGGACCAGTTCAACATCGACGCCCAGGTCACCGGCTTCACCCGCGGCCCGACGGTGACCCGCTACGAGATCGAGCTCGGCCCGGCGGTGAAGGTCGAGAAGATCACCCAGCTGCAGCGCAACCTGGCCTACGCGGTCGCCAACGACAACGTCCGGCTGCTGGCGCCGATCCCCGGCAAGTCCGCGGTCGGCATCGAGGTGCCCAACACCGACCGGGAGATGGTCCGGCTCGGCGACGTGCTGCGGTCCACCAGCGCCCGCAACGAGCAGCACCCGATGGGCATCGGCCTCGGCAAGGACATCGAGGGCCACTACCTGGTGGCGAACCTGGCGAAGATGCCGCACCTGCTGGTCGCGGGCTCGACCGGCTCCGGCAAGTCCAGCTTCGTCAACTCGATGCTGGTGTCGCTGCTGAGCCGGGCCACGCCGGACGAGGTCCGGATGATCCTGATCGACCCGAAGATGGTCGAGCTGACCCCCTACGAGGGCATCCCGCACCTGATCACGCCCATCATCACCCAGCCGAAGAAGGCGGCGGCCGCGCTCGCCTGGCTGGTCGAGGAGATGGAGCAGCGCTACCAGGACATGCAGGCCAACCGGGTCCGGCACGTCGACGACTTCAACCGCAAGGTGCGCTCCGGCGAGATCACCGCGCCGCCCGGCTCGGAGCGGGTGTACCGGCCCTACCCCTACATCATGTGCATCGTCGACGAGCTCGCCGACCTCATGATGACGGCGCCGCGCGACGTCGAGGACGCGATCGTCCGGATCACCCAGAAGGCCCGCGCCGCCGGGATCCACCTGATCCTGGCGACCCAGCGGCCGTCGGTGGACGTGGTCACCGGCCTGATCAAGACGAACGTGCCGTCCCGGCTGGCGTTCGCGACGTCGTCGCTGACCGACTCGCGGGTCATCCTGGACCAGCCGGGCGCCGAGAAGCTGATCGGCATGGGCGACTCGCTCTACCTGCCGATGGGCGCCGGGAAGCCGGTCCGGATGCAGGGCGCGTTCGTCGACGACGACGAGATCGCCAAGGTCGTCGCGTTCACCAAGGAGCAGGCGGAGCCGAGCTACACCGAGGGCGTCACCGCACAGAAGGCCGGCGAGAAGAAGGAGATCGACGCCGACATCGGCGACGATCTCGACCTGCTGCTGCAGGCCACCGAGCTGATCGTCACCTCGCAGTTCGGCTCGACGTCGATGCTGCAGCGCAAGCTGCGGGTCGGGTTCGCCAAGGCGGGCCGGCTGATGGACCTGCTGGAGACCCGCAACATCGTCGGCCCCTCCGAGGGCTCGAAGGCCCGCGACGTGCTCGTCAAGCCGGACGAGCTGGAGAACGCGCTGTACCTGATCCGCGGCGGCGGGACCGCGGACGGTGCCGAGGTCAACGACGACGACGAGTGACGAGTTGAACGCAGCGTGGCGATCTTCTGCCGGACGGTGCTGTGACGAATACCAAGCGTAACCACTCTTTCGCGGCAGGGTGGTTAACGGGACGGTCACGAACGTGTCAAAGTGGCTGACGAGGCCGCCGTCCGGGGCCCGTACGTCATCGGTGCCCGCACGGGCGGAGGAGGTCTTCCGGTGTTCTGGAGGAAGAAGGACCGTCGTCGTCCGGCTCGGGGGACGACCGACCGGCACGCGCTCGTCCCGATCCCGCTCACCGGCGGCGTGCTCTCCGGCCAGGTCCGGGACGCCCAGGGCGGCGCGCTGCCCGGCAGCGAGGTCTCGGTGGTCGACGCCGGCGACCGCCGGGTCGCGCACCTGGAGACCGACCCGTTCGGCCGCTACGCGGCCTCGCTGATGCCGGGCCGGTACCGGGTCCGGGTCGAGGCGGGCGGCTACCAGCCGATGGCCGACGTCGTCGAGGTGTCCTGGGGCTCGCACGCCGACATGGGCGCGATGGTGCTCGGCGAGGACCCGGCGCTGCGCCCGCCGGCGCCCGGCGTGTTCCTGATCGACAGCGACCACAGCTCGGTCCGGTTCGTGGCCCGGCACATCGGGCTGTCCAAGGTGTACGGCCGGTTCAACCGGTTCCACGGCCAGATCCGGATCGCCGAGCCGTTCGAGGAGTCCTCGGTCGACGTCGTCATCGACGCGGCCAGCGTGGACACCAACGTCGAGGCCCGGGACACCCACCTGCGCTCGCCGGACTTCCTCGACGTCGACCGGTTCCCGGAGCTGCGCTTCTCCAGCGTGCGGTTCGTGCAGCGGGGCGGGAACCGTTGGACCGTCGACGGCGACCTCACGCTGCACGGCCTGACCAGCGACGTCTCGCTGGACACCACGTTCCTCGGCTCGGCCGAGTGGAACGGCGACCGGGTCGGCGCGGTGGCGACCACCCAGCTGCACCGCGAGCACTTCACCCTGAACTGGCAGCAGATGATCGCGAAGGGGCTGCCGGTGGTGGGCTCGACGATCGAGATCGAGCTCGACGTGCAGGCGATCAGACAGGGCTGACCGCGAGCCCGTCCGGATGCTCCGCCAGCCAGGCGCCGGCGGTCGTCCCGGCGAGCGCCCGGAACTCCCGGGCCAGGTGCTGCTGGTCGGCGAACCCGCAGACGGCCGCGACGTCGGCGAGGGCGGGCCGGTCGGTCCGGCGCAGCAGCGAGCAGGCCCGTTCGAAGCGGATCACCCGGGCCGCGGTCTTGGTGCCCAGACCGGTCTCGCGGCGCAGCCGCTCGCCGAGGTGCCGGGGCGACCAGCCGACGTCGGCGGCGAGCTCGGCGACCCGGGCCGTGCCGCCGGTGGCGACCAGCCGGTCCCAGGCCCGGCCGATCTCGGCGGGCGGCCCGGACCCGGCGGCCCGCCGGTCGGCGATCCGGCACAGGTGCTCGTCGAGCAGGGCGCACCGGCCGGCCCAGGTCGGGACCGCGTGCAGCCGGTCGAGCAGCGACCCGACGCCCGGCCAGAGGTCGGCGAGGTCGACGACGTCGCCGGCCAGCTCCGCGGCGGGCACGCCGAGCAGGACGCGGGCGCCACGCCAGGTCAGCGCCAGCTGCAGCCCGGCCTGCGGGGCGCCGGTGGCGATCACCGCGGGCACGCTGTGCAGGCCGGCCGCGGACGCGGTGAACCGGCCCGGCCCGCGTCCGGGATCGGGCTTGCGCAGCAGCTCGACGGCGCCGTCGACGCAGAGGGTCACGGTCAGGTGCCCGCCGGCGACGCCCTGGTGGGTGCCGGGCGGGCCGGCCGCCGTGCGCCACGCCCAGATCTCCGTGACCAGCGGGCGCAACGCGGCCGAGGTGCGCCACCGCCCGGCCCCGGCCCGTTCCGCCATGCACCCCAGTGTCGCCGGAGCCGGCGCGGGCTCACAAGGTCAGCAGCATCCGCACGTTGCCCAGGGTGTTCGGCTTGACGTGCGCGAGATCGAGGAACTCGGCGACGCCGGCGTCGTAGGAGCGCAGCATCGCGGCGAACACCTCCGCCGACACCGGGGTCCCGTCGATCTCGGCGAACCCGTGCCGGGCGAAGAACTGCTTCTCGAAGGTGAGCACGAACAGCCGGCGCAGGCCGAGCTCGCGGGCGCCGTCGATCAGCGCGTCGACGATCCGGTGGCCGACCCCGCGGCCGAGCACCGACGGCGACACGGCCACCGTGCGGATCTCGCCGAGGTCCTCCCAGAGCACGTGCAGCGCCCCGCAGCCGACGACCTTCCCGTCCAGCTCGGCGACCAGGAACTCGGGGACCGCCTCGTAGAGGGTGACCGTCTCCTTGGCCAGCAGCACCCGGCCGGCGTACTCGTCGACCAGCTCGCGGATCACCCGGACGTCCGGGGTGCGGGCCCGCCGGACGGTCACGGTCGGGCCGGGATCGGGCAGCGGGGGCTCTGGTGCGTCGGGCACGGACGACGAGCCTAGACGGCGGGGACGCCGGGCCGGGGGCCGCCGCCCCCGCCGTCTACCCTGGAGGCCGTGGCTTCCCCCGAGAACGCACCCCGGCGTGCCGCCCTGCTGACGCTGGGCTGCGCGCGCAACGAGGTCGACTCCGAGGAGCTCGCCGGCCGGCTGGTCGGGTCCGGCTGGGAACTGGTGGACGCCGAGGGCGGATCGCCCGACGTCATCCTCGTCAACACCTGCGGGTTCGTCGAGCAGGCGAAGAAGGATTCGATCGACACCGTGCTCGCGGCCTCCGACGTGGCCCGCCCGGCCGGCGCGAAGGTGGTCGCGGTCGGCTGCCTGGCCGAGCGGTACGGCGCCGAGCTGGCCGCCGACCTGCCGGAGGCGGACGCGGTCCTCGGGTTCGACGCCTATCCCGAGCTCGCCGAGCGGCTCTCCGACGTGCTCGGCGGGCACGCGCCCGCCCCGCACGTCCCGGTCGACCGGCGCACCCTGCTGCCGATCTCGCCGGTGGAGCGCCCGGCCGCCAGCACCGACGTGTCGGTGCCAGGCCACGACTGGTTGCCCGACATCACCGCCGCCGGCCTCGGCCGCACCCGGCTCACCGGTGGCCCGGTCGCGTCGCTGAAGCTGGCGTCGGGCTGCGACCGGCGCTGCGCGTTCTGCGCGATCCCGTCGTTCCGCGGCAGCTTCGTGTCCCGCCCGCCCGCCGACGTGCTCGGCGAGGCGGCGTGGCTGGCCGGCGACGGCGTCCGCGAGCTGGTGCTGGTCAGCGAGAACTCGACGTCCTACGGCAAGGACCTGCCCGGCGGGACCCGCGCGCTGGTCGACCTGCTGCCCCGGCTGGGCGCGATCGAGGGGATCAGCCGGGTCCGGGTGTCCTACCTGCAGCCGGCCGAGATGCGCCCGGACCTGATAGCCGCGATCGCGACGACGCCCGGCATCGCGCCGTACTTCGATCTCTCGTTCCAGCACGCCAGCGCGCCGGTGCTGCGCCGGATGCGCCGGTTCGGGTCGCGCACCGACTTCCTGGACCTGTGCGAGCGGATCCGGGCGCTCGCGCCGGAGGCCGGGATCCGGTCGAACGTGATCGTCGGGTTCCCCGGGGAGACCGAGGACGACCTGGCCGAGCTGGAGGCGTTCCTGGTCGGCGCCCGGCTGGACGCGGTCGGCGTGTTCGGCTACTCCGACGAGGACGGCACCGAGGCCGAGGGCTACGACGGCAAGCTCGACCCGGCGCAGGTGCAGGCCCGGGTCGCCCGGATCTCCGAGCTGGCCGACGAGCTGATGGTGCAGCGGGCGGAGGAGCGGATCGGGTCCGAGGTCGTGCTGCTGATCGAGCGGTCCGACGGCCCGGACGACGACGAGCCGGAGATCGCCGGGCGGGCCGCGCACCAGGGCCCGGACGCCGACGGCGAGTCCTACGTGGTGGCCGCCGCCGACGACGACGGCCCGGAACCCGGCTCGCTGCGGCCGGGCGACCTGGTGCGCTGCCGGGTGCTCGACACCGAGGGCGTCGACCTGCTCGTCGAGGCGGTGGAGCTGCTCCCCGCCGACGCCCCCGCCGACGCGGCCACGGCGGTCGCGGCAGGGACCGGATGAGCTCCCCGCAGCCGACCGGTGGCACCGTCCCGGTCGGTGGTCAGGCGCCGCTGCTGAACATCGCGAACGCCCTGACCTGCCTGCGCCTGCTGCTGGTCCCGGTGTTCGTGGCGGCGCTGCTCGTCGAGGGCGGCGAGGACACGTTCTGGCGGATGACCGCGTTCACCGTGTTCGTGGTGGCGGCGCTGACCGACCGGCTGGACGGCCAGCTGGCCCGCAGCCGCGGCCTGGTCACCTGGTTCGGGGCGCTCGCCGATCCGATCGCCGACAAGGCGCTCACCGGGGCCGCGCTGGTCGGGCTGTCGATGCTCGGCATCGTCCCCTGGTGGGTGACGATCGTGATCCTGGGCCGGGAGATCGGCATCACGGTGCTGCGGTTCCTGGTGATCCGGCGGCGCGGGGTCATCCCGGCCAGCCGGGGCGGGAAAGCGAAGACGGTCGCGCAGACGTTCGCGATCGGGCTGTTCCTGCTGCCGCTGCCGCTGCTGTTCCCGGACGCGCTGGGCGCCGTGCTGGGCGTGCAGTGGACGGTGCTGGTGGTGGCGCTCGCGCTCACCGTGGCGACCGGCGTCGACTACGTGGTGAAGACGGTCCGGGCCCCCGGCGGTAGTCCCGCCTGACCGGGCGGGACTACCGCCGGGCCGTCCGGCGTTGTGCTGGAGGACGGTGTTCGCCGTGGGCGGACACGGACACCCGGGTTCGGCCGCGCCGCCGGGGCCGGAGAGTCGGTACGGTGATTCGCACCGGGCCCCGGCATCGCGGTGCCGCCCGGGCCGAGTCGAGGAGGGCACATGCTGCTTCGGGAAGCGATCGGCAGTGGTCTGCGACGCGCGCGGACCGCGCGCAGGCGCACGCTGCGCGACATCTCCCGGGGCGCTCGGGTCAGCCTCGGTTACCTCTCCGAGGTCGAGCGCGGCCGCAAGGAGCCCTCCAGCGAGCTGCTGGCGGCGATCTGCGAGGCCCTCGGGATCACCGTCGCCGATCTGCTGGCGTCGGTGGTCCGCGAGATGAGCACGGACCTGCGTGCCGGCACCCGCGCCGCCGACGAGGTGCTGGTCCCGATCGGGCAGCGACACGCCGAGCTGCGCCTCGCCGGGCGGCCCGGTGCGGGCCCGGCAGTCCCGGCGTCGTCCGGGGGGCCGGTCGCCTCGGCGGCATGATCCGCCGCGTGACCACCGGCTCGTCACGGTAGGGTGCGCGCGTACTGGCAGCGGTGCCAGGATGGAGAGGGCCGGAGCGCCAGTGCCGACCGCCGGGGGGAACGCGGGGTCGGCACGGTCCGGTGCGCCCGCCGCGGAGCGGGCACGGTCGTGAGCGAGCCCCACCCGGAGGTAGGCGGAGAGATGGCCAACGGATTCACCAAGGCCTGGAGCTATCTGATGGCCCTGTTCTCGTCGAAGGTCGACGAGTACGCGGACCCGAAGGTGCAGATCCAGCAGGCCATCGAGGACGCCCAGCGGCAGCACCAGCAGCTGTCCCAGCAGGCCGCGGCGGTGATCGGCAACCAGCGTCAGCTGGAGATGAAGCTGAACCGGCAGCTCGGGGAGATCGAGAAGCTGCAGTCCTCGGCCAAGCAGGCGCTGGTCCTGGCCGACCAGGCGCGGTCCCAGGGCGACGAGCAGAAGGCCCAGCAGTACGAGCAGTCGGCGCAGACGTTCGCCACCCAGCTGGTGACGGCCGAGCAGGGCGTCGAGGACCTCAAGACCCTGCACGACCAGTCGATCGGTGCCGCCGAGCAGGCCAAGCAGGCCGTCGAGCGGAACTCGATGGTGCTGCAGCAGAAGATCGCCGAGCGGACGAAGCTGCTCAGCCAGCTCGAGCAGGCGAAGATGCAGGAGCAGGCGGCGAACTCGCTGCGCCAGATGAGCGAGCTGTCCGCGCCGCGCAACGCGCCGTCGCTGGACGAGGTCCGCGACAAGATCGAGAAGCGGTACGCGAACGCGCTCGGCTCGGCGGAGCTGGCCCAGAACTCGGTGCAGGGCCGGATGCTGGAGGTCCAGCAGTCGACCACCGACATGGCGGGCGCGTCCCGGCTGGAGCAGATCCGGGCGTCGATGTCCGGGGCGCCGATCGCCGGGGAGCAGGCACCGCAGGTCGGTCAGGGCGAGCACACCACGCAGCAGCTGCCGTCGTCGCCGGCGCCGGCCCAGCAGCCCAACCCCACCCAGCAGCAGAACCAGCCCGGCACCGCCTGAGCCGCAGCAGCCGACGCCCCGCCCCCGGTCCCGGGTGGCGGGGCGTTCGCACGTCCGGGGAGACCGCACCCGTTCGCGTCGGTCCGCACCTGCTGCGACAGGTGCGAACCGACGCGAAGGGGTGTGATCCGCGGGGTCAGCGGCGGGCGCGGTACGGGGAGGGGCCGTGCTGGCAGCGCGGGCACCAGTAGGTGACCCGGGCGTAGGGCGGCCGGCCCTGCTCGGCGGTGCGGATCCGGGCGCGGCACCGGCGGCACGGCCGCCCGGGGCGCTCGAACACCCAGTGCGCCTCGCCCGCGGCGAGCGAACCGGTGGTCGTCTGCTCCGGCCGGTCCTTGTTGGACGACAGCAGCCGCCGGGACAGCGCGACCACCCCCGGCAGGTCGGGGACCTCGCGCACCGGCACCCACGGCGTCACGCCCAGCAGGAAGCAGACCTCGTTGCGGTAGAGGTTCCCCAGCCCGGCCATCACCCGCTGCTCGAGCAGGGCGAGGCCCAGCTCGTGGTCCCCGCGGGCGGTGAGCCTGCGCAGCGCCTCGGCGTCGTGCCCGCCGGCCCAGTCCGGGTCGAGCAGGTCCGGGCCGAGATGCCCGACCAGGGTGTGCTCGTCGGCGGTCGGGAGGAGTTCCAGGTCGTGCAGCGCGAACCCGACGGCGACCCGGTCCGCGGTCTCCAGCACCGCGCGCGCCTGGTGCGCCGCGCGCTGCCAGCGCATCCCCGGCCGGTACAGGTGCCAGGACCCGTCCATCCGGAAGTGGCTGTGCAGGCTGCGGCCGTCGTCGAGCCGGGTGAACAGGTGCTTGCCGACCGGGACGACACCGGCGACGGTCAGCCCGGCGAGATCGTGCTCCACCAGCCGCGGGTGCCGCAGCTCCCCGCGGACCAGCTCGTGCCCGGCCAGCGCCGCGTGCATCCGCTTCCCGGCCAGGTACACGGTGTCTCCCTCGGGCACCCGGACGACGCTACGCCGCACCGGTGCTCGCCGCTTCGTGGCGGATCGGTGCCACCGCCGGCACCGGTCCACCACCAGGCGATGATCAGCCGACGTCCAGCGTCCGCAGCTCCGGCCACACCTGCGACCAGGGGCGAGCCAGGCCGGAGCCGGTCCACACCGGGATGCCCGGGCTGCCCGGCGGCAGCAGCGTGTCCCCGGTGTCCGAAACCCCGGCCCGGTGCAGCCCGGTGATCGCCGGCGCGATCGTCTCCGGGTGCTCCCCGACGAAGATCACGCTGTCCCGGTCGTCCGGCGGCGGATCGAGGTAGCCGTAGCTGCGGCTCCCGCTGACGACCGGCGGGAGGCCGGTTCCCGGCGGCGCGGTGTCCAGGAAGGCCGCCCAGATGTAGGACTCGGCGACGACCACCGTCCGGTCCCGCTGCTCGGCGGGCATCTCCGTCCACACCTGCCGGACGGCGGCGATCACGCCGTCCTGGATCCCCGGTGCGGCGAGCTGTGCGGAGACCGGCACGGTGACCGCGGCGGCCAGCACCGACAGCACCGCGCCCGGCCACACCGTCCAGGACCAGCGCCGGTGCCCGGACTCCCGCCGGTGCTGGAAGCCCACGGCGCCCAGCGCGGCGAGCGCGCCGTGCAGCCCGCCCAGGTAGTACGGGCGGCCCGCCATGATCACGAACAGCAGCCACAGCGCGCCGAAGGTCAGCGCCAGGAACCCGTAGCGGCGCAGCCGGGGATCGCGCACGGCGAACACCAGCCCGGCGACGACGAGCACCAGCCCGGTCACCCCGGCCATCCACAGCAGGCCCAGCGCGACACCCGGCCGGCCGCCGTAGAGCGCCTCGGCCTCGGCGGTGACCACCGCTCCCATCCGCAGCTGCGGCCAGCCGTGCGCGGCCTGCCAGAGCAGGGTGGGCGCCACGATCACGGTGGCGACGGCGGCGGACACCCACAGCGCCGGCCTGCCCAGCAGGTCGCGCGGGCCGACGGCGAGCACCGCGAGCAGCAGCACCACCGCGAACAGCAGCACCTGGAACTTGACCTGCCCGGACAGCCCGAGGACCGGCCCCAGCGCGAGCAGCAGCCGGTCGTCGCGCACCCGCATCCAGCGCACCACCAGCCAGACCAGGACCAGCCAGCCGAGCGGTTCCAGGGTGTAGGGCGTCAGCCAGTGCCCGGCCAGCGTCACCCAGATCCCGGTGGCCTGGGCGAGCGCGGTGAGCGTCTGCGCGCGCCGGTCGCCGCCCAGCTCGCGGGCGATCAGCGCAGCGACGACGACGGCGGCCGCGGTCGCCAGCGACGGCACGATCCGCAGCACCGCGATCGATCCGGGGGCGACGGTGTCGGCGAGCCGGGCGAGCAGCGGTGCCCCGGGCGGCTGGTCGGCCGATCCCCAGTCGAGATGGTGCCGGCCGAGGGCGAGCATCAGCGCCTCGTCGAACCAGTAGCCGCGCCCGAGCGACCCCGCGACCAGGTGCACCGCGGCGACCGCACCCGCGATCAGGCCGACCGGCCACCGGGCGAGCCGTGGGACGGTCGCCGCCGTGCCGGTGCCCGGTCCGGGCCGCCGCCCCGCCGCCAGCACCGCCGTGAGCGCCGTCGTGACTCCTGCCCTCATCGCCGTGCCCCCTCCGCGAACGCGCCGGACGTCGGTCCTCCGGCGGGAGCAGTCCACCCCGGGGCACGACGCCGGCGCGGCGGGCATCGGTCGGCGGCCGCCGGGCGAACGTCGTGCTCGGCCCGACTTTGGTCGAGGGCTCAGCGACCCCGGTCGGGCCGGGCGATCCGCAGCGCCCACCACACCAGCGGGATCTGCAGCGGGAGCCGGGCCCAGGCGACCACCCGGTACGCCGGCGGCTTGCGGCGCCAGCGCAGCGCCATTGAGACGTTCGCCGGGAACACCGCGGCGAACAGCCCGGCCGCGGCGTACCCGCCGATCCGCCGGGTCCGCGGATGCGCAACGGCCGCCGCCACCGCGCCCTCGGCGGCGCCGGAGGCGTAGGTCCAGAACCGCGGGGTGCCGGGCAGCCGCTCCGGGACGATGGAGTCGAACGGCTCGGGACGCACGACGTGCAGGACGGCGGCGGTGCCGAGCAGCCCGGCGAGCGCGTACGCGGTGCGGTCGGGGGAGCGACGGGTCATCGGGTGATCGTCGCAGGGGCGGGCCGGTCCGGCAGCCCGGGACGGCGGCGGGTGTCAGGCCCGCAGCCGCAGCCCCTTCGGCGTCACCCGGAACCCGGCCTCGGTGAGCACCTCGGACAGCTCGGAGGCCAGCGAGTCCTGTCCGTCGGCGCGCTCCACGGCGAGCGACCCGAGCCAGCCCTCGTGCACCGCTCCGGCCAGCACCTCGGCGGCGGCGCGCAGCTCGTCGCGATCGCCGGTGAACGACAGCAGCGAGCGGCCGCCGCGCTCCACGTACAGCGCGGGGACCCCGTCGACCAGGGCGACCAGCGCGCCGGCCTTGCGGCCCGGACGGTGCCGGGAGTCGCCGGTGGTGTCCGGCCACGGCAGCGCGGCGCCGTAGGGCTGGGCCGGGTCGGCCGCGGCGAGCACCACCCGGGACAGCGAGCGCCAGGCGTCCTGCACCGGGGCGGGGCGGCCGGCGGCGGCGCCGTCGAACTCGTCGTACCGGCCGGCGCCGGAGAACGCGCTGCCGCGCAGCAGGTCCGCCGGGACGTCGTCGCCGGGATCGGGGTCCGGGCCGGGGGCCGGGCCGGGGCCGCCGCCGGACGCGGCGAGCGCCCGCACCCGGTCGATCGCCCCCGGCACCGCGAACTGCGCGGCCCCCAGCCCCTCGACGATGTAGCCGCGCCGGCAGCGCCCGGACTCCTCCATCGCCCGCAGCACCTTGTACACCCCGGCGAACCCGCCGGTGACCCGCTCGGTGCCGAGCGCGCCCCGGGTCAGCACACCGTGCCGTTCCAGGAACGCCTCCGCCGCCGCGTGCGCCCGCCGGGTCGGGTCCGCCTCTCGGGCGACCGCGACCGACCAGCGGCCACCGACCGACGGCGGCCCGGCCCGGCTCGGCATCGACGGCCGCCCGGCCCGCAGCTGCGCGTACCGGCCGCGCGGCGCGCGACGGGCCGGACGGTGTGCCGCGCCGGACCGCCCGGCCGAGCCGCGCCGGTCCCCGCCGCCGGACAACCGGGCGCGCAGCGGGCCGAGCGTGTCGTTGGTCAGCGCTCCGGCCCAGACCAGGTCCCACACGGCGGCGACCACGTCGTCGTCGGACGGGGTGGGTTCGCCCTGCTCGGTGAGCGCCAGGCCGGCCCGGGTGGCGAGCTCGCGGAAGAACAGCGCCCCGCCGGCCTGCTCGGCGGCGCGGTCCGGGTCGGTCAGCGCCGCCGGATCGGACAGGCCGAGCGCGGCGAGCACCGCGGTGTGCAGCGGCGTACCCGCGGTGTCCAGGTCCGGGGCCGGGAGCAGCAGGTCCGCGACGTCGGACGGGGCCAGCGCCAGCCAGCCGTCCTGCCCGGCCAGCGCCCCGCAGCCGGCCCAGGTGACCTCGCCGGCCGCGGTCAGCTCGTCGAGCAGCGCCGGGGTGTAGCCGGGCAGCCGGGCGGGCAGGATCAGCGACTCCACCGCGCTCGCCGGGAGCGGCGTGCCGGCCAGCTGCTCGACGACGCCGAGCACGTCCTCGGCGCCGGGTGCCCGGCGGACCCGGCCGCGGCGCTCGGACCCGGACCGGACCTGCACGCCCTGCCAGGCGGGCAGGAACCGGCCCAGCGCCCGCTGCTCGACCGGCTCCACCTCGTGCCGGAGCTTCGCCAGGGACGCCCGCCGCAGCCGGCGCAGCACCTCGGCGTCGCAGAACTCGGTCTCGCTGCGCACCCCGGCCGGGACCGACGCCTGTGGCCGCAGCTCGCCCTTCACCAGCCGCCCGGTCCCGGTCAGCCGCTCCAGCACCCCGGCGACCACGGCGACCCCGAGCCCGAACCGCGCCGCGCACTCGCCGGCGGTGAAGGGGCCGTGCGTGCGGGCGTAGCGCAGCACGAGATCGCCCAGCGGGTCGGCGACCGGCTCGGTGAACGCCTCCGGCACCCCGACCGGCAGCGCCGCGCCGAGCGCGTCCCGGATCCGGCCGGCGTCCTCGATCGCGACGAACCGCTCCTCGCCGGCGATCCGCACCCGCAGCGCGCGCCGCGCGCCCGCCAGCTCGTCGAACCACGCCGGATCGACGCCGCGGGCCCGCCCGTCGGCGGCGGACAGGTCCCCGACGAAGCGGAGCAGATCGGCGGCGCCCTCGACGTCGCGGGCGTGCCGGTCCGGCGCGGTGCGCTGCAGCGCGGCCTCGACCTCGGCCAGCACCTCCGGATCGAGCAGCTCGCGGATCGCCTCCGAGCCGAGCAGCTCGGAGAGCAGCGTCGAGTCCAGCGACAGCGCCGCGGCCCGCCGCTCGGCCAGCGGGGCGTCGGCCTCGTAGAGGAACATCCCGACGTAGCCGAAGAGCAGGCTGCGCGCGAACGGCGAGGGGTGCGCCGTCTCGATCTCGGCGACCTTCACCTTCCGGGAGCCGATGTCGCCCATCAGTTCGCGCAGGCCGGGCAGGTCGTAGACGTCCTGCACGCACTCCCGCATCGCCTCGAGGGTGATCGGGAACTGCTCGAACTTCCCGGCCACCGACAGCAGCTGCGCCGAGCGCTGCCGCTGCTGCCACAGCGGGCTGCGCCGCCGCGGGTCCCGCCGGGGGAGCAGCAGTGCCCGCGCCGCGCACTCCCGGAACCGGGACGCGTACAGCGCCGAGCCGCCCAGCTCGGCCACCACGATCTGCTCGATCTCGCCGGGATCGAGCAGCACGTCCTCGGCGCCCGGGACGACCTCGGAACCGGAGTCGTCGACGGCGTCCGGCAGCCGGAGCACGATGCCGTCGTCGGCCCCGGACGCGCTCACCTCCACCCCCCGCCGCTCGCGCATCCGGGCCGCGATCGCCAGCGCCCACGGCCCGTTGACCTGGGCGCCGAACGGGGAGTGCACGACGAGCCGCCAGTCGCCCAGCTCGTCGCGGAACCGCTCGACCAGGATCGTCCGGTCGCTCGGCACGTGCCGGGTGGCCTCGCGCTGCTCGCGCAGGTAGGAGAGCAGGTTGTCCTGCGCCCACTCGTCCAGGCCGGCGGTGGCGGCCCGCTCCCGGGCGGCCCCCTCGGCGAGCCCGGACATCTCCCGCACGAACGCGCCGACCGCCCGGCCCAGCTCCAGCGGCCTGCCGATCGACTCGCCCTTCCAGAACGGCATCCGGGCGGGCACCCCGGGCGCCGGGGTGACGATCACCCGGTCGTGCGTGATGTCCTCCACCCGCCACGACGACGTGCCCAGCAGGAACGTGTCACCGACCCGGGACTCGTAGACCATCTCCTCGTCGAGTTCGCCGACCCGGGAGCCGGCCCCGTCGGCGGCGCCCGGGGTCATCACGGTGAACAGGCCGCGGTCCGGGATGGTGCCGCCGGAGGTCACCGCGAGCCGCTGGGCGCCGGGCCGGCCGCGCAGCTCGTCGGTGACCCGGTCCCAGGTGATCCGGGCGCGGAGCTCGCCGAACTCCTCGGACGGGTACCGCCCGGCGAGCATGTCCAGCACCGAGTGCAGCGCCGAGTCCGGCAGCGCCACGAACGGGGCGGCCCGGCGGACCGTGGCCGCCAGGTCGGACAGCGACCACGGCTCCATCGCCACCATCGCCACGATCTGCTGGGCCAGCACGTCGAGCGGGTTGCGCGGGTAGCGCGTCGACTCGATCGACCCGGTGGTCATCCGCTCGGCGACCACCGCGCAGGACACCAGGTCGCCCCGGAACTTCGGGAACACCACGCCCTCGGAGACCGCGCCGACCTGGTGGCCGGCCCGGCCGACCCGCTGCAGCCCGGACGCCACCGACGGCGGCGCCTCGACCTGCACGACCAGGTCCACGGCACCCATGTCGATCCCGAGCTCCAGGCTGGAGGTCGCGACCACGCAGGGCAGCAGACCGGACTTCAGCTCCTCCTCGACCAAGGTGCGCTGGTCCCGGGACATGGAGCCGTGGTGCGCCTTGGCGACGGTCGGCGCGGCGCCGCCGCCGACCCCGGACTGGCCGACCGCCTCGGCCGGGAAGACCGGCCGGTCCCCGCCCGCCGTGTCGGCCCCCGCCCGGCCGCCCGGCCCGGCCCGTTCGTCCTGCCCTGCCTGTGCTGCCTGTTCGGCCTGTTCGGCGGCCAGCTCGTTGAGCCGGGAGGTCAGCCGCTCGGCCAGCCGGCGGGAATTGCTGAACACGATCGTCGAGCGGTGCGCGCGGACCAGGCCGAGCAGCCGCTCCTCGACCGCGGGCCAGATCGAGGGCCGCTGCGCGGTGCCCGCCGCGGAGCCGACGACCTCTTCGTCGGTGCTGCCCGGTGCCGGCCGCTCGTCCAGCGCGGCGAGATCGGGAACCGGGACCTGGACCTCGACCGTGATCGTCTTCGGAGTGGCCGGCTGCACCATCTGCACCGGCCGGGTGCCGGACAGGAACGTCGACACCTCGTCGACCGGCCGGACCGTCGCGGACAGCCCGATCCGCTGCGGGGAGCCCGTGGTGATCTCCTCCAGCCGCTCCAGGGACAGCGCCAGGTGTGCACCGCGCTTGGTGCCGGCCACCGCGTGCACCTCGTCCAGGATCACCGTCGTGATCCCGCGCAACGACTCCCGGGCGGCCGAGGTGAGCAGCAGGAACAGCGACTCGGGCGTGGTGACCAGCACGTCCGGCGGGGTGCGGGCGAACTGCCGCCGCTCGTCGGCCGGGGTGTCACCGGTGCGCATCCCGACGGTGACGTCGGGCACCGGATGGCCGAGCCGTTGCGCGGCCTGCCGGATCCCGGTGAGCGGGGACCGGAGGTTGCGCTGCACGTCCACCGCGAGCGCCTTGAGCGGTGACACGTACAGCACCCGGCAGCGGTGCCGGGGCTCCTCCGGCGCCGGCCCGGTGGCCAGCCGGTCGAGCGCCCACAGGAACGCGGCGAGCGTCTTCCCGGAACCGGTGGGCGCGACGACCAGCGCGTTGCGGCCGTGCTGGGCGGCCGCCCAGGCGCCCTCCTGGGCGGCGGTGGGCGCGGCGAACGCCCCCTCGAACCATTGGCGGGTGGCGGGGGAGAAGCCGTCGAGTGCGCTCACCCGACCATCATGCGGGCGGGCACCGACAGTTTCCCGCCGAGCCCGTCTTGGGCCGCGGGGTCAGCTCGCGGTGCGGGCGTCGTCGGCGAGGGCGCGCGGCCAGATTCGGTCGTCGCCGGCCGCCCGGCCCGGGTACTCCGCGACCAGCCCGGCGACCGTCCAGACCATGGTCGGCAGGAAGTCCTCGCCGAGCGCCTCGACGTAGAGCGAGGTCTCCCGGGCGCTCGCCGGATCGACCAGCGGGGCGACGGTGTACCGGGCGCGCGCGGCGAACCGGCGGCCGAGGTGCTCGGAGACCCAGCCCAGCGCATGGTCGGCGCGCCCGTCGTCGTCGGCGAGGGCGGTGCGTGCGGCGTCGTACCAGTCGGCGAGCACCAGGAAGGCAAGCGACCAGCCCGGCGGCGTCGCCTCGTCGGGCAGCTCGTCGTCGACCGAGGTCAGCTGCCGGACGGCGAACCGCGCGGGCTCCGGCCCCGGCTCGGCGAGGGTCTCGCGGACCGCTCCCTCCAGGACGTCGGACACCAGCCGGTACGCGTCCTCGATGCCGGTCCTGTCCTTCGTCCGTGCCATCGGTGTCGTCCTTCCCACTCGTGCCGGTCGGGCGCGGAGCCTATAGGGCTGGCGCCGGACGACCGCGCGGGGCAGCATCCCGGCGTGACCGCCACGCCGCACCTGCAGGACCCCGCCCAGCGCCGGCTGCTGGTGGTGCTCGCCACCGGTCAGGTGCTCGGCGGGACGGCGGTGGCGACGTCGATCGCGGTCAGCCCGCTGGTCGCCGCCCGGCTGACCGGCTCGCCGACGGTCGGCGGGCTGGCCTCGACCGCGATCGTGCTGGGCGCCGCCGGCGCCGCGGCGGTGGTCGCCCGGATCGCCCGGCGGCGTGGTCGTCGCCCGGCGCTGACCGGGGGATACCTGATCGCGCTCGTGGGGGCGATCGGTGCGGTGATCGGGACGGCCGCCGGCGCGGCCCCGGTGTTGCTGGTGTCGCTGGTCCTGATGGGTTCCGGGACGGCCGTCGGGCTGGCGGCCCGCTACGCCGCGACCGACCTGGCGGCGCCGGACCGGGCCGGCCGGGCGTTGGCGCTGGTCGTCTGGGCGACGACGGTCGGCGCGGTCGCCGGGCCGAACCTGCTCGGCCCGCTGCAGGACGTCGCCGCCGGGCTGGGACTGGAACCGGCGGCCGGGCCGTACCTGCTGTGCGCCGCGGCGTTCGGCTGCGCACTGCTGGTGAGCTGGGCGGGACTGCGGCCCGATCCGCTCACCCGGGCCCGCGAGCTGGCCGGTGACCCGGTCCCGGAGGACGGGCGGGACCGGCCCGCGACGCCGGTCCGGACCGTGCTGCGCGGCTCCCGTCCCGCGCTGGCCGGGGCCGCCGGGATCGTGGTGGGGCACGCCGTGATGGTCGGGCTGATGTCGATGACGCCGGTGCACATGGACCACGGCGGTGCCGCGCTGAGCGTGGTCGGCTTCGTGATCAGCATGCACATCGCCGGGATGTACGCGCTGAGCCCGGTGTTCGGGTGGCTCGCCGACCGGTTCGGCGCCGCGGCGGTCCTGGCCGGTGCGACGGTGACGCTGGTCGCCGCGGCGGCGCTCTGCGCGTCCGCCGCGCCCACCGCGACCGGGGTGCTGACCGCCGGGCTGGTGCTGCTCGGTTTGGGCTGGTCGGCGGCGCTGGTCGGCGGGTCGGCGTTGCTGACGTCCGCGGTGCCGGTCACCGACCGGCCCCGGGTGCAGGGCTCGGTCGACGTGGCGATGAACCTGGCCGGTGCGGCGGCCGGCCTGGTGGCCGGGGCCGTGGTCACGGTGGCGTCCTACTCGGTGCTCGGGATCCTCGCCGCGCTGCTGACCGTGCCGTTCCTGCTGGTGGTGCTGCGCGCGGTGCCGCGCCCGGCCGCGGGCTGAGCGGTGCGGTTCTCAGCGGCCCGGCGTCACGGCCCTGCGTCGCGGCCCTGTTTCGGGGCCTGGCGTCACGGCCCGGTGTCGCGGTCCGGTGGCCGGTCAGCGCTTGCGCTGCTGGTTCCACCAGCGCAGCAGCACGAACAGCGCGGAGAGCAGGGCCAGCAGCGAGACGATCTGCCAGGCCAGCGGCGAGCCGATGCCGGTCGTCGCGAGGACCTCGTCGGCGACGTCGACGGGCGCGGCGGCAAGCAGTTCGGACATAACTCCCATCGTACCGACGGCCGGGCGATGACGGGCGGGAGCCGCGCGCCCGCGCCCCGGGGCCTACTCTCGACGGTGTGCGGATGAGCCACTTCCGGGAGTTGATGGAAGGCGAGTTCGGGGCGGTGCGGGCGTCGTCGCTGTCCCGGGACCACGTGTTCGCCGAGCTCGACGGGCAGACCGTCGAGCAGGCGATCGAGTCGGGGATCGACCTGCGCCGGGTGTGGCGCGCGGTGTGCGACGCCTACGACGTGCCCGCCGCGCGACGCTGAGCCCGGTCCGGGTGGGCCGCGACGCCGGGTGACCGTTCGGCTCCCGGGGGCATCCGGTCGGCGTGTCGCCGTGTCGGCTCGAACGCGTGTTCGGCTACCGTTCCGGGTGGGAGACCGCAGCGGTTCCCGGCGAGTTGTCCACAGCTGCCGATCCGGCCGCCGAAACTGTCAGGGGTACCCCATACCGTTGCGATGTGCCTCCCCGAAAGACAGCAGCAGGCCCCGATCGCACATCAGCGAGGAGTCAAGAGATGTCCGCTCCGGACCGCGAGAAGGCGCTCGAACTCGCCCTCGCCCAGATCGAGAAGAACCACGGCAAGGGATCGGTGATGCGCCTGGGCGACCAGACGCGCGCGCCGGTCAGTGCCATCTCCACCGGCTCCATCGCGCTCGACGTGGCGCTCGGGGTCGGCGGGATCCCGCGCGGCCGCGTGATCGAGATCTACGGCCCGGAGTCCAGCGGTAAGACCACGGTCGCGTTGCACGCCGTGGCGAACGCGCAGGCGGCGGGCGGCGTGGCGGCGTTCATCGACGCCGAGCACGCGCTCGACCCGGAGTACGCCAAGGCGCTCGGGGTGAACACCGACGAGTTGCTCGTCTCCCAGCCGGACACCGGCGAGCAGGCGCTGGAGATCGCGGACATGCTGATCCGCTCCGGCGCGCTGGACCTCATCGTCATCGACTCGGTGGCCGCGCTCGTGCCGCGCGCCGAGATCGAGGGCGAGATGGGCGACAGCCACGTCGGCCTGCAGGCCCGGCTGATGAGCCAGGCGCTGAGGAAGATCACCGGTGCGCTGAACAGCTCGGGCACCACGATGATCTTCATCAACCAGCTGCGCGAGAAGATCGGCGTGATGTTCGGGTCCCCCGAGACCACGACCGGCGGCAAGGCGCTGAAGTTCTACGCGTCGGTCCGGATGGACATCCGCCGGATCGAGACCCTGAAGGACGGCACCGACATGGTCGGCAGCCGGACCCGGGTCAAGGTCGTCAAGAACAAGGTGGCCCCGCCCTTCAAGCAGGCCGAGTTCGACGTGCTCTACGGCATCGGGATCAGCAAGGAGGGTTCGCTGATCGACGTGGGCGTCGAGCAGGGGATCATCCGAAAGTCCGGTGCCTGGTACACCTACGAGGGCGACCAGATGGGGCAGGGCAAGGAGAACGCCCGGAAGTTCCTCAAGGAGAACCCGGACGTCGCCGCCGAGGTCGAGAAGCGGATCAAGGAGAAGCTCGGGATCGGCGCCGTTCTCGACGCCGAGCAGGCCGCGCCGGTTGAGCCCCTCCCGGCCCCGGTCGACTTCTGAGCGTGCCCGGCGAGCACAACGGGTCCGCCGGCGACGGACCGCCCGGCTCCGATGGCACGGAGACCGGCGGCCCGGCCGGCTCCGGCGGCACGGCGACCGGCTGGGCCCGCACCGTCTCGCTCGACGAGCTGTTCGGTGCGAGCCCGGCGGCGGAGCGTGCGGCTGCGGACCGTCTGTCGGCCGGCGATCCGCCCGGGGATCCGTCGAGCGGTGGTCCGTCCGGTGATCCGGCTGGTGGTGGTCCGTCCGGCGGTCCCTCGGCCGGCGATCCGTGGGGCGACGCCGGTTGGCGCGCCGTCCGGCTCGTCGACCCGACCCTGGACCCGGCCACCGATGCCGCTCCCGATCCCGCCGCAGCCGGGCCGGGGGAGCCAGCAGACCGCGCCCCGGGAGGTCCGGAGCAACCCGGCGGGCCCGGGCGGGTCGTGTCGTTCGAGGAGCTGAGCGCGGAGGCCGGTGCGCCCGGCGCGCAGGCTCCCCGGATCGCCACGTTCGACGACGGACCCGGCCGCCGCGCCGCCCCCCGCGGGGCACGGCGCCGGTCCGGCGGTGGCGATCGGTCCGATCAGTCCGAGCAGCCCGGTCAGCCCGGTCAGCCCGGTCAGGCTGATCAGCTCGATCGTTCCCGGCCGGCCGAGCGCTCCGGTGCCCGGCGCCGCCGCGCGGGCGGGCCGGCTGGCGGGTCGTCGTCCGGGGGAACGCAGCGGGCCCGGACCCCGGTCGACGAGGAGGCCCGGGCGAAGGAGATCTGCCTGCGCCTGCTCACCGACCGGGCCCGCTCGGTCAAGGAGCTCGGCGATGCACTGCGCCGCAAGGAGATCCCCGACGAGGTCGCGCGGCAGGTGCTGGAGCGCTTCGACGAGGTCGGGCTGGTCGACGACAAGGCGTTCGCCGACCAGTGGGTCCGCTCCCGGCACCGGCATCGCGGACTCGGCAAGCGCGCGATCGCACTCGAGCTGCACCGCAAGGGGATCGACCGGGACACCGCGGACGAGGCCCTCACCGAGATCGACGACGACTCCGAGCGTGACCGCGCCCGCGAGCTGGTCGTGCGCCGGCTGCGCAGCATGCCCGTCGGCTCCCGCGAGCAGCGCCAGTCCGCCGCGCGCAAGCTCGTCGGGATGCTCGCCCGCAAGGGCTACGGCCCGGGGGTCGCCTACGGCGTCGTGAAGGAGGAGATCGCCGCCGCCGGCGCGGACGCCGACGAGCTCGGTGAGGCCCCGCCCGACGACTGACGGCACGGCCGGTCCGGCGCCGCAGCGCGTTGCACCGAGCCGCGCCGCGCGGCCCACCTCACCCCAGCAGCTCCCGGCCGGTCCGGTGCCGGTGCAGCACCTGGACGTCGTTCGCCCCCGACCGCAGTGAGGCCGAGGTGTCCGACATGTGCTCCAGCAGAATGTCCGCGAACGCCGTCACGGCCGGCGTCGGTGCGATGTCCACACGCCGGGCCAGCGCCACGGTCCGGTGCAGGGCCGGGGTCAGCACGGTCCGGCGCAGCCGCGGCCGCCCGATGAACACCAGATCCGGTACCACCGCGACCCCGGTGCCGGCCTCGACCATCCGGAGCACCGCGTCCATCTGGCCGCCCTCCACCGCGATCCTCGGCGTCACCCCGGCCACCGCGTACGCGCGCAGGGTCACCTCCCGCAGGTCGTAGCCCTTCCGCACCATCACCAGGTCGTGCTTGGCGAGCTCGGGGACCGAGATCGTCCGGCGCGCGGTCAGCGGGCGCCGGGCGCGCGGGGAGGCCACCGACAGCCGTTCGCGTAGCAACGGGGCGCTGTGCAGGGCCGGATCGACCCCGTCCGGCGGGACGATCACCAGCGCGATGTCCAGCTCGTTGCGGACCAGCGAGGTCTCCAGCGGCTGCGAGCCGTCCTCGGCCAGCTCGACGTGGATCTCCGGGTGCCGGGCGTGGAACACCCGCAGCACGTCCGACAGCACCCCGATGCACAGCGACGGCGTCGCACCCACCCGGACCCGCCCGCTGCGCAGCCCCACCATCTCGGCCACCGTGGCGCGCACCATGTCCGAGTCGGCCAGCATCCGCCGGGCCAGCGGCAGCACCACCTCACCGGCCGGAGTGATCGTGACGACCGAGCCACGGTTGATCAACGGAGCCCCCAGCTCCTGCTCCAGCGCCCGCAGCGACCTGCTGAGAGTGGGCTGTGCCACCCCGACCTGGTCGGCCGCACGAGTGAAGCTGCGCACGTCCGCCAGGGCGACGAAGTACATGAGCTGCTGAAGTGTCACGTGCATAGCCTACGGCTATGACAGTTGGCCGCTCGATGCATTGGACGGCCACGGGTGTTGCTAGGTCCACTGGACGCTGTGGTCACGATGTCCGACAAGTCCCGGGCGGGCGGCGCAGCCGAGCCCCGGCGTCCCCGAACGCCCAGCGCGTTCCTGAAATTCGTGATGGCGGTGAGCGGCGTCTTCCTGCTGCTCTACGTCGTCCTGCACATGATCGGTAACCTGAAGATCTTCTTCGGTCCCGAGTCGATCGACGAGTACGCGGCCTGGCTGCGCACCCTGCTCGAGCCGGCCCTGCCCTACGGCGGGATGCTGTGGATCGTCCGGGTGGTGCTGCTGGTCTCGGTGATCGCGCACATCTGGGCGGCGACCGTGCTCACGCTGCGCGCGCGGCGGGCCCGGCCGATCAAGTACGCCGGTGGCTCGCACCAGGTGAAGGGCAGCTACGCGGCCCGCACCATGCGCTGGGGCGGCGTGATCATCGTGCTGTTCGTCGTCTACCACATCCTGGACCTCACGGTCGGTGTCGCCAACCCGAACGGCGTGCACCTGGAGGCGTACAACAACATCAGCGCCGGGTTCGCTCCGGACCGCTGGTACGTCACGCTGTTCTACGCCCTCGCGGTGGTCGCGCTCGGACTGCACGTCCGGCACGGCATCTTCTCCGGGATGCAGACGCTCGGATGGTCCTCGAACACCCGGGAGCGCACCATCAAGACGGTGGCCACGGTGTTCGCCGCCGTGCTCACCCTGGGGTTCATCTCGGTGCCCCTCGCCGTCACGTTCGGAGTGGTCTGAATCCATGCCTGACAAGACTGACGCCCCCACCCACCACGTGAGCTACGCCGACTACACGGTCGGCGACCAGGTCGTCGACAAGGCCGTCCCGTCCGGCCCGATCGAGACCCGCTGGGAGCGCCGCCGGTTCGGCGTGAAGCTGGTCAACCCGGCGAACAAGCGGTCCAAGAAGATCATCGTCGTCGGGTCCGGCCTGGCCGGCGGCGCCGCGTCGGCCACCCTCGGAGAGGCCGGCTACCAGGTCAAGACGTTCTGCTACCAGGACAGCCCGCGTCGTGCCCACTCGATCGCCGCGCAGGGCGGTATCAACGCGGCGAAGAACTACCGCAACGACGGCGACAGCGTGTACAGGCTGTTCTACGACACCGTCAAGGGCGGCGACTTCCGCGCCCGCGAGTCGAACGTGCATCGGCTCGCCGAGATCAGCCGGCAGATCATCGACCAGTGCGTCGCGCAGGGCGTCCCGTTCGCCCGCGACTACGGCGGCCTGCTCGACACCCGCTCGTTCGGCGGTGTGCAGGTCTCCCGCACCTTCTACGCCCGCGGGCAGACCGGCCAGCAGCTCCTGATCGGGGCGTACCAGGCGCTGGAGCGCCAGGTCCAGGCCGGCACCGTCGAGATGTTCGCCCGGCACGAGATGCTGGAGCTGATCGTCGTCGAGGGCCGGGCGCGCGGCATCGTCGCCCGGGACATGATCTCCGGCGAGATCCAGGTGCACACCGCCGACGCGGTGGTGCTCGCCTCCGGCGGCTACGGCAACGTCTTCTACCTGTCGACGAACGCCAAGGGCTGCAACGTGACCGCGTCCTGGCGGGCGCACCGCAAGGGCGCGCTGTTCGCGAACCCCTGCTTCACCCAGATCCACCCCACCTGCATCCCGGTCTCGGGTGACCACCAGTCGAAGCTGACCCTGATGTCGGAGTCGCTGCGCAACGACGGCCGGGTCTGGGTGCCGAAGCGGCTCGGCGACGACCGCGGCCCGAACGAGATCCCGGACGACGAGCGCGACTACTTCCTGGAGCGCAAGTACCCGGCGTTCGGCAACCTGGTGCCCCGCGACATCGCGTCCCGGGCCGCCAAGGAGGTCTGCGACGAGAAGCGCGGCGTCGGACCGGGCGGGCTCGGCGTCTACCTCGACTTCGCCGACGCCATCAGCCGGCTCGGCCGCAAGGCGGTCGAGGCCAAGTACGGCAACCTCTTCGAGATGTACGAGCGGATCACCGGGGAGAACCCGTACGAGGTCCCGATGCGCATCTACCCCGCCGTGCACTACACGATGGGCGGCCTGTGGGTCGACTACGACCTGCAGTCCACCGTCCCGGGGCTCTACGTCGGCGGCGAGGCGAACTTCTCCGACCACGGCGCGAACCGGCTCGGCGCCTCGGCGCTGATGCAGGGCCTCGCCGACGGCTACTTCGTCCTCCCGGTGACGATCGGCGACTACATCGCCAAGCACAACCTGGAGCCGGTGCCCGACGACGCGCCCGAGGTCGTCGAGGCCGTGAAGTCGGTGACCGACCGGATCGACAAGTTCCTGTCGATCAACGGCACCCGGACGGTCGACTCGTTCCACCGCGAGCTCGGCCAGATCATGTGGGACTACTGCGGCATGGAGCGGACCGAGGACGGCCTGCGCAAAGCGCTGGACCGGATCCCCGAGCTGCGCCGCGAGTTCTGGAACAACGTCAAGGTGCCCGGCACCGGCGCGGAGCTCAACCAGAGCCTGGAGAAGGCCGGCCGGGTGGCCGACTTCCTCGAGCTCGGCGAGCTCATGTGCCTGGACGCGCTGGTGCGCCGCGAGTCCTGCGGCGGCCACTTCCGTGGTGAGAGCCAGACCGAGGACGGCGAGGCGCAGCGCGACGACGAGAACTTCTCCTTCACCTCGGCCTGGGAGTACACCGGCCGCGGGCAGGCGCCGGTCCTGCACAAGGAGGAGCTCGTCTTCGAGTACGTGCACCCGACCCAGCGCAGCTACAAGTAAGGCGAGCAGACGTGAAACTGACTCTGAAGGTCTGGCGGCAGCGCGACGCGGTCGACAAGGGCCGGCTGTCCACCTACGAGGTCGACGCGGACGAGGACATGTCGTTCCTCGAGATGCTCGACGTGCTCAACGAGCGGCTGATCCTGGCCGGCGACGAGCCCGTCGCGTTCGACCACGACTGCCGTGAGGGCATCTGCGGCGCCTGCAGCATGGTGATCGACGGCCAGCCGCACGGCCCGCAGCGCGCGACCACCACCTGCCAGCTGCACATGCGGCACTACTCCGACGGCGACACGATCGTCGTCGAGCCGTTCCGGTCCGGTTCGTTCCCGGTGATCAAGGACCTGGTCGTCGACCGGGGCGCCTTCGACAAGATCATCCAGGCCGGCGGCTACGTCTCGGTGAACACCGGGTCGGCGCCGGAGGCGAACGCGAACGCGGTGCCGAAGGCGCACGCCGACCGCTCGTTCGCCGCGGCGAACTGCATCGGCTGCGGTGCCTGCGTGGCGGCCTGCCCGAACGGGTCGGCGTCGCTGTTCCTGGGCGCCAAGCTGACCCACCTGGGGGAGCTGCCGCAGGGCCAGCCGGAGCGCTACGACCGCGTCGTCAACATGGTCGAGATGCACGAGGACGCCGGTTTCGGCGGCTGCACCAACACCGGTGCCTGCGCCGTGGCCTGCCCGAAGGAGATCCCGCTCGACGTGATCTCGCAGCTCAACCGCGACTACCTCGCCGCGACGGTGGGTGGCCGCAAGAAGTGACACCGTCCGTCCGGGTGCGCAAGCTGTTCCGCGCCCGGACGGCGGCTCGCCGGGCGGGGGACCGCCGGGCGGGGCCGCGCGCTCAGACCAGGCCGAGCGCCAGCATCGCCTCGGCGACCCGGGCGTAGCCGGCGATGTTCGCCCCGGCCACGTAGTCGCCGGGACGGCCGTACTCCTCGGCAGTGGTGTGGCACCGGTCGTGCAGGTCGTTCATGATGTCGCGCAGCCGGTTCTCCGAGTACTCGAAGGTCCAGGAGTCACGCGAGGCGTTCTGCTGCATCTCCAGCGCGGACGCGGCGACGCCGCCGGCGTTCGCGGCCTTGCCCGGGGCGAAGATCACCCCGGCGTCCCGCAGGACGCGCACGCCGTCCGGCGTCGTCGGCATGTTCGCACCCTCGCCGACGAGCAGGCAGCCGTTCCCGGCCAGCGCCCGTGCCCCGTCGGCGTCCAGCTCGTTCTGGGTGGCCGAGGGCAGCGCGACCTGGCAGGGGATCTCCCAGATCGACCGGTCGGCGGAGAACTCGGCGTGCCCGACCTCGTCGGCGTAGGCGCTGATCCGCTCCCGGCGGACCTGCTTGACGTCCTTGAGCAGCTCCAGGTCGATCCCCTTCGGGTCGTGCACGACGCCGGCGGAGTCGGACACCGCCACCACCCGGCCACCGAGCTGGTGCACCTTCTCCACGGCGTACACGGCGACGTTCCCGGAGCCGGAGACGACGACGTCCTTGCCCTCCAGCGAGTCCCCGCGGATCTCCAGCGCCCGCTGCGCGAAGTAGGTGCAGCCGTAGCCGGTGGCCTCCCGGCGGACCTGCGCGCCGCCGTAGGCGAGCGCCTTGCCGGTGAGCACGCCGGACTCGTAGCGGTTGGTGATCCGCTTGTACTGCCCGAACAGGTAGCCGAGCTCGCGGGCGCCGACGCCCATGTCCCCGGCCGGGACATCGGTGTGCTCGCCCAGGTGCCGGTAGAGCTCGGTCATGAAGCTCTGGCAGAAGCGCATGACCTCGCGATCGGACCGGCCGCGCGGGTCGAAGTCCGAACCGCCCTTGGCGCCGCCGATCGGCAGCCCGGTCAGCGCGTTCTTGAACACCTGCTCGAAGCCGAGGAACTTGACCGTCCCCAGCAGCACCGTCGGGTGGAAGCGCAGCCCACCCTTGAACGGCCCGAGTGCGCTGTTGAACTCGACCCGGAAGCCGCGGTTGATGTGGATGTCGCCGCCGTCGTCCTCCCACGGCACCCGGAAGATGATCTGCCGCTCGGGCTCGCAGATCCGTTCGACGATCCGCGCCTGCGCGTACTCCGGGTGCTTGTCCACCGCCGGACCGATGCTCTCGAGCACCTCCCGGACGGCCTGGTGGAACTCCGACTCCCCGGGGTTGCGGTCCAGGACCCGCTCGTGGATCGACTCCAGTGTGGCGTGCATCGGCTTGCCCTGCGCTCCTCCCGGCCCGCGCCCACCGCGGCCCGTCGCCATCAGAACATTCACGAGGACATAACGCGGGGCGGACTCGGTCACACTCGATGAGCGCCCCGGCACTGTGAGGCGCGTCTCGATACGGGGGTTGATCCCGAGGTCGACGTAGATCACATGTGAGCTGGGTCGTACCCTCTTGCAGGTCGCGCCATTGCGTGACGACGACAGAGGACACGGCGCCGTGTCCGGGACCCGATCGGGCCGCGGTGCCGCGAGACGACAGGAGTCCCCGCGCGTGTCATCCACCACTGACACCAGCGGCAGCCCCGGTGCAGGCCGGGCCACGATCGCCGCGCGCACGCTGCGCACCGACCGCTGGTGGCTGCCACCGCTCGCGACGTTCGTCGCCTTCGTGGCGTGGGTCGCCTACGCGACCGTCCGGGCGTTCATGCAGCAGTACTACTACGTCGAGGAGTACGGCTACCTGACGCCGTTCTACTCGCCGTGTGTCTCGGTGGGCTGCATCCCGGAGGCGTCGCACTTCGGCCAGTTCACCCCGGACGTCTGGTGGCTGCCCTACGCGGCGGTCTCGCTGCCGTTCCTGCTGCTGTTCCGGCTGACCTGCTACTACTACCGCAAGGCCTACTACCGGGCGTTCTGGCTGTCCCCGCCGGCCTGCGCGGTCGCCGAGCCGCACCGCCGCTACACCGGCGAGACCCGGTTCCCGCTGCTGCTGCAGAACGCGCACCGCTACTTCTTCTACATCGCCGGCCTGATCACCCTGATCAACGCCTACGACGCGGTCGCCGCCTTCAGCAAGCCCGGCGGCGGGTTCGGGCTCGGGCTGGGCAACATCATCCTGGTCGCCAACGTCGTGCTGCTGTTCGGCTACACGCTGTCCTGCCACTCCTGCCGCAGCGTGGTCGGCGGGCGGTTGAACCACTTCTCCAGGCACCCGGTCCGCTACCGGCTCTGGGGTTGGGTGTCGAAGCTGAACACCCGGCACATGGCCTACGCCTGGGCGACCCTGGCGAGCCTGGCGCTGACCGACTTCTACGTGATGGCCGTCTCCGCCGGCTGGATCACCGACCTGCGGATCGTGGGGTGAGCTCGGACATGACCGACGAGCAGATCGAACGGCACGACTACGACGTCGTCGTCATCGGCGCCGGCGGCGCGGGGCTGCGCGCCGCGATCGAGGCCCGGCTGCAGGGCAAGCGCACCGCGATCATCTCCAAGTCGCTGTTCGGCAAGGCGCACACGGTGATGGCCGAGGGCGGCTGCGCGGCGTCGATGGGCAACGCCAACCCGAACGACAACTGGTCGGTGCACTTCCGCGACACGATGCGCGGCGGGAAGTTCCTCAACAACTGGCGGATGGCCGAGCTGCACGCCACCGAGGCCCCGGACCGGGTCTGGGAGCTGGAGACCTACGGCGCGCTGTTCGACCGCACGAAGGACGGCAAGATCAGCCAGCGGAACTTCGGCGGGCACACCTACCCGCGGCTGGCGCACGTCGGCGACCGCACCGGGCTGGAGATGATCCGCACCCTGCAGCAGAAGGTCGTCTCGCTGCAGCAGGAGGACTTCGCCGAGACCGGCGACCACGAGTCCCGGATCCGGGTGTTCCACGAGTGCACCATCACCGAGCTGTTCACCACCGCCGACGGCGACGGGCCGCCCGCCATCTCGGGCTGCTTCGGCTACTTCCGCAACGACGGCCGGTTCGTCCGGTTCGACGCCCCGGCGATCGTGCTCGCCACCGGCGGCGTCGGGAAGAGCTACTCGGTCACCTCGAACTCCTGGGAGTACACCGGTGACGGTCACGCGCTGGCCCTGCGGGCCGGCGCGACCCTGATCAACATGGAGTTCCTTCAGTTCCACCCGACCGGGATGGTCTGGCCACCGTCGGTGAAGGGAATCCTGGTCACCGAGTCGGTCCGCGGCGACGGCGGCGTGCTGCGCAACTCCGACGGCGTGCGGTTCATGTTCGACTACATCCCGGACGTGTTCAAGGAGCAGTACGCGACCTCGGAGGAGGAGGGCGACCGCTGGTACACCGATCCGGACAACAACCGGCGCCCGCCGGAACTGCTGCCCCGGGACGAGGTGGCCCGCGCGATCAACTCCGAGGTCAAGGCCGGCCGGGGGACCCCGCACGGCGGCGTCTACCTCGACGTCTCCACCCGGCTCAAGCCGGAGGAGATCCTCAAGCGGCTCCCGTCGATGCACCACCAGTTCAAGGAGCTGGCCGACGTCGACATCACGAAGGAGCCGATGGAGGTCGGCCCGACCTGCCACTACGTGATGGGCGGGGTCGAGGTCGAGCCGGACACCGCGATGTCGCGGGTGCCCGGCCTGTTCGCGGCCGGTGAGGTCGCGGGCGGGATGCACGGTTCCAACCGGCTCGGCGGCAACTCGCTGTCCGATCTGCTGGTCTTCGGCCGCCGGGCCGGGCTGCACGCCGCCCGGCACACCGACCGCGGCCGGCCCGCGGTGCAGGAGCCCGACGTGGCGGAGGCCCTCCAGCGGGCGCTGCTGCCGTTCTCCACCTCCACCGAGGGCGGCGAGAACCCGTTCGTCGTGCAGCAGGAGCTGCAGAAGACGATGCACGAGCTGGTCGGCATCATCCGCAAGGGCGACGAGATGGAGCTCGCGCTCAAGAAGCTGGAGGACATCGCCACCCGGACCCGCACCGTCTCGGTGGAGGGCCACCGCCGGTTCAACCCGGGCTGGCACCTCGCGCTGGACCTGCGGAACATGCTGCTGGTCTCGCTGTGCGTGGGGAAGGCGGCCCTGGAGCGCCAGGAGTCGCGCGGCGGCCACACCCGCGACGACTACCCGGTGATGGACTCCGACTGGCGGCACGTGCTGCTGGTCTGCAGCGCACTGGGTGAGGACGGGATCGAGCTCACCCGCCAGGAGCAGGTCCCGATGCGGCCGGACCTGTTCGACCTGTTCGAGCTCGACGAGCTGAAGAAGTACTACACCGGCGAGGAGCTGGGCGGTCACCGCGCGGGCACCGGCTCCGGTCCCGGGGAGGGCCAGGCATGACCAGCACCGAGAAGGGCACCCACCTCCAGCACTTCCGGGTCTGGCGCGGTGACGACACCAAGGGCGAGCTCGTCGACTACCCGGTCGAGGTGAACGAGGGCGAGGTCGTCCTCGACATCATCCACCGGCTGCAGGCCACCGAGGCGAACGACCTCGCGGTGCGCTGGAACTGCAAGGCCGGCAAGTGCGGCTCCTGCTCGGCCGAGATCAACGGCCGGCCCCGGCTGCTGTGCATGACCCGGATGAACACCTTCGCCGAGGACGAGATCGTCACGGTGACGCCGCTGCGGACGTTCCCGGTGATCCGGGACCTGGTGACCGACGTGTCGTTCAACTACACCAAGGCCCGGGAGATCCCGTCGTTCACCCCGCCGGAGGGGCTGGAACCGGGGGAGTACCGGATGCAGCAGGTCGACGTCGAGCGGAGCCAGGAGTTCCGCAAGTGCATCGAGTGCTACCTGTGCCAGAACACCTGCCACGTGGTCCGCGACCACGAGGAGAACAAGGAGGCGTTCGCCGGGCCGCGGTACCTGATGCGGGTGGCCGAGCTGGACATGCACCCGCTCGACGCGCACGGCAACCGGGCCGCCGAGGCGCAGGAGGAGCACGGGCTGGGCTTCTGCAACATCACCAAGTGCTGCACCGAGGTCTGCCCCGAGCACATCAAGATCACCGACAACGCGCTGATCCCGATGAAGGAACGGGCGGTCGACCGCAAGTACGACCCGCTCGTGTGGCTGGGGGACAAGATCTTCCGCCGCAAGGACTCCTGATCCGGCCCGGCGGGTGACCGATCGGCACCCGCCGCCCGGCACCCGGGTCCACGGCCCCCGGACGACGTCGTCCGGGGGCCGTCCCGTGCCCGCACCCGGCTTGACGACCGGAGCCGGACCTGCCTAGGGTTAGAATCGATTCTAATTCAGGTGTACCCGCCCTGCCCTGGTCAGGGTCGAGCGCCGCATCCCTCCGAAGTACCGGTTCGACCTGCTGTGATCCTGCGTCCGCGGGACCGTGAGCAGGTTCGTCCGGTCCTCCGGTCGTTGCACAACCGGGAGCTTCCGTGCAGAAGGCAGATCGTTTCTACATCGACGGGAGCTGGGTCGAACCGACCGGCTCCGCCACCGCCGACGTCGTGGACCCGTCGACCGAGCGGCCGGTCGCGACGGTCGCGCTGGGGACCGCGCAGGACGTGGACCGTGCGGTCGCCGCCGCGCGGGCGGCGTTCGGGCCGTTCTCCCGGACGACGACGGCCGAGCGGATCGCGCTGCTGGAGCGGATCGTCGCGGTCTACCAGCGGCGCTCCGACGAGCTCGCCGCGACCCTGACCGCCGAGATGGGCGCCCCGGTCGCGCTGGCCTCGACCGCCCAGGTCGGCGCCGGGCTCGGGCAGTTCACCTCGACGCTGGACGCGTTGCGCGGCTTCGAGTTCGAGCAGCGGCGCGGATCCACCCTGATCCGCCACGAGCCGATCGGCGTGTGCGGGCTGATCACCCCGTGGAACTGGCCGCTGCTGCTCATCGCGGCGAAGGTGGCACCGGCGCTGGCGGTCGGCGCCACGATGGTGCTCAAGCCCTCCGAGCTGGCCCCGTGCAACGCCGCGCTGCTCGCCGAGATCCTGGACGAGGCCGGCGTCCCGGCGGGCGTGTTCAACCTGGTGCACGGGGACGGCCCGGGCGTCGGCGCCGCGCTCGGCGCGCATCCCGGCGTCGACATGGTCTCCTTCACCGGATCGACCCGGGCCGGAATCGAGGTCGCCCGCGCCGCAGCGCCCACCGTGAAGCGGGTCGCCCAGGAGCTCGGCGGCAAGTCCGCCAACATCCTGCTCGACGACGCCGACCTGGTCACCGCCGTGCCGCGGGACCTGGCCGCGGTGTTCGCCAACTCCGGCCAGTCCTGCAACGCGGGCACCCGCTGGCTGGTGCCGTGGGACAAGGTCGCCGAGGTGGAGCGGCTCGCGGCCGCCGCGGCGGACGCCACCGTCGTCGGGCCGCCGCAGTCCGACGGCGTCGCGCTCGGCCCGCTGGTCTCGCAGGCCGGCTACGACAAGGTGCAGCGGCTGCTCGCGAGCGCCGTCGAGGAGGGGGCGCGGATCGTCGCCGGCGGCCCGGGCCGCCCGGACGGGCTGGACGTGGGCTGGTACGTGCGGCCGACCGTGGTCAGCGACGTGCGCAACGACATGCGGATCGCCCGCGAGGAAATCTTCGGCCCGGTCGTCACGATCACCGGCTACGCCGACGAGGACGAGGCCGTGCGGCTGGCCGACGACACCGACTACGGGCTCGCCGGGTTCGTCTCGTCGGCCGATCCGGAGCGGGCCAGGGCGGTGGCGCGCCGGTTGCGCACCGGGATGGTGCACGTGAACGGGGCCGGCCTGGACTTCGCCGGGGCGTTCGGCGGCTACAAGCAGTCCGGGAACGGCCGCGAGTACGGCGACTTCGGCATGCGCGAGTACCTCGAGGTGAAGACCGTCTTCGGCTACGGCGACTGACGAACAGCGCCGGACGACGCCGGACGACGCCGGACGACGCCGGACAATACAGCCCAGCTAGAATGCTTTATATCGCTGCTCCGGCGATGATCTGCCGGCGGCCCGGCCGGTCAACCGTGCCCGGCCGCGGGCGCCCCGGGAAGCCGGAAACATCGTCGTCAGTCCTGGTCACGTGCAGGAAAGCCGGGTGCCTGCCGGATCCTTCGGGCGGCACCGCCGAGAACGACCGGGCAGCCGTCCGGCGCTTGACGACCGGCGAACACTCTGGCTATATAGAAACGTCTCAACCCCGTGCCGCGCACCCCCCGGTGCCGCCGCCGGGAGGTCCCGACAGCGGCGATCGAGAGGAGTCCGAGATGCCGGACTACGACCCCGGCGCGCCCGACGCCCGCCGGTTCCCCCGGGTGATCGTGCCCGACGAGATCGACAAGATGCCGGTGCTGAGGTTCAACACCGGCATCGTCACCAACATCTTCCTGTCCCGGGAGCGCGACGACGCGCGCTACTTCCGGCACGGCTACTGCTACGGCGAGCCCGACCACCTGCCCTACGAGTGGGACCAGCAGGACTTCGACGAGACGCACTACGTCCTGCAGGGCCGGATCCACGTCGTCGTGCAGGACGCCGCGGGCCGCTCGATCGTGCTGGAGGCGGGCGAGGGCGAGCACATCTACCTGCCGGCCGGCTACACCTACCGGCTGGAGCACACCGGCGTCGCCTACAAGTTCTTCTGGACCTCCGGCCCGTCGCCGAAGGTCGGCGTGGCCGACGCACCCGAGTACAGCCGCGAGCTCCGCGCGCTGCGCACCGTGGAGGGCAGCTGAGATGGCCGTGACCGCCAGTACCTGGCAGCCGCTGCGCGGTGCGAAGCGCTGGGCCTACCTGGCCCGGGCCCGCACGATCCGGGTGGCGACGCTCGACGAGGACGGCGCGATCTACCAGTCCCCGCTGTGGCTGGTCGTGCACGAGCAGAAGGTCTACCTCCCGATCGACGCCGGCTCCCGGCACGCCGCCAACGCCGCCGCCGGTCGCGCGCTGTCCGCGCTGGTCGACCAGGGCGAGGAGTTCGCCGTCGTCAGCGGCGTGCGGTTCACCGGCACCCTGCGGCCGGTGACCGATCCCGGGCTCGTCGCCACCCTGGCCGATCTGGTGTTCGACAAGTACTTCCACGTCGGGCACCCCTACGCCGACGGGTACCGCGAGTTCGGCGAGGTGGCCGGGCGCACGTACCACGAGCTGGTCCCGGACCGGACGGTCGGCTGGGACATGCGGGAGATCAACGTGATCGCGATGCCGGAGGCCAGGGTGCTGCCCGAGCACGTCGGGGACCGGCTCCTGTGAGCGCCGCACCGCGGGTGCTGTTCGTGGGCGAGTCGTGGATCAAGCACACGATCCACATGAAGGGCTTCGACCAGTTCCACAGCACCGAGTACGAGGAGGGCGCGGGCGACTTCCTGGCCGCGCTCGACCGGACCGGCCACCAGGTCACCTACGTCCGCGGGCACGAGGTGTCCGCGCGGTTCCCGCGCACCGCCCAGGAGCTGGCCGACTACGACGTCGTGGTGCTCTCCGACATCGGCTCCAACACCTTCCTGCTGCCGGACGAGACGTTCCTGCGCTCCGAGCGCAGCCCCAACCGGCTGGCCCTGCTGCGGGACTGGACCCGGGCCGGCGGCGGGCTGGTGATGATCGGCGGCTACCTGTCGTTCACCGGGATCGACGGCAAGGCCCGGTTCGGCATGACGCCGCTGGCCGACGTGCTGCCGGTCCGGCTGCTCGACCACGACGACCGGGTCGAGGAACCGGAGGGCGTGAAGGCCGAGTTCGACGCCCCGGCGCATCCGGTGCTGGGCGGAACCCCGCCCGACTGGCCACCGCTGCTCGGCTACAATCGCGTGATCGCCAAACCGGACGCGACGACGGTCGCCCGGGCCGGCGAGGATCCGCTCCTGGTCGTCGGCCCGGCCGGTTCGGGCCGGTCCGTCGCCTTCACCTCGGACCTGGCGCCGCACTGGGCACCCCCCGAGTTCGTGGGGTGGGCGCACTACCAGGATCTGTGGGCGTCGGTGCTCGGCTGGGCGGCCGGTGCACGTACATAGGAGGTCCAGGTCGTGCCGCGCCGTCGCCCCACGATGAAGGACGTCGCCGAACACGCGAACGTCTCGGTCAGCACCGTGAGCTACGTGCTCAACGACAGCGGGCCGGTCGCGCAGGAGCGCCGCAACCGGGTGCTGGACGCGATCCGGCTGCTCGACTACTCGCCCAACCAGTCGGCCCGCAGCCTCAAGCGCCGCTCGGCGTCCACCGTGGCGATGGTCGTCCCCGACCTGACCAACCAGTTCTTCGCGCTGGTCACCGAGGGCGTGCAGCGGGCGGCGTCGTCGCTGGACGTGCTGGTCGTGCTGATCGTGCCGGACGGCACCGAGGCCGCCGAGGAGAAGCAGGCGAAGCTGCTGCGCAGCCAGCGCGTCGACGGCGTCATCTACCTGTCCGGCACCGGATCGATGCCCGCGGCGATCTACGACCTGGCCCGCTCCGGCCCGGTCGTGCTGGTCGACGAGCAGATCCCCGGCCGGGACCTGCCCGCGGTGACCTGCGACTCCCGGCGCGGCGCCCGCGAGGTCGCGACCTACGTGCTGGAGCAGGGGCACCGGCGGCTCGCCGTCGTCGGCGGCCCGCCCGCGCTCTGGACGGCGCAGCAGCGCCTCGCCGGGTACCGGGAGGCGTTCGCCGGGGCCGGCCTCGATCCGGACTCGGTCCCGGTGCATCCCGGTGACTACCGGGAGGACTCGGGCGCCGCCGCGGTCGACGCGCTGCTCGCACTGCCCGAGGCCGAGCGGCCGACGGCGCTGCTGTGCGCGAACGACCTGATGGCGATCGGGGCGATGGAGCGGCTGACCGGGCACGGCCTGTCCTTGCCGCACGACATCAGCGTGGCCGGCTTCGACGATCTGCCGGTGTCCCGGCTGCTCAGCCCGAAGCTGACCAGCGTGCGCCAGCCGGCGCACGAGATGGGCTACCGGGCGGCGACCGCCCTGTTCCGGCTGCTCGACGGCGCGAGCGAGACCGTCGACGAGCAGCTCCCGGTCACCATCCAGATCCGTGAGAGCGTGCGACCGCCGAGGTGAGGCCGGGATGAGTGGTTCGGACGTCGTCGTGGTCGGCGCGGTCAACGTCGACATGGTCGTCGCCACGACACGGCTGCCCGGGCCCGGCGAGACCGTCGTCGGGCCCGCGGTGCAGCGGCACGGCGGCGGCAAGGGGGCGAACGCCGCCGTCGCCGCCGCCCGCGCGGGGGCCCGGGTCCGCTACGTCGGCGCGGTCGGCGACGACGCGCTGGGCACCGAGGCGCTCGACGAGCTGGGGACCGAGCAGGTCGACGTCTCCGCGGTGACGGTGGCCGCCGGGGTGTCCACCGGCGCGGCGCTGATCGTCGTCGACGACGCCGGGGAGAACCAGATCGCGGTGGGCGCCGGCGCCAACGCCGCGCTGGAGCCGGGCGCGGTGGCCGGCGCGCTGCGGGCCGCGCTGCCCGCGGCGGGCTGCGTGCTGGTCAGCACCGAGATCCCGGGGCCCGCGGTGGCCGCCGCGGTGCGCGCGGCGACCGCCGCCGGGGTGCCGTGCGTGCTGAACCCGGCCCCGGTGGTCCCGGTCGTCGTGGAGCTGTTCGACGCGGGCCCGGTGCTGACGCCGAACGCGGGGGAGCTGGCGGACCTGGCCGCCGCCGCGGGCGTCCCGGGGGAGGGGCCGCGGGAGCGGGCCGCGGCGCTGGCGGCGCGGACCGGCGCCGCCGTCGTCGTGACGCTGGGTGCGCAGGGCGCCCTGCTGGCCGAGCCCGGCGGCGAGGTGCTGGCCGTCCCGCCCCGGCCCACCGAGGTCCGCGACACCACCGGCGCCGGCGACACCTTCAACGGCGTGCTGGCCGCCCGGCTGGCGGCCGGCACACCGCTGCGCGACGCCGTCGCCGAGGCCAACGTCGCGGCGTCGCTGTCGGTGCGCGAGGTGGGCGCCCGCGGCGGGATGCCCACCGCCGACCGGCTCCGCGCGGAGGTCTGAGCGCCCGCCGGACCGGACGGCGTGAGCCCAGGGTAGAAACGTTTCTGCCTTCCTTGCCTGCGGATCGGGTCGCGCACGGTGCGGGATCGGTCGCAGGGGTGTCCGGCCGGCCCCGGGTAGGTGCGGCCGCGGCCCGGCCACCAGTGCTTACAGGGTGATCGGGGTCCGGGAGCCGCTGGTCGGGGGCCGTTCGGTGGGACCTTCCTGCCGGTCCGGGTGTGCAGGATGCGTTGACGGTCACAGTAGAATCGTTACAATCGTCTGTGCTCTGGCCCCAACATCTGGTGGTCGCTCAGGTGCATGGGCAAGGCTTCAGTCCCGCGCAGGACAGCAGTTCCTCCGCGCGCGGTACCGCACTCAGCAGGGATCTCAGTACGACAGGCGGTCGCATTCGAGTCATCGGCGCGGCTAGTCGGTAGAAACGACTCTCGTAGAAGGTGAGACGGACCCGATGGGCTACCTCGACAACCTGATCATCAACACCGACAACTACAAGCACTGCCACTACCCGCTCTACCCGCCGGGCACCGAGTACGTGTCGAGCTACATCGAGTCCCGGGGCGGGGCGTGGCCGGTGACCCAGTTCGTCGGCCTGCAGGCGTTCCTGCGGGAGTACCTGATGCGACCGATCACCCTCGAGGACATCGACGAGGCCGAGTTCGTGGTGCGCGAGCAGGGCATGCACTTCAACCGGGACAACTGGCTGGGGATCCTCAACGACCACGGCGGGTACCTGCCGGTGGAGATCGAGGCGGTGCCCGAGGGCACCGTGCTGCCGGCCCGCAACGTGCTGGTCCAGGTGATCAACACCGATCCGAAGTACTTCTGGGCGACCAGCTTCTTCGAGACGGCGCTGCTGCGCGCGGTCTGGTACCCGACCACCATCGGCACCGTCAGCTGGCTGTCCAAGATGGTGATCAAGGAGGCGCTGACGCGCACCTCGGACAACCCGCAGCTGCTCCGCAACACCCTGCACGACTACGGCGCCCGCGGGGTCAGCTCGCAGCAGTCCGCCGCGCTGGGCGGGCTGGCGCACCTGGTGAACTTCGACCAGAGCGACACCGTCCCCGGGATCCTCGCGGCGAAGCGGTTCTACAACGCGGGCAAGGTCTCCAACTCCGGCCCGAACTCCGAGCACGCCGGGTTCTGCGCGTGGGGCCGCGAGCACGAGGCCGACGCGCTGCGCAACATGCTCCAGGTGTTCGCCCCCGAGGGCTGCGCGCTGCTGCTGTCGGACACCTACGACCACGAGCACTGCGTCAAGAAGATCATCGGCGTGGAGCTGAAGGAGGAGATCCGCAACTTCCCCGGCCTGGTCGGCGTGCGGCCCGACTCCGGCGACATCGTGCAGGTCACCGCGGACACCACCGAGTGGCTGATGGAGTCCTTCGGCTACGAGACGAACAGCAAGGGCTTCAAGATCCTGCCGCCGTTCGTCCGGGTGGTGCAGGGTGACGGGGTGAACTTCGACAGCCTGCCCCAGGTCTACATGGAGCTCGAGCGGCGCGGCCTGGCCGCGGACAACGCGGTCTTCGGGATGGGCGGCGGCCTGCTGCAGCACTGGAACCGGGACACGATGAACTTCGGCCAGAAGGCCTCCGCGGTCCGGGTGAACGGCGAGTGGCGCGACATCGCCAAGTCGCCGACCGGTGCCGGGTTCAAGGCGTCGAAGGCCGGCCGGCTGGCCCTGAAGTACGAGGACGGCACCTACACCACGGTCCCGAAGGGTTCGATCCCGGAGTCGGAGAACGTGCTGGTGCCGGTGTTCCGGGACGGCAAGCTGCTCAAGAAGTGGGACTTCACCGAGGTGATCGCGAACGCCGAGCGGGAGGTCCCGGAGGAGTACTACATCGGGCACGTCGGTCCGATGCGGACGGTGTCGGACGAGACGGCCGTGACCGCCGCCATCGCCTGAACCGGCCCGGCCGGAGCGCGGCGGGCCGGTGTCCCGCCGCGCTCCGGGGGCGCAGCAGCACGACGGACGGACATGACGGACGAACCGACCCTGGAGCGACCACACCGATGAAGCGGCTGCACGTGTTCGACATGGACGGCACCCTGCTGCGCGGCGCGGCCTCGGTGGAGCTGTCCCGCCATCTCGGCCGGTTCGCCGAGGCCGACCGGATCGAGCAGGAGTGGGTCCGCGGCGAGATCGGCTCGGTGACCTTCTGGGAGCGGATGCTGCCGCTCTGGCGCGACGTCTCCGAGGACCGGATCGACGCGGCGTTCCGCTCCTCGGACTGGCTGGCCGGGGTGCCGGAGGTGTTCGCCGACATCCGCGAGCGCGGCGAGATGATCGCGGTCATCTCGCAGTCCCCGCACTTCTTCGTCCAGCGGCTGACCGGCTGGGGTGCGCACCGGACCTACGGCTCCGCCGTCGAACCCGGGGTCCCGGTCGCCGAGGACGGCCTGCTCACCCTGCAGCAGAAGGTCGACATCACCACCGCGCTGCTCGACGAGCTGGGGCTCGGCGAGCGGGACTGCGTCGCCTACGGCGACTCCACCTCCGATCTGCTGCTGTTCGACCGGCTGCCGAACACGGTCGGCGTGAACTGCAGCGACGCGGTGCGGGCCAGGGCATCGGTCTGCTTCACCGGCGACGACCTGCGCGGCGCCTACGCGCTGGGCAGGCAGCTGCTGGAGCGGGCAGCGACCGGGTGCGGGCAGTGACCGGGTGCGGGCAGTGATCGGGCGCGGGCTGTGACCGGCACCAGCCTCCCGCTCGGCTACGACAAGCGGCTGATGGTGTTCACCGGCCGGGCGAACCCGGTGCTGGGCGCCCGGATCGCCGGCGAGCTCGGCGTGGACCCCGGCCCGGTGACCCTGCGGACCTTCGCCAACGGCGAGGTCTACTGCCGGTTCACCGAGTCCATCCGCGGCGCCGACGTGTTCCTCGTGCAGCCGATGTGCGCGAACCCGGTGCAGGGGGTGAACGCCAACGACGCGCTGCTCGAGCTGCTGGTGATGATCGACGCCGCGGTCGGGGCGAGCGCGCACCGGGTGATCGCGGTGACCCCCTGGTACGGCTACGCCCGGCAGGACAAGAAGTCCGCGCCGCGCGAGCCGATCTCGGCCCGGGTGGTGGCCCGCACCCTGGAGGCGGTCGGGGTGGACCGGGTGCTGACGATGGACCTGCACGCCGGGCAGCTGCAGGGCTTCTTCGGGGTGCCGGTCGACCACATGACGGCGCTGATGATGCTCGCCGACCACTTCGCCGGGCTCGACGACGATCTGGTCGTCGTCGCCCCCGACGCCGGCCGGGTGAAGCTGAACAAGCAGTTCGCCACCCGGATCGGGGCGGAGCTGGCGATCCTGGACAAGGAACGCCCGCAGCAGCAGGTCGCCGAGATCGGGCACGTGATCGGCGACGTGACCGGGCGGACCGCGATCGTCGTCGACGACATCATCGACACCGCCGGCACGCTGTGCGCGGCCGGCGAGGCGGTGATGCGGGCCGGTGCCCGGCGGGTGTTCGCCGCGGCCACCCACGCGCCGTTCTCCGGGCCCGCCTACCAGCGGCTCGCCGGTGCGCCGTTCGAGCGGATCGTGGTCACCGACACGATCCCGCTGCGGCCCGGCGCCCCGCCGAACGTCGACGTGGTGTCCTGCGCGCCGCTGCTCGCCGACTCGATCCGCCGGATCTTCACCGACGACTCGGTCAGCGAGGTCTTCGGCGGCAACAACCACCCGTTCTGAGCGCACGCCGGGAGGCGGACCGATGGGCCCGATCAGCACGCTCTGCGTCTTCTGCGGTTCCAATCCCGGCCGGGTGCCGGCCTACGTCGCCGCCGCCCGCCGGCTCGGCGCGCTGCTCGCCGACACGGGCATCGGGCTGGTCTACGGCGGCGCGAGCGTCGGCACGATGGGCGAGCTCGCCGACGCCGCGCTGGAGCGCGGCGGCCGGGTGGTCGGGGTGATCCCGGAGCACCAGGTGGCCGACGAGATCGCCCACGACGGCCTGACCGAGCTGCACGTCGTCGGGTCGATGCACGAGCGCAAGGCGAGGATGGCCGAGCTGTCCGACGGCTTCGTGACCCTGCCCGGCGGCATCGGCACGCTGGAGGAGTTCGCCGAGGCGCTGACCTGGTCGCAGCTGGGGCTGCACGCCAAACCGGTCGGGCTGCTGAACACCGCCGGGTACTACCGGGACCTGCTGGCGTTCTTCGACCACGCCGTCGCCGAGGGGTTCCTGCGGGCCGCGGACCGCGCGCTGGTCCGCTCCGGGCCGGACCCGGAGACCCTGCTCGCCGAGCTGCGGGCCGCGCCCGCCCCGGCGGACCGGCGCTGGCGGCCGGTCGGCGACGACCGCTGAGCCGGGCTCAGCCGCCCATCGAGCGGCGGATCTCGGCCAGCCGGTCCGCGGCCTTCCGCTCCCGGTCGGCGAATGCGTCCTGCGCCTCCTGCGCCTTCCCGTCGTCGCCGGCGAGCTCCTCCGCGGCGGCCGCCGTCGCCGCCCGGCCCTCGATCCGGTCGCGGACGTACTCGAACGTCGGCACGCCGTCGTCGGTGTAGTCGGTGGCGGGCTGCTGCCCACCCGGCTCCGGCACCGGCGGCGGTGGTGTGGGGTCGTTCATGCGGCCTCCTCGGTGGCGGGGTCCCGACGGTACCGGGGACACTTCCGGGCGGCAGCAAGATGAGTTGCGCCCATGGCGAGCAGCACCGTCGGGAAGCGGCACCGATGAGAACGGCACCGATGAGAAGCGGTGCACCGGGCGGTCGGAGGAGCATGACGACGTTCGCGCTGGTCCCCGGTGCCGGGACCGACAGCTGGTACTGGGGCCCGCTGGCCCGCGCGCTGACCGCGCGCGGGCACCGTGCGGTGCCGGTCGATCTCCCGTGCGACGACGACGGCGCGTACCTGGAGGACTACGCCGACGCCGTCGTCGCGGCGGTGCGCGCCGCCGGGCCCGACCCGGACGACCTGGTCGTCGTCGGGCACTCGTTCGGCGGGTTCACCGCGCCCCTGGTCTGCGACCGGATCACCGTCCGCGAGCTGGTGCTCCTCACCGCGATGGTGCCGGCGCCGGGGGAGTCCGGCTCGGACTGGTGGGCGGCGACCGGGCACCGCGCGCCGTTCACCGAGCAGCTGGCCCGCGACGGCCGCGATCCCGACGACGTCGTGGCGCTCTACTACCACGACGTCGCCGAGGAGACCGCGAACGAGGCGCTGCGGCACGAGCGCGGGCAGTCGTCGACCGCGTTCGAGCAGCCCTGGCCGCGGGACGGCTGGCCGCCGGTCCGCACCCGGTTCCTGCTGTGCCGCGAGGACAAGCTGTTCCCGCCGGCGTTCGTCCGGACCTTGCTGGCCCGCCGGCTGCGCGGCGTCGTCCCGGAGATGATCGCCGGATCGCACCATCCGATGCTGTCGCACCCCGTCGCACTGGCCGGGGTGCTCACGGCGGGATGATGGCCGGGTGGCGCGCACGCGGATCCGGGAGCTGGTGGTGGTGCACGACGCGACGTGCGCGCCCTGCTCGCGGATCGCCCGCGAGCTGCCCGGCTGCGTGACCGTGCGGGTGCGGGCCCGGTCCTGCCGGGAGCCGCGGCTCGCCGAGATCTACCCGAACCTGCCCGCCGCGGTCGCCGCCTGCCGGGCACCGGCGGTCGGCGTGCTCCGCACCGACGGGCGGGTCCGCTGGTGGGTCGGGCTGCGCGGGGTGCTCGGGCTCGCCCCGGTGCTGCGCCCGGGCGCGCTGCCGGTGGCGGTGCGGCTGCTGCGCGAGGCGGCCACCGCCCGCCGCTGACCGGGGCGGCGACTAGCGTGGTCGGCGTGACGATCTCGGGGTACGGGTCGTGGCCGACACCGGTCACGTCCGAACTGGTGGTGACGGCCGCGGTGCGGCTCGGCGACGTCCGTCCGGACGGCGCGCCGGGAACCGAGGGCACCGGGGTGATCTGGGCCGAGGGCCGGGCCGCCGAGGGTGGCCGGATCCAGCTGGTGCGCCGCTGCGACGACGGCACCCGCACCGACCTGCTGCCGGCCGGCGCCAACGCTCGCACCGCCGTGCACGAGTACGGCGGCGGGGCGTGGTGGCTGGACCCGGGCAGCCCCGGCACCGTGTTCTACGTCGAGTGGACCGACCAGAGGCTGTACCGGCTCGACCGCGGCGGCGCCCCGGTGCCGCTGACCCCGGAACCGGCGGTGCCGCGCGGCGACCGCTACGCCGACGGTGACGTCGCCGCGGACGGCACCTGGCTGGTCGCGGTCCGCGAGCACCACCCGTCGCCGGGCTGCCCGGCGACCGACGTCGTCAACGAGATCGTCCGGCTCGACGCGCGGGCGCCGTCGGAGCCCGAGGTGCTGGTCACCGGCCCGGACTTCGTCGCGGCGCCACGGATCTCACCGGACGCGACCACCCTGGCCTGGCTGTCCTGGAACCACCCGTCGATGCCGTGGGACGACGTCGAGCTGACCGTGCGCGATCTCGCCACCGGCACCGACACGGTCGTCGCGGGCGGGCCGGGGGAGTCGGTCACCGAGCCGCAGTGGCAGCCCGACGGGTCGCTGACCTTCCTGTCCGACCGCACCGGCTGGTGGAACCTCTACCGCTGGCTGCCCGGGAACGACATCGAGTCGCTGGTCCGGATCGACGCCGAGATCGGCGTCCCCGGCTGGACGCTCGGCGGCTCCCGCTACACATTCCTCGACGACGGCCGGATCGTGTTCGCCCGGTCGTCGAACGGGTTCGACGCGCTCGTCGTCCGCGAGACCAGCGGGACGATCACCGAGCTGGAGGCCCCGTTCTCGGCGGTCGCCTCGGTGCGCGCCGACGGCCCGCACGCCGTCGTCTGCGTCGCCGGCAGCCCGACCACGGAGCCCGGGGTGCACCGGGTCGTCCCGGCGCCCGCGGCGGCCGGCGAGCCCGGCGCCGTCGGGATGCAGGTGCTGCGCGCGCCGCGCGATCTGGGCCTGCACCCGGAGACGATCTCGGTGCCCGAGTCGATCCGGTTCGCCTCGACCGACCGGGACGGCGCGCCGCGCACCGGGTACGGGCTCTACTACCCGCCGCTCGGCGCGCACGACGCCCCCGAGGGGGAGCTGCCCCCGCTGCTGGTGGTCATCCACGGCGGCCCCACCGGCGCGGCGGTGCCGGTGCTGAACGTCGGCGTCCAGTACTGGACCAGCCGCGGGTTCGGCGTCGTCGACGTCGACTACGGCGGCTCCACCGGCTACGGCCGCGCCTACCGGGAGGAGCTGAAGGGCGCCTGGGGGATCGTCGACGTCGCCGACTGCCTGGCCGCGGCCCGCACCCTCGCCGGCACCGGCCGGGTCGATCCGGCCCGGCTCGCGATCCGCGGCGGGTCCGCGGGCGGGTTCACCACGCTCGCCGCGCTGGCCCGCGACGACACCCCGTTCTCCGCGGGGGCCGACCACTTCGGCGTCGCCGACCTGGCGGCGCTCGCCCGGGACACGCACAAGTTCGAGTCCCGCTATCTCGACGGCCTGGTCGGGCCGTACCCGCAGGCCCGCGACGTCTACACCGAGCGGTCGCCGCTCACCCACGTCGGGACGTTCTCCACCCCGCTGATCGTGCTGCAGGGCGACGAGGACGCGATCGTCCCGCCGAATCAGTCCGAGATGATCGTCCGGGCACTGCGCGAGCGCGGGGTCCCGGTGGCCTACCTGCTGTTCCCCGGCGAGCAGCACGGGTTCCGGAAGGCGGAGAACATCCGCCGGGCGCTCGACGCGGAGCTGGCGTTCTACGCCCGGATCTTCGGCTTCGACCTGCCGGAGGCCGAGGGCATCGATCCGGTCGAGATCGTGAACCTCTGACCGGCGGCGCCGCCGCACCCCCGATCGGGTGTGCCGGTGCCGCCCGGGACGACCGATCATGCCGTCGCCACACGACGTCGAGGTCGAGGAGTCCCCTGATGCACACCACCGCTGCCGTCCTGCGCGAGGCGGGCGCGCCGCTCTCCCTGGAACAGGTCGAGCTCGAGGCGCCCCGGGCCGGGGAGGTGGTGGTCCGGCTCGTGAGCTCCGGGGTGTGCCACACCGATCTCGGCGTGATCGCCACGGCCGCCCCGGAGCAGCTGCCCGTCGTCCTCGGGCACGAGGGGGCGGGCGTCGTCGAGGCGGTCGGTGCGGACGTCCACGATCTCGACCCCGGCGACCACGTCGTCCTGTCGTTCAACCACTGCGGCGCCTGCGACCACTGCCGCTCCGGTCTGCTGGCGCACTGCCGGTCCTTCGTCCCACTGAACCTGACCGGCGCACGGCTCGACGGCAGCTCGCCGATGAGCGGATCCGACGGGCCGGTGCTCGGGCACTTCTTCGGCCAGTCGTCGTTCTCCCGGCACGTCATCACCACTCGGCGCAACACGGTTCGGATCGATCCCGCCGTGCCGCTGGAGAATCTCGGACCGCTCGGCTGCGGTGTCCAGACCGGGGCGGGCGCGGTCCTGAACTCGCTGGCGCCGGAGGCCGGATCGAGCATCGCGGTGTTCGGTGCGGGATCGGTCGGGCTCAGTGCGGTGATGGCGGCGAGCGCGGTGGGCTGCTCCACGATCGTCGCGGTCGATCCTCAGCCGGACCGGGTCGAGCTGGCCCGCCGGCTGGGCGCCACCCACGGGCTGGATCCGTTCGCGACCGATCCGGTCGAGGCGATCCGGGAGATCACCGGCGGTGGTGCGCAGTACTCCGTCGATGCGATCGCGCTGCCCGGGGTCGTCCGGCAGGGGATCGAGTGCCTGCAGTCACCCGGGGTCTGTGCCACCGTCGGGTTCCAGGGGATGTCCAACGAGGTACACATCGACCAGGGACATCTGCTCTTCGGGCGCTCCTTGGTCGGTGTCATCGAGGGCGACGCGGATCCGCACGAGTTCATCCCCCGCATGATCGAGCTGAACCGTTCCGGGGCCTTCCCGTTCGAGCGGCTCGTGACCAGCTATCCGTTCGAGAAGATCAACGAGGCGATCGACGCCGCCCACCACGGCGCCGCGGTCAAGGCCGTGCTGACCTTCTCCTGAGGTCTTCGGGCGGGCCGCCGCACCGGCGGCCCGCTCAGAGCAGGCCGTGCGCCCGGGCGTTGGTGATCACCTGGGCCCGGTTGCGGGCCCCGAGCTTCTGCATCACGTTCTGCAGGTAGGTCTTGACCGTGTTCGGCGAGAGCCGCAGCGCCGTGCCGATCTCGGCGTTCGTGTGACCGGATGCGACCAGCCGCAGCACGTCGTACTCCCGGGCGGTCACCGGTGCGGCGGCCGCGGGCCGGGGGCCGCGGTAGCTGCCGGTGCGCGCGACCTCCCGCAGCGCGTCCCGCAGCGTCGTGCCGGAGGCGTCCTTCACGACCAGCCCGCAGGCACCCGCCGCCAGTGACGGCCCGACAGCCGCATGCTCGGGGAAGGCGGTGAACAGCAGGATCCGGGCCGCCGGCGCGGCCCCCCGCAGTCGCGGGACGACGTCGACCGCCAGGGCGTCGGGCAGTCTCAGGTCCAGCAGCACCACGTCCGGGCGCAGCCGTGCCGCCGACCGCACCGCATCGGCACCGTCGCCGGCATGCCCGACCACCCGGATGTCCGGGTGCCGCGCGAGCTGGGTGACTACCCCGTCCCGGACCACGGGATGGTCGTCGACGATCAGTACCCGGATCCCGGGCGTGCTGCTCAGCACGGCAGCTCGATCCGCCAGGTGGCGCCCCCGTCGGGCTCGGTGGTGATCCGGACGCTGCCGCCCAGCCGCCCCGCGGCGTCGGCGCTGCTGGACAGTCCCAGTCCCGGACGGTGGTCGGGGGGCAGCCCGACGCCGTCGTCGGTCACCGCGACGACGATCCCGCCGCCCGGCCGCAGCCCGGCGGTGACGACGACCGCGGAGGCCCTCGCGTGCTTCTCGATGTTGAGCAGCGACTCTCGCACGGCGGTGACCACGACCTCGGTCCGGTCGGGTGTCAGCACCGGTGGGTCGTCGAGAACGACGAGCTCCGCCGGGATCCCGGTCCGGTCGGAGAAGGCGGCGCAGTCGGCCCGCAGCGCCACCGACAGGGCGAGCGCGGCCGGGGAGGCCCGCAGCGTGCGCAGCGAGTCGCGCAGCGCCGTCGACGCCTCGTCTGCTTGGCGGCGGAGCCGTTCCAGCCGGGCCGCCAGCTCGGGATCGTCGCCCGCGCTCTCGGCCAGACCGGCGACCCCGGAGCCGATCGCGAACAGCAGCGCCCCGACGCTGTCGTGCAGCTCCGCGGCGAGCCTGCTGCGCTCCTCGTGCACCGCGACCTCACGGGCGAGCCTGCTGCGTTCGGCGACGGCGACGGCGAGCGCCGCCTCGTCGGCGACCGCGCGGGCCCTGGTGACGACGCGGTCGCCGAAGGCCCCGTCCGAGCGGGCCCCGATGGCGATCACGCCGTGAGTGCGCCCGTGCCTGCTGACCGGCACGGCGAGCAGCCGCCGGACCGCCTCGGCCTCGATGTGCGCGTCGAAGGTGTGCGTGATGCCCTTGGCCCGTAGGTAGTCGTCGACCGACGCCGGATTGCCGGTTCCATAGACCTTGCCGGTCAGCCCGTGCCCGAGCGGGACCCGCAGGCCCCGTAGCAGATCGGTCCGGCCACCCCGGATCTGCCCGAGGATCAGGTACGCCTCGTCGGGCCCAGCCCCGGCCAGCGGCTCGGCGATCCACGAGACGTCCCCGTCCGCGGCGACCTCCGCCAGCGCCGCACGCATCGCCGCCCGGCGGTCCAGCAGCTCGACCAGACCGCCGTGCGCATCGGCGACGGGGCCGAGAGCGGACACGATGCCCATGCCGCCCATTGAACGCTGTCCCTCGTCCTCAGTCACCGTCGAACCGGGTGATCAGCTCCCGGCGCATGATCTTCCCGGTCGAGGTCTTCGGGAGGTCGTCGACGAACCGGACGAGCCGCGGCCGCTTGTAGGCGGCCAGCCGCTCACCGGCCCAGGTGATCAGCTCGTCCTCGGTCGGCTCCGCTCCGTTCGCCCGGACCACATAGGCGCAGGCCAGCTCACCCCGGACGGGATCGGGCACCGGGCCGACCGCGACCATGGCCACCGCCGGGTGGCCGGCGAGCACCCGCTCCAGCTCCGCCGGGTACACGTTGTAACCGCCGGTGATGATCATGTCCTTGCGGCGGTCGACGATGAACACGTGACCGCTCGGGCTCATCGACGCCACGTCACCGGTGTGCAGCCAGCCGTCTGGTTCGATCGCCTCGGCAGTGGCCTCCGGATTGCCGTGGTAGCCGAGCATCACGATCGGACCGCGCACCATCAGCTCGCCGGGGACGTCGAACGGGGCGTCCCGGCCGGAGTCCTCGAGATCGGCGATCCGGACCTGCACCCCGGGCAGCGAGACGCCGATGGAGCCCGGGACCCGGGGAGCGTGCACGGCGTGAGTGGTGCCGAGCCCGGCGACCTCGGTCATCCCCCAGAGCTCGATCAGCGGGGCCCCGGAGCGCTGCTCCCAGCGTTCGATCGTGCTGACCGGGATGGTCTGGCCGCCCACCGTGCAGCGGGTCAGCGAGCTCAGGTCGGCGTCGGAGGTGGCCGGATCGGCGAGCAGCATCGCGTACATCGCTGGAACCCCCTCGAACAGCGTCGCTCGGTGCTCGGTGATCAACCGCAGGGTGTCCTGCGGGGTGAACCGCTCCATCAGCACCACGGTGCCCCCGGCGAGGAACGTCCCGTTGATCACGACGTTGCCGTACACGTGCGGTGCGGGGAGCGCGGTGACGACGACGTCGTCGTCCCGCCTGCCGTGCATGGTCGCGGTCGCGGCGCAGTTCGTCAGGACCGCCCGGTGGCTCTGCACGGCACCCTTCGGGCGGCCGGTGGTCCCTGAGGTGTAGCCGATGGTGGAGGGGAAGTCGGGATCGGGCGTCACCGCCGGTAGGACACCCGGGTGCCCGATCACCTCGTCGAAGCCGGTGACGCCGTCGGTCGTGGGGTCGTCGGTGCCCGCAGCGGGGCCGAACGCCACCACGTTCGTCAGGTCCGGGAGATCACGAGTCAGCTCGACGAGCGTCGCGGCGTGCTCGGCACCGGTGAACACCACCGCGGCGGCGCAGTCCCGGAGCACGAACGCAAGCTCGGACGGGGTGAGCATCACGTTGACCGGGTTCACGACCGCGCCCGCCTTGAGCGCGCCGTGGTAGGTCACCACCCACTCCCAGCGGTTCTGTGCGTAGAGCGAGACCGGCTGCCCGGGCCGCACCCCGCGCCCGACCAGCCACGCCGCGACCCGGTCGCTGAGGTGGTCGAGCTCCGCGTAGCCGAGCGTGCGGGTCGCCGTGATCAGCGCAGCCTTGTCCCCGAAGCGCGCCGCCGCAGCGGGCAGGATGTCGCCTGGACCGTTCACGGTCACCTGACCTCTCTGTCGATGTGGTCGGTGAGCACACCTCATGACGGCGTGCCCCGGCACCCCCGAACGGGTGTGGCGGCGCGCCGTCGTCTGCGTAGCGTCGTCGGCCATGATGACAACGGTGTCGATCCTGGACCGCGAGCAGCTCGGCCACCTGCGGCACTGGGACAACCTGTCCCGGCAACTGCCCAACGACTGGTCGCTGATGCAGGGCCGGGCGGTCGGGCAGGACGACTTCGGAGGCTTCCGCTTCCAGCTCACATACATGATCTACGGCCTGGCGCTGGCGCACCGGCACCGGCTGCCGGCCGCTCCCGGGGTGTTCCGGCCGACGATCCAGCGGCTGATCGACAAGCTCCTGCTGCCCGAGGTGTGGATGTACTGGCGCGACGTCTCCCGGGGCGGCGCCGTGTTCAACGCCCACCTCGGCGACCAGCTCGCCGAGCAGTGGGATCCGGTGGTCCGGGACAACATCATGTACTCGGCCTACGTGCAGTCCAGCGCGTTGCTGCACGACCACCTCTTCGCCGACGACCGGTTCGCCGCACCCGGCTCGCTCGCGTTCCGGCACTGGTCGTACTTCTGGGGCGGCCCGGAGAAGCACTTCTCCTACGACCGGGACTCGCTGAGCGACCACATCTACTGGCAGATGGTGGAGAACGGCTATCTCGGCGTCGCCTGCGAGCCGAACTGTGTCTTCCAGATCTGCAACCAGCCCGCGATCCTCGGGTTCCGGATGCAGGACCTGATCAACGGTGGGGACCGTGCCGAGGAGGTGGTCGCCGGCTATGAGCGGGCCTGGGCCGACTTCGGACGCCTCGACGAGGCGGGGCACTACAACACGATGGTCTTCGAGGACAGCCGGGTCGTCGCACCGAACGCGGGCGTCGCCCCCTGGGTGGACGCCTGGTGCGGGGCGCTGATGAACACCTGGAACCGCGACTTCGTGCGGGAGCACTATCCACGCCAGATCGCCGAGCTGGTCGTCCCGACGGCCGACGACACGCTCACGGTCCGGTCGGCGCCGCCGTCGGTCGTTATGGGACAGCAGGTGGTCGCCGACACCTGTGACACCGGCTGGGTCACCGTCTGGGCGTCCGAGATGGGGGACCGGGAGACCCTCCGGGCGCTGCTGACCTACACCGACCGGCACATGAACCCCACCTGGCGTGACGGCGGACTGTACTACCCCCGTCACGACGAGCCGACCGACGCCGAGGGCAACCGGACCGGGATGGAGCCGCTGACCGGCAACGTGCTGCTCGGGTACGCCCGGCTCAACGTGCCGGACGGTCTGTGGGGCCTCTACAACGAGCCGTGGGGCCCCGAGCAGCACGCGCTGCCCGCGATCGTCGAGGTGGAGCGCGACGTCGAGGTCAGCCGGGCGGAGGTGGTCGACGGGGTGTTGCACGGCAGATTGCGCCGTGACCGTGCGCTCCCCGGGGACGGGACGGTCACCCTGGGCAGGGTGGCGCCCGGCGCCCGGGTGAGTCTCGGCGGTACCGAGGCGACCGGCCGGTGGACCGGCGAGGGCCTCGTGCTCGAGGTGCCGGACGGGCCTCCGGTCGATCTGGTGGTCTCGTGAACGCCCCACCGATCCGGGCCACCTACACACTGGTCGACCACGATGACCGCGCCGTCACCGAGGCCAGCTACCGCGGCCGGTGGCAACTCGTCCAGTTCGGGTTCACCGCGTGCCGGGTGGTCTGTCCCCGGGCACTGGCGAAGCTCAGCGGGGTGCTCGACGAGGTCGACGCCGTCGCCGGCACTGACGCACTGGTCCCGCTCTACATCACGGTCGACCCGGAGCGGGACTCGCCGCAGGTGCTGAAGGCCTTCCTGACGGCATCCCATCCGCGGTTCACCGGGCTCACCGGGACCACCGCGCAGGTCGCGGCGGCGAAGAGCTCGTTCCGGATCTTCACCCGGCGACGCGCCACTCCGCAGGGGTACGACGTCGCGCACACCGCGATCACCTATCTCCTTGATCCCGAGGGCAGGCCCGCCCGGCACTGGGCGGATACGACGGACGCGCCGGTGCTGCGGAACGACCTGATCGGCCTGATCGGGTCCGCGGGCCGGGCGGACGGTCCGGTCGCTAGCGTGTGAGCGGTGGGGGCGGGACACTTCGTCGCCCGGGTCGGGCTCGATCCGGCGGCACCGGAGCAGGGCTACCCCTTCGACCTGCCGGTGACCCGGTGGCTGCGCCGGAACCCGATCCTGTTCCGGCCGGGGGTCACGTTCCTGGTCGGCGAGAACGGCTCCGGCAAGTCGACGCTGGTCGAGGCGCTCGCGGTGGCGATCGGGCTGAACCCCGAGGGCGGCTCGAAGTCCTTCGCGTTCGCCACCCGGGCCAGCGAGTCCGAGCTCGGCGCGCACCTGCGGGTGGCGCGCCGGCCGGGCCGCGAGCGGACCAGCTTCTTCCTGCGCGCCGAGTCGTACTACAACGTCGCCACCGAGGTGGAGCGGCTCGACAAGATCCAGCCGCTGCTGCCGGCCTACGGCGGGTCCGGGCACGAGCGCTCGCACGGCGAGTCGTTCCTCGCGCTGCTCACCCACCGGTTCGGCCCGCGCGGGCTCTACCTGCTCGACGAGCCGGAGGCGGCGCTCTCGCTGACCGGCGCGCTCGCGGTGCTGCAGCGGATGGTGGAGCTGACCGCGCAGGGCAGCCAGTTCGTCGTCGCCACCCACTCGCCGGTGCTGCTCGCGCTGCCCGGCGCCACCATCCTGGAGCTCACCGGGGACGGCGTCCGGAGGGTCTCCTACGACGACGCCGGCCCGGTCAGCCTCACCCGGGCGTTCCTGGACGATCCGCAGGCGTTCCTGCGGCACCTGGGCTGAGCGTCCGGCTGATCGCAGGTCGCACCATCTGCTGCGGGCAGGAACCGCTCCGTGGCCCCTGGTCGAGCGATTGTGTTGTCCGCCAACGAAAGTATGGCCGGTAGCGTTCCGATGACCTGACCGAGGAGCTCCCTGTGGTCTGGATTCGGGGGAGCTGGGTGGGAACTGCTTTCTCGAAGCTCCCGGGTTCCCTGGTGGCCGTGTGGTGGTCAACATCGATGCGACCGGCTCCCACCCGACGCCGATCCAGTGGCGGGTCGTGAATCTCCAGGGCGGTGGTCCGATCTGCGAGGGGAGCTACCGCCCGAGTGATGGTCCGCTGACTGCGACCTGTGACTCGTTGCCACCCGGGACACTCAGCCTCGACACTGCTCGACCTCCGCTGGAGAGCGCCACGATCGGGCTGTCGTGGTGAGCGCGCGAAGCATCGCGGTCGTCGTAGGAAACCTGGCGATCGGGGCGGTGACGCTCTCGTCCGATCCGCGCCCGATGGACGCGCCGGTCGTCGAACCGACCTCGGGGACCGTGCAGGCCTGCCGGTTCGACGTCTTCGAGGAGATGGTGCCACCCGAGGTCCACCACACCTGCAGCGACGGTCACGGGAGGCACCGGGTGCTCGCGGTCTGCGAGCTGAACAACGTCGCCGTGCAAGGGGCCCGGCCCGATGACCTCGGCGGCATCGTGCGGGATCAACGAGACGCTCGTCGACTGGGGTGCCGAGGGCGGGGGGTGAGCCGTGGCGGGGCGGGACGCCGCCCCGCCACGGGCTTGCGGAATCAGGCCTGCGAGACCGCTGGAGCAGCCTGCCCCGGGTTCGCAGGCTTCTGCTTGCGTGATCCCTGCGTCAGCCGTCGTTCCACGAGCCGGGAGATGCCGGCGAGGACGAGGCAGAGGCTGATGTAGATCACCGCGATCACGAGCGCGACCTGCAGGATGGGTGATCCCAGCTGTCCCTGGCTACCCAGCTGGCGGGCTACGAGGAGCAGCTCCTCGTAGAGGATCAGGAAGCCCAGCGCGGTGTCCTTCAGCACGACGACGAGCTGGGACAGGATCGTCGGCAGCATCGATCGCACCCCTTGCGGGAGCAGAACCGACGTCATGACCTGGGTTTTGCGCATCCCGAGCGCATAGGCGGCCTCACCCTGACCGCGTGGCACGGCGTTGACCCCCGCTCGGAACACCTCGGCCAGCACTGAGCCGTTGTAGAGCATCAGGCCGAGTACGACGGCCCAGAACGCGGAGATCTGGATGCCGAGGCCCTGGTCGAGGCCGAAGTAGAGAATGAAGATCAGGATGAGCAGCGGTACCGCTCGGAAGAACTCCACGACCGCCGTCGACGGCACTCGTAGCCAAGAGTGGTCGGACAGCCGCCCGGCGGCGAACAGGGCGCCGAAAACGAGGGACAGGACAGCCGCGACCGCGAACGCCCGGACGGTGTTCCACAGCGCTTCGAGTATCCGGTACTGGATCTCGATGTAGGTGATCCACTCCCACATCCGCGGAGCGAACTGCCCGGTCGAGTAGAAGCGGTAGAGGAGCAGGCCGAGCGCGGCCACGATCGCTGCGACGCCGACCACACCGACCGTCCGGTTTCTTGTCCGCGCAATCGGACCCGGTACGTCGTAGAGGACCGAACTCATCGGGAAACCCCCCAACGTGCGTCGAGACTGCGCTGCAACCAGGTGAGGGGTGCGACGAGGATGACGAAGAACAGGGCGACCCAGAGGAGGCCGACGAGGACGTTGTAGCCGCGCTCGGACACCGTCTGGTAGATGCCACCCGCATTGAACACCGCGAAGCCGGCGGCGATCGTGGTGTTCTTCAGCAACGCGATCTGCACGTTCGTCATCGGCGGCACGGTCGCACGCAAGGCCTGCGGGAGCACCACCTGCCCCAGGGTCTGGGTGAAGGTGAAACCCAGGGCCCGAGACGCCTCGGACTGCCCGACCGGGACCGTGTTGATCCCGGAGCGGACGACCTCGCAGACGAAAGCCGCGGTATAGAGCGTCAACCCGATGCAGGCGAGTGCGAAGAAGGACAGGTCGATGAGACCGAGCCGCGGGTAGGCGAAGGCGAAGAAGAACAGCACCAGGGTGAGCGGTGTGTTCCGCAGGATCGTCACGTACGCGGCGCCGAAGCCGCGCAGCACCGGTACCGGGCTGACCCGCATGGCGGCGATCAGCGTGCCGACGATCAGCGATCCGATCGCGGCCACCACGAACAGCCCGAGCGTGCCCCCGAACCCGCGGACGTACACGTCCAGGTTGTCCAGCAGGACGTTCACCGAGCTACCCCCTACTCCAGTCGAGCCGGCCCGGCCCCGGCACGTCCTGCGCCGGGACCGGGCCGTGCTTCATCGGCTCAGTACCGGTCGATCGCCGGCGGGGTGCCCGGGGTGCCCGAGGCGCCCAGGGTGCCGTCGTAGATGGTCTGCCAGGTGCCGTCGTCGAACGAGGCCTGCAGCAGGTCGTTGACCTTGGTGCGGAACGCGTCGTCGTCCCGCGGGACGCCGATGCCGTAGGGCTCGTCGGAGAACGTCTCGCCGACGACCTTCAGCTGCTCCGGGTTCTGCGAGGCGAAGCCGAGCAGGATCGCGTCGTCGGTGGTGACGGCGTCGACCTGGCTGTTGTTGAGCTGGTCCACGCACTGCGAGTAGGTCTGGAACTCGACGATGTTGCCCGGCTCGGTGAGGCCCTCGTCGCGGACCCGCTGGATCGGGGTGGAGCCGGTGACCGAGCAGACGATCTTGCCCTGCAGCGTCTCCGGGCCGGTGATCTCGGTGTCGTCGGCGCGCACCAGCAGGCTCTGGCCGGCGACGTAGTACGGGCCGGCGAAGCCGACGCGCTGCTTGCGGTTGTCGTTGATCGTGTACGTGCCGACCATGTAGTCGATCTCGCCGCGCTCGATGACGTCCTCGCGCGCCGCGGACGGCACGACCCGGTAGTCGATCTGGTCCGGGCCGAAGCCGAGGCCGCCGGCGACCATCCGGGCGATGTCGACGTCGAATCCGGAGAACTCACCGGTGGTGGCGTCCTGGAAGCCGAGGCCGGGCTGGTCGTCCCGGACCCCGATGACGACCCGGCCACGCTGGGAGATCGCGTCGAAGGTCGGGGATCCCTCGACGGTCACGTTCTCCGCGACCGTCGGCTCGAAGCCGGAGTCCGTGCCCCCGCCGGGGGCGCCCTCCTGGCCGCAGCCGGCCAGCGCCAGGGTGGTGGCCAGTGCGGCCGCCACCAGCATGCGGGTTCTCTTCATGGTGGATCTCCACTCGTTCGGGAACGGATCGGGGTGCCGCGCGAGGCGCGGCGGGGCGGACCTCAGTGGCTGAGGATCTTGCCCAGGAAGTCCTTCGCGCGGTCGCTGCGCGGGTTGGAGAAGAAGTCGTCGGGCGTGGAGTCCTCGACGATCTCGCCGTCGCTCATGAACACGACCCGGTGCGCGGCCCGGCGGGCGAAGCCCATCTCGTGGGTGACCACGACCATCGTCATGCCCTCCGACGCCAGCGAGGTCATCGTGTCGAGCACCTCGTTGACCATCTCCGGGTCGAGCGCGGAGGTCGGCTCGTCGAACAGCATCACCTTCGGCTTCATCGCCAGCGCGCGGGCGATCGCGGCCCGCTGCTGCTGGCCGCCGGAGAGCTGGGCCGGGTACTTGTCGCGCTGGTTGGCGATCCCGACCCGCTCCAGCAGGGCGAGCGCGGTCTTCTCCGCCTCCGCCTTCGACACCTTCCGGACCTTCAGCGGGCCGAGCGTGACGTTCTCGAGGATCGTCTTGTGCGCGAACAGGTTGAACGACTGGAACACCATGCCGACGTCGGCCCGCAGGCCGGCCAGCGCCTTGCCCTCGGCGGGCAGCGCGGTGCCGTCGATCTCGATCGTCCCGGTGTCGATCGGCTCCAGCCGGTTGATCGTGCGGCAGAGTGTCGACTTGCCGGAACCGGAGGGACCGAGCACGACCACGACCTCGCCCCGCGCGACCTCCAGCTCGATGTCGCGGAGCACGTGGAGGTCGCCGAAGTGCTTCTGCACGGTGGTCATCCGGACCATGGGGGTGCTGGACGCGGGCGTGCTGCTCATGCTGCCTCCGGACATGGCGAGAGCCTGGACGGAACGGACAGGTGAGTCCACCACCTTGAGGAAGCTTTAGGGTCTCGGCCACGTAACGGAAGGGGCGGCGCGGGTGCACATCCTGCTGATCGAGGACGACGACCGGGTCGCCGCCGCGCTGCGCCCGGCGCTGCACCGGCACGGCATGACCACGACCCGCCTCGACCACGGCCGCGGCGTCGTCGACCACCTCGACGGGGTGGACGTCGTGCTGCTCGATCTCGGCCTGCCCGACTCCGACGGGCTCGACGTCTGCCGGGCGATCCGCGCGGTCAGCGAGGTCCCGGTGCTGATGGTGACGGCCCGCGGCGAGGTGTCAGACCGGATCGCCGGCCTGCACACCGGCGCCGACGACTACCTGGTCAAGCCGTACGACATCGGCGAGCTCGTGGCCCGGGTGCACGCCGTGCAGCGCCGCCGCAAGGTCGGCGCCGACGGCACCGTGACACCGGCCGGTGCGGCCCCGGTGACGGTCGGCGACGTGCACCTCGACCCGGAGCGGCACGAGGTCACCGTGGCCGGGCGGGAGGTCGTGCTCACCCGCAAGGAGTTCCAGGTGCTCGCCCTGCTCGCCCGCGCCGACGGCGCGGTCTGCACCCGCGCCCAGATCGTCTCCGAGGTGTGGGGCCGCGGCTGGGCCGGCGCGAACCGGACCCTCGACGTGCACGTCGCGACCCTGCGCACCAAGCTCGGCCGCCCGGAGCTGATCCGGACCGTCCGCGGCGTCGGCTACCGGTTCGCGGCCACCGAGGACTGAGGGGACCGTCCCGTGCGGAGCCGGTTGCTGCTGGTCGTCCTGGTGCTCGTCGGCCTGCTCGCGGTCGGGCTCGGGGTGCCGCTGGCGCTCACCGACTCACAGCGCAGCCAGGAGGAGGTCTTCACCGACCGGCTCACCGACACCATCTCGTTCGCCTCCGCCGCCCAGCGCCCGCTGATCGAGTCGCCGGAGGGCCGGTCGGCCACGACCGCGTTCGCCGCCGAGATCACCCGCTACGACGAGGTGTACGGCGTCGCCGTGCTGGCGTTCGACCGGTCCGGCGAGCTGCTCGCCGCCTCCCGGCCGTCGGAGCGGCTGCCCGAGCTCGCCGGGGAGCCCGCCGACCGGCTGACCGTCGCGCTGGCCGGCCGCCGCTCGGCGCCCTATCCGCTGCTCATGCCGTGGGACGACGCGCCGCTGGTGCTCGCCGAGCCGGTGCTCGTCGACGGCGAGGTGGTCGGCGCCGTGATGACGGTGTCGCCGACCGACGCGCTGCGCGCCGGTCAGGTCCGCACCTGGTCGGTGGTCGCCGGGGCCGCCGTGCTCGCCCTGCTGGCCGGGACGCTGGTGGCCCTGCCGCTCACCGCCTGGGTGCTCCGCCCGGTGCGCAGACTGGACGAGGCGATGGACCGGATCGGCACCGCGGTGCTCGCCGGCGGCCCGCCCGAGCAACCGACCCGGCGGACCGGGCCGCCCGAGCTGCGGTCGCTGGCCGGGTCGTTCGACCGGATGTCGACGACCGTGCGGGAGGCGATCGCCGGGCAGCGCGCGTTCGTCGCCGACGCCTCGCACCAGCTCCGCAACCCGCTGACCGCGCTGCGCCTGCGGCTGTCCAACCTGGACGGCCGGGTCGCGCCGGGGGCCACCGACGACCACGTCGCGGCGATGGAGGAGGCCGAGCGGCTGTCCCGGGTGCTGGACGGGCTGCTCGCGCTGGCCCGGGCCGAGCGGGCCGCCGAGACCGGCGACCCGGACGCGGTCACCGAGCTCGACACCGTCGTCGACGACCGGGTGGAGAACTGGCGGCCGCTGGCCGAGCACACCGGCGTCGAGCTGCGCCGCAGCGGGCCGCACGGGCTGACCGCCCGGATCGACCCGGCCGGCTTGGAGACCGTGCTCGACGCGGTGCTCGACAACGCGCTCAAGTACACCCCGTCCGGGGAACGGGTGCGGGTCGCGACGCTGCGCGCGGCCGGTCGGGTCGGGGTGAGCGTCGTCGACGGCGGGCCCGGGATGCCCGCCGAGGACCGGGCCCGGGCCACCGATCGGTTCTGGCGGGCCCCCGGCCAGGTGAACCTGGAGGGCAGCGGGCTGGGCCTGGCGATCGCCGCGCGCACCGCGGCGGCCGCCGGCGGGGTGCTGGTGCTGGACCCGGCGCGCGGCGGCGGGCTGCGGGTGACGATCTGGCTGGACCCGCCCGCGCCGTCCGCTCAGTAGCCGTTCCTCAGTAGCCCTTGGTGGAGCGGTAGAACCGGACCGCACCGGGATGCAGCGGGATCGGCTGGGTGCCGATCGCCGACCGGGAGTCGATCGTCACCGCGGCCGGGCTGGCCTCGGCGACCCGCGGCTGCGCGTCGAACGCCGCCCGGATCAGCGCCTCGACCAGGTCGTCCGGCATCGCGGCGGTGACCAGCAGCGCGTTGCGGACCGACAGGCAGGACACCGGCCCGGGCAGGCCGTAGGTGTTCGCCGGGACCGTCGCCACCGAGTACACCGGGAATTCCTCGCGGGTGCGGTCGAGCGCGTCGCCCAGCTCCAGCAGCCGGATCGGGGTGCTGGCGGCGAGCTCCCGGATGCCGTCGGTGGGCACCCCGCCGGACCAGAAGAACGCGTCGAGCCGGTCCTCGCGCAGCGCCGTGACCGCGTCCGGCAGGCCGAGCTCCGCGGACTCCCCGAGCTCGTCGAGGCCGATCCCGGCGGACCGCAGCAGCCGGATCGCGATCGCCTGGTAGCCGCTGCCGTCCGGGCCGATCGACACCCGCCGCCCGCGCAGGTCGGACAGCCGGGCCAGGCCGGAGTCCCGGCGGGCGACGACGTGGGTGACGTCGTCGTAGAGCCGGGCCAGCGCCATCGGCTCGTCCGGGCCGGTCGCGGCGGGGCCGCCCGCGATGTCGGCGGCCACGTCGACCTGGCTGATCGCCACCGTCGCGTCGCCGCCGGTCAGCAGCCGCATGTTCTGCCCGCTGCCCGCGGTGTTGAGCACCCGTGGCGGCCGGTCCAGGCCCAGCCGCTCCTGCCAGATCGCGGCCAGCGCGCGGGCCAGGTTGATGTAGACGCCGGGCTGTACCCCGCCGGCGACGACCAGCTCCGGCTCCGGCGACCCGCCGGTGCAGGCACCCCCGGCGCCCAGCACGATGCCGGCGGCAAGCCCGGTGCGCAGCAGCGCACGCCGGGAGAGCGCGCCGGGACCGGGAGTCACCCGTCCATCTTCGGCGAAACCCCGCGCAGCAGGTGGGTCGGGGTGGCGCCTACCCTCGCAGGGGTGAGCCGCAGCTACACCGTGCGCACCTACGGGTGTCAGATGAACGTGCACGACTCCGAGCGGATGGCCGGGCTCCTGGAGGGCGCCGGGTACGCCAGGGCCGAGGATCCCGACACCGCCGACGTCGTCGTGTTCAACACCTGCGCGGTCCGGGAGAACGCCGACAACAAGCTCTACGGCAACCTCGGGCACCTGCGGCCGCGCAAGGTCGCCAACCCGGACATGCAGATCGCGGTCGGCGGCTGCCTCGCGCAGAAGGACCGGGAGACGATCACCCGCCGCGCCCCGTGGGTGGACGTCGTGTTCGGCACGCACAACGTTCACGCCCTGCCCACCCTGCTGGACCGGGCCCGGCACAACGAGGCCGCGCAGGTCGAGATCGCCGAGTCGCTCGAGGTGTTCCCGTCGACGCTGCCCGCCCGGCGCGAGTCCGCCTACGCCGGCTGGGTCTCGATCTCGGTCGGCTGCAACAACACCTGCACCTTCTGCATCGTGCCGTCGCTGCGCGGCAAGGAGCGCGACCGGCGCCCCGGCGACGTGCTCGCCGAGGTCTCCGCGCTCGCCGCCGACGGCGTGCTGGAGGTGACCCTGCTCGGGCAGAACGTCAACGCCTACGGCTCGGAGTTCGGCGGCGAGGCGGGGCGCGGCGCGTTCGCGAAGCTGCTGCGGTCCTGCGGCGACGTCGAGGGCCTGGAACGGGTGCGGTTCACCAGCCCGCACCCGCGCGACTTCACCTCCGACGTGATCGCCGCGATGGCCCAGACGCCGAACGTCTGCCCGCAGCTGCACATGCCGCTGCAGTCCGGCTCGGACGACGTGCTGCGCCGGATGCGCCGCTCCTACCGGTCGTCGCGGTTCCTGCGGATCCTGGCCGAGGTGCGCGAGTCGATCCCGCACGCCGCGATCTCCACCGACATCATCGTCGGCTTCCCCGGCGAGACCGAGCGGGACTTCGCCGACACCCTCGACGTGGTGCGTGAGGCCCGGTTCGCCCAGGCGTTCACCTTCCAGTACTCGACCCGGCCCGGCACGCCCGCCGCCGAGATGGACGGCCAGCTGCCCAAGGAGGTCGTCCAGGAGCGCTACGAGCGGCTGGTCGCGCTGCAGGAGGAGATCTCCTGGCAGGAGAACCGCGCCCAGGAGGGGCGCGAGGTGGAGCTGCTGGTGTCCAGCGGCGAGGGCCGCAAGGACGGCGCGACCCGGCGGCTCACCGGCCGCGCCCGGGACGGGCGGCTGGTGCACTTCGCCCCCGGTACGACGACCGGGATCCGGCCGGGCGACGTGGTCACCGTCGTGATCGACCGCGGGGCGCCGCACCATCTCGTCGCCGACGGCGGAGTGCTGACCCACCGCCGCACCCGGGCGGGCGCCGCGGCCGAGGCCGGCACCCGTCCGGCCGGCGCACCCACCACCGCACCCACGACACTGGGGCTGCCCGTGTTCGGCAGGCCGGCCGACGAGCCCGAGCCGGCCACCGGCTGCGGGGTCCCCGCCACCATCTCCGGAGGTTCCCGATGAGCGACGTGTCCCCGCAGACCCGCGCCGAGATCGACGGGGTCGGCCGTGCCGCGATGCGCCGGATCGACCCCGGTACCCGGGCGATGGTGGTCGCCGTCGGCGTGGTGGCGGCCGTCGCCTCGCTGCTGCTGCCGTGGGTGGCCGGGGCGCCGGGCTGGCAGATCCTGGCCGCCGACGCGGGCGGGCCGTTCCCGACGTTCTTCTCCTACACGATGACGACGTTCGCGATCGTCGTCTCGGTCGCGGCTCTGCTGACCCGGCTGTGGGTGCTGGCCTGGCTGGCCGCGTTCGGCTGCGGCATCACCTCGGTGACCGGGCTGTGGGCGATCTGGTCGCTGCAGACCGGCGCCGCACCCGGGCCCGGCATCGGGCTGGTGCTGGGTGTGCTCGCGGTCGTCGTGCTGACCTTCGTGTGGGCCGGGGCCGCGCTCTCGCGGACGTGAGCGGGGCCCCGCCCCGGCCGGTCAGCGCTCGTTGACCGACTGCTCGGCCGCGTCCAGCCACTCCCGCCACTGGGTGGCCTGGGCGCGGGCCTGCTCGGCGCGCCTGCGGTCGCCCGCCGCCTCGGCCTTCTCCGCCTGCGCCTCGAACTGCTCGACCCGGGACCGGAACTGCTCGACCCTGGCCTGGGCCTCCGGGTCGGTCCGGCGCCACTTCGCCTCGGCGGCCTCGGCGACCTTCTCCTCGATCCCGCGCAGCCTGCCCTCCAGGGTGCGGATGTCCTCGCGCGGGACCTTGCCGATCTCCTCCCACCGCTCCTGCACGCCGCGCAGCGCGGCCCGGGCGGTGTCCGGGTCCGACAGGTCGATCTTCTCGGCCTCGGCGAGCAGCGCCTTCTTCGCCTCGGCGTTCGCGGCGAACTCGGAGTCGCGGGCGGCGAAGTGCTCGTTGCGGCGGGCGAAGAACCGGTCCTGCGCGCCGCGGAACCGGGCCCACAGCGCGTCGTCGGCCTCCCGGTGCGCCCGCCCGGCGGCCTTCCACTCGGTCATCAGGTCCCGGTAGGCGGCGGCGGTCGAGGACCACTCGTCGGAGTCGGCGAGCTCCTCGGCCCGGACCGCCAGCTCCTCCTTGCGGCCCTTGGCGGTCACCCGCTGCCGGTCCAGGTCGGCGAAGTGCGACCCGCGGCGCCGGTTGAACACCTCGCGGGCCTTGGAGTAGCGGCGCCACAGCTGCTCGTCGGTCCGGCGGTCGACGCCCTTGATGGTGCGCCACTCGTCGAGGATCGTCTTGAACCGGTCGCCGGCCTGCTTCCACTGGGTGGAGTCCTCGGCGAGCTTCTCCGCCTCGACGGCCAGCGCCTCCTTGCGGGCCACCGCGTCCGCGCGGGCCCGGTCGCGCTCCTCGCGGGCCGCGGCGACGCCCTGCTCGGCGCGCGCGACGAGCTCGTCGAGCCGGGACCGCAGGGCGGCGACGTCGCCGATCACCGGGGCGTCGTCCAGCCCGTCGCGCAGCGCCTGCAGCGCGGTCAGCGACGCCTTCGGGTCCCCGCCGCCGGCGATCCGGGCGGCCAGCACCTCGGTCTCGGTGACCTGGGCGTCGAACCGCTTCGCGTAGTGCTCCAGGCCCTCGGCCGGCGGACCGGCCTGGTAGGAGCCGACCACCCGGTCACCGTCCGGGGTGATCAGGTGGATGGTGCCGTCGTCGTCGGCGCGGCCCCACCGGCCCGGGTCCGCCGCGGCGGACGGGACGGGGGAGGGCTGCGCGGCGGGCGGGGCGGGGGCCGCGGCGGGTGCGGCGGGCGGCGGCCCCGGGCGGGCGCCCGGTGGCGGTCCGGGCCGGGGGCCCGGCTTCGGTGCGGGCCCGGCCGGTGGCGGGCCCGGTCGTCCGGGTGTGGCGGCGTTGGTCTCGGGCACCGGTGTGTCCTCCTCGTTCGGCCCACCGGATCACCGGCGGGCGCCCCGTCCGTGTCCGGCCGGGGCCGTGCGCGCGCCGAACTCCGCGCCGCGGCGGGAGTCGGAAACGCGATTCAAGCAGGTGAACCGCCTCCGGGGGAACCGCAGAGCCCCTGCCCGGTGACGACCGGCGGCGACACCGCCCGCGGGCCGGTGGCCGCGTGCGGGTCGTTAGGCTCGGACGTCGTGCCCGCCGCGATCGCCGTCATCCCCCAGCCGCCGCTGCTCGTCCCGGAGCTGAGCGGGGACACCGCCGCCGGGACCGAGGCGGTCCGGGCCGCGGTCCGGGAGGTCGTCGCCGCGCTGGCCGCCGTCGCCCCGGAGTGGATCGCGGTCGGGGCCGACCCGGGCGGGCGGCGGTCGGTGCCCGCCGGTGCCCGGGGGACGTTCGCCGGGTACGGCCGGGACGTGCCGGTCGCGCTGCCCGGCGACGACGGGCCGCACGAGGGCGCGGAGCTGCCGCTGCCGCTGCTGGTCGCCGGATGGGCGGCCGCCGGTTCGGGGGTGCGCTCGGTGCGCGGCGAGCTCGTCGCGCCGGACGCGGCGGTCGCCGACTGCCTCACCCTGGGCGCGGAGCTCGCCGCGGGCGACGCCGGGCTGCTGGTCGTCGGCGACGGCGCCGCCAAGCACACGGCGACCGCCCCCGGCGGGTTCGACGAGCGGGCCGAGGCGTTCGACGCCGTCGTCGCCGACGCGCTGGACCGGGCCGACCCGGACGCGCTGGCCGGGCTCGACCCGGCGGCGGCCGCGCAGCTGTGGGCGGCCGGCCGCGCGCCGTGGCAGGTGCTGGCCGGTGCCGCGGCGGGCCGCAGCTGGTCGGCGACCCACCGGCACACCGGCGCGCCCTACGGCGTCGCCTACCACGTCGCGTTCTGGGCGCCGTCGTGACGCCGGACCTGGTGGCCGTGGTCGGGCCCACCGCGACCGGCAAGTCCGACCTGGGGCTGGAGATCGCGCTCGCGCTCGACGGCGAGGTGGTCAACGCCGACGCGATGCAGCTCTACCGGGGGCTCGACATCGGCACCGCGAAGCTGTCCCCGGCCGAGCGCCGCGGCGTCCCGCACCACCAGCTCGACGTGCTCGACGTCGACGAGTCCGCGTCGGTCGCCGCCTACCAGCGGGAGGCCCGCGCGGTGATCGAGCGGCTGCGCGCCGCGGGCCGCACCCCGGTGCTGGTCGGCGGGTCCGGGCTGTACGTGCAGGCGGTGATCGACGAGCTGGAGTTCCCGGGCACCGATCCGGACCTGCGCGCCGGGCTGCAGGAGGAGCTGGACCGGCTCGGCCCCGCCGCCCTGCACCGCAGGCTGGCCGAGGTGGACCCGGCGGCCGCGGCCGAGGTGCTGCCGTCGAACGGGCGCCGGATCGTCCGCGCGCTCGAGGTGATCGCGCTGACCGGGCGCCCGTTCCGGGCGACGTTGCCGACCACCGGCCCGCCGCGCTACGGCGCCGTCCTGCTCGGCGTCGACCGCGGTGTCGACGAGCTCGACGAGCGGGTCGCCCGGCGGGTGGACCGGATGCTCGACGACGGCCTGATCGAGGAGACCCGGCGGCTGCTCCCGGCCGGGCTCGCCCGCGGCCGCACCGCGTCCCGGGCGCTGGGCTACCGCCAGGTGCTCGACGCGTTCGACCGGGCGGGTACCGAGCCCGGCCCGGACGAGCGGGAGCGGATCCGCACGGAGACGGTGCAGGCCACCCGGCGGTTCGTCCGCCGCCAGCGGGCCTGGTTCCGCCGGGACCGGCGCATCCACTGGATCGACGGGGCCGCCGACGATCCGGCCGCGGACGCACTGTCGGTGCTGGCTCGTAGGCTGGTGTCATGACCGGCGGGATCGCGTTCACCAAGGGGCACGGCACGCAGAACGACTTCGTCGTGCTGCCCGACCCGGATGCCGCGCTCGACCTGACCCCGGAGCGGGTCGCGGCGCTCTGCGACCGGCATCGCGGTCTCGGCGCCGACGGCGTGCTGCGGGTGGTGCGCTGGGCGAAGCTGGCCGGCGACGAGACGGTCCCGGAGCCGGTCCCCGGCGTCGAGTGGTTCATGGACTACCGCAACGGCGACGGCTCGATCGCCGAGATGTGCGGCAACGGCGTGCGGGTCTTCGCCCGCTACCTGCACGAGCGCGGCTGGTCGCCGGGCGGGGGTGCGATCGGCACCCGGGCCGGGGTGCGCACCGCGACCGTCACCGGCGAGGGCGTGTCGGTGGAGATGGGGCCGGTCACGATCGGTCCGGCGTCGGTCGCGACCAGCGGGACCGCCCGGTTCGACGGGCTGGTGCTCGACGTCGGCAATCCGCACCTGGCCTGCGTCGTCTCCGCCGACCCGGACGCGCTGGACCTGACCCGCGCCCCGGCGCACGATCCGGACGTGTTCCCGCACGGCGTCAACGTCGAGTTCCTGACCCCGCTCGACGGTCCCGCCGTCGGCGGCCGGATCCGGATGCGGGTGCACGAGCGCGGCGTGGGGGAGACCAGGGCCTGCGGCACCGGCACGGTCGCCGCCGTCGTCGCCGCGCTGCGCGCCGCCGGGCACGCCGCGGGCGACGTGCGGGTCGACACGCCCGGCGGCGAGCTGTGGGTCACCGTCGAGGCCGGATCGGCGGATCGCACCGGCGCCACCGTGCTGCACGGCCCCGCCGTGCTGCTCGCCACCGGCGAGCTGGACCGCGGCTGGTGGGAGTCCCCGGCCTGACCGGTCGCCGGCGTCAGTCGTGGATGACGGCGACGCCGCGCCGCCGGAGGTCGGCGAGGCCGTCCCGCATCGCCTGCACCTGTTCGGCGGTGTGGCCGGTCCAGTCCTCGAGCTCGCCGACGACGCGGACGGGTTCGCGGGTCCGGTAGGACCGGGTCGGGTTGCCGGGGAACTTCGTGTCGGTGACGTTCGGGTCGTCGTCCTCGACGTCGCCGGTGGGCTCGACCAGGTAGATGCGACCGGGCCCGTCGCCGGCCGCGAGCTCGGCGCCCCAGGCCGCGGTGTCGAGCGTCTCGGTCAGGTAGACGTGGTTCATCACGCGTCCCGGCTCGAAGTTGGAGAACCGGCCGGGCAGCAGCAGGTCGCCGACCGCGAGATCGGCCCGGGTGCCGTGCAGCAGCGTCCCCGGGCGGAAGACCTCGAACGGCGTCGGCCCGTTCGCGCCGTCGTCTGTGCCCGTCATGGTCGACCCCGTTCCGTGTCCGCGTGCTGTGGTCGGCGCAGATCCTCCGCCGGGACCGGGGGCTTGCCGCAAGACCTGGGTCGCGCCATACGTTGATCACGGCGGGATTCACTGCCCGGGCAGGTCCCGCAGCCGGCGCAGCGGGGAGAGCAGCAGCCCGGCCGTGCTGGAGCAGACCCCGCCGCGTGCTGCGCCGGCCGCCGAGCCGCGCGCCGTGTACCTGGCGCTCTACCCGGGTGACCCGCCCGGCGAAACGGACCGGACAGCGGCTCGGGGAACGTGGGACACTCGGGGGCAAGATGACTGAAGCCCACACGCCCGCCAGCCCGTCCACCGGGGAACTCGAACTCGAGGAGCGCTCGTCGCTCCGCCGCATCGGCGGCCTGTCGACCGAGCTCACCGACGTCACCGAGGTCGAGTACCGCCGCCTGCGCCTGGAGCGGGTGGTGCTGGTCGGCGTCTGGACCGAGGGATCCGCCGAGCAGGCGGAGGCCTCGCTCGCCGAGCTGGCCCGGCTGGCCGAGACGGCGGGCTCCGAGGTGCTCGACGGCCTGGTCCAGCGCCGGTCGACACCCGATCCGGCGACCTTCATCGGCTCCGGCAAGGTCGACGAGCTCGGCGTCGCCGTGCGCGCCGCGGAGGCCGACACGGTGATCTGCGACGGCGAGCTGTCGCCCGGTCAGCTCCGTCAGCTCGAGGAGCGGCTCAAGGTCAAGGTGATCGACCGGACCGCGCTGATCCTCGACATCTTCGCCCAGCACGCCCGCTCGCGGGACGGCAAGGCGCAGGTCGAGCTGGCCCAGCTGTCCTACCTGCTGCCCCGGCTGCGCGGCTGGGGTGAGGCGCTGTCCCGCCAGGTCGGCGGTCGTGCCGCGGGCGGCGTCGGGATCGGCGGCCGCGGCCCGGGTGAGACGAAGATCGAGCTCGACCGCCGCCGGATCCGTGCGCGCATGTCGAAGCTGCGCCGCGAGATCGGCGCGATGCGTCAGGTCCGGGAGACCCAGCGCGGCAACCGCAGGCGCAACGAGGTCCCGTCCGTCGCGATCGTCGGCTACACCAACGCCGGCAAGTCCAGCCTGCTCAACCAGCTCACCGACGCCGGCGTGCTGGTCGAGGACGCGCTGTTCGCCACCCTCGACCCGACCACCCGCCGGACCGAGACGCCGGACGGGCGGGTCTACACCCTCACCGACACCGTCGGCTTCGTCCGGCACCTACCGCACCAGCTGATCGAGGCGTTCCGGTCGACGCTGGAGGAGGCCGCCCACGCGGACCTGCTGGTGCACGTGGTCGACGGCTCCGATCCGCTGCCCGGCGACCAGATCGCCGCCGTCCGGAAGGTGCTGGTCGAGATCGGCGAGGAGCAGGGCGGCAGCATGCCGACCGAGCTGCTCGTGGTCAACAAGACCGACGCCGCCGGCGACCTGGCGCTCGCCCGGCTCCGGCACGCCCAGCCCGACGCGGTGTTCGTCTCCGCGCATCGCGGCGACGGCATCGACCTGCTCCGGGACCGGATCGCCGGCCTGCTGCCCCGCCCGGAGTACGACGTCGACCTGCTACTGCCCTACACCGAGGGCGCGCTGGTCGCCCGCCTGCACGACGAGGGCGAGGTCCTCGCCGAGGAGCACACCCCCGAGGGCACCCGGGTCCGGGCCAGGGTCGGGCCGGAGCTGGGCACCGCGGTCCTGCCGTTCGCGGTGGCGGGCGGCCCGGCCGGTACCGACAGCGGGTCCGATCCCGACCTGCCGGCGACGGCGGCGGGGCGCTGACCCGGGCGGTCCGGGCCGGATCGAGGGGCGGGCCGGGCGGCCGCGTCCGGGTGACACGGCGGCGGGCCGCCCTGGGGACGCTGCGGCGGGCCGCCCCGGGAACGCTGCGGCGGGCCGCCCCGGGAACGCTGCGGCGGGCCGCCCCGGGAACGCTGCGGTGGGCCGCCGTGGGTCTGCTCCTCGTGACACTCGGGCCGGCCTGCGCAGTGGCGGCCGCCGGGCCGCCTGCCGTCGGGACGGCCGGCGCGCCCGGAATGCCTGGGGCGCCGCCGCCGGCCGCGCGCCCGGTCGTCCCGCCGCCTGACGCTGACCCGTCGTCCGTGGACGAGCCGCGCCCGGTCTGCACGATCGAGGATCCGCGACTGGCCGAGATCTCCGGGCTCGTCACCGACGGCGCACCGGGGGAGCCGCCGCAGCACTATCAGGCGATCGTCGACGGCGGCGGCACCGCCGAGGTGTTCACCCTCGATCCGGTGGGTTGCACGGTGACGGCGCAACGGGACGCCCCGGTGCGGGTCACCGACGTCGAGGATCTCGGCCGCACACCGGACGGCGGGCTCTGGCTCGCCGACATCGGCGACAACACGGCGCGCCGCGAGTCGGTGCGCCTGGTCGTGCTGCCGGTCGACGGACCGCCCCGCAGCTACGACCTCGTCTACCCGGACGGTCCGCGGGACGCCGAGGCGGTGCTCCTCGCCGACGACGGGACCCCGCTGATCGTGGACAAGACCACCGGGGCGGCCGGGCTGTACCGGCCCGCGGAGCCGCTCACCGAGGACTCGGCGGTGGCGCTGGAACGGGTGGCCGACGCCGTCCTGCCGTACTCGGCGACCATCGGCGGCCCGCTGGGCGCGGTCGGCACGCGGACGATCACCGGCGGCGCCGTCGGACCGGTCGCGGCGGACGGCGGGCGGGCCGCGGCCCTGCGCACCTACACCGACGCCTGGCTGTTCCCGCTGCCCGACGGCCCGGTGACCGGGGACGTCCTGGTCGGGGCGCTGGGCGGGGCCCCGCTGCAGGTGCCGCTGCCCGGTGAGCCGCAGGGCGAGGCGGTGGCTCTGGACGGCCGCGGGACGCTGCACTCCGCCACCGAGGCGCGGGGCCTGTCACCGGCCGCGATCCGGTCGGTCGCCGGTGCGGTTGCCGCCGCGACGGCACCGGCCGCACCGGTCGCGGCCCAGCCGGCGGAGGCACCCGACGTCCGGTCCTTCCCGCCGTGGCTGCCCGCCGCGGCCGGGATGGCGGTCGTCGTCGCGGTGCTGCTCGCCGGGGTCGGGGCGATGGCGCTGCACGGCCGCCGCAGGCGGTGACCGTGCCCCGGCTCGGGATCGGCACCGTGCCCCGGCCCGGGGGTCGGCTCAGAGCCGGCGCAGCACCGCGACGACCCGGCCCAGGATCGACGCCTCGTCACCCGGGATCGGCTCGTAGGCGTCGTTGGCCGGCATCAGCCAGATGTGACCGTCCCGGCGCCGGAACGTCTTGACGGTCGCCTCGCCGTCGATCATCGCCGCGACCACCTCGCCCTGTTCCGCGACCGGCTGCTGCCGGACGACGACCCAGTCCCCGTCGGTGATCGCCGCGTCCACCATGGAGTCACCCTTGACGTTCAGCAGGAACAGGGTGCCCTCGCCGACGATCTCGCGGGGGAGCGGGAACACGTCCTGCACGGCCTGCTCGGCCAGGATCGGCCCACCGGCGGCGATGTCGCCGAGCAGCGGCACGAACGCGGGTGCCGGCCGCTCCGAGCGCCCTGCCTCGGTGTCGGCGTCGGTCCCGTCGCCCGCGGCGGTCTGGTCGGGGCTGCGCACGTCGACCGCACGGGTCCGGTTCGGGTCCCGGCGCAGGAATCCCTTGCGCTCCAGGGTCCGCAGCTGGTGGTGCACCGACGACGTGGAGGTCAGCCCCACCGCGTCGCCGATCTCCCGCACGCTCGGCGGGTAGCCGTAGCGGTCGACCCAGTCCCGGATCACCGCCAGGACCTTCCGCTGCCGCGGGGTCAGACCGCGCGTGTCGGCCGGGGGCTCGGGGAACTCCCGGACGTCGGCGGAACCCCGCCCGGGGGACGCACCGCCTCCGGACTCGTCCGCTGCCATCGCATTCGCCTCCTCGAGGATGTACCGGCACGGACACTAGCCGCCTTCGGCCGGTCCGCCAAACATGCGTTCGAAGTTCGTCACCCGCGTGTCGTGGATTCCGTCGGGCACCGGTGGTAGAACATCGCACAGGCGTTCGATCGAACATCGATTCGAGCGTCGGGGTGTCCGGGGCGGGCGTCCCGTGCGGGCAGGGAGGCGAGCGGCATGGGTGTGGTGACCGAGGTCCGGCCGTGGGAGGTCGGGCGGCAGGCGCGATCCGTGCCGCCGGCGAGCCCGGGGCGAACTGAGCAGTCGAGGCGGCCGATGCAGCCGACGCGGTCAGCGCAACGGGCGCAACGGGCGCGGCCGGTGCAGCCGGCGCGGTCGGCGCGGTCGGCGCGGTCGGCGCGGCCGGTGCGGCCGGCGTGGTCGGTGCGGCCGGTGCGGTTGGCGTGGCCGGCGCGAGCGGGGTGGTCGGTCGCCCGGGCGCGGGGTGTGGCGGCACCCGGTGGCGTGCTGCGGCGGGCCGTCCAGGGACTGGGGATCGGGCTCGCCTCGGCGGCGACGGTGATCGGGCTGGGTCTGCTCGCGGAGGTCTCGGCAGCGGTGGTGGCGGCGGTGTCGACACCGCCGTCGGTGGTCGTCCAGAGCGTGCTGCCGGCCGGCCACTGAGCCCGGCCGGAGCGGGCTGAGCAGCGGCGATCCGATTCCTGTCGGTGCCCGGTGCTACACAGCTCGCACGCCCGTTCGACCGGCCCCGGGGAAGGGCCGGGCGGGATGGGCGGGACGCGTGGCCGGGTGTGGCCGGCGTCGACGGTGACCGTTCCGCCGCAGCAGGCGGGTGGTCCTCGAGGAGCAGGAGGAGCCATGCGAGAGCTCGACGTGCGTGAGGTGGCACCGCGGCCACGGACCGGTCGGCCGGGCCGGGCGGCGGCCGCGAATGCGCCGCAGTGGTCCGGCGCTGCCGGGGTGCGCGAGCGGGTGCGTGCCGGGGCCGCCCACGCGGTGCGCTGTGCCGGGGCGCGGCGTCCGGCCCGCGGATCCGCGGCGGCCCGGGCCGCCGCCCGGTGGGACATGCCCGTCCCCGGATCCGAGGTGCCCGAGCGGGCCTCCGGTGCCCCCGAGCGGGCCTCCGGTCCACGTACATCGCCCGCCGGCCCGGGAGCGGCGTCCGCCGCGGCCCCGGCCGTGGCGTCGAGCGTGGCGTTCCCTGCTGCGTCCACGGCGTCCCGGGTCGCCGGATCTGGCGTGGCCTTCACCCGGAATCCCGGGGCGGCTCCGGCCGGGCACGCGACTGCGCGGGTCCGCGCGGTGCGCCCACCGGGGCGCCACTGCGTGGCCCCTGCCCGGCGGCACCGTCCGGTGGTGCGACGTCGCTCACGGGGTGAGCGACTGCTGGCCGGGGTCGCCACGGTGGTCTGCTCGGCCACGGTGGTCGTGGTCCTGGGGCTGCTCGGGGATGCGGCGGCCGGATGGAACGCCGAGGTCGCCCCGGCACCCGGGCCGGCGGCGACGGCTCCGGCCGCTCCGTGACGCCGGGCGCGCCGGGAACCCGCCGGGCCGAGCGGGGTCCGCGGCGTATGCGATGCGACCGGTCGGCGGCCGTGCCGTGCGCTGCGGGGCCGAGCGGGATCCGCGCCGCATGCGATCCGACCGACCGGCAGCCGTGCCGGGCGTCGCCCGCCCGACCGGGAGACCACATCGGGCACGGTCGCCGCGCGTGACAGGAGCCTTGCCGCCCGGCGCGTCGGGATGGCGTGTCCCCGACCCGCGACACCGTCCGTCGCGGTCCGCCCGGGGCGCCGGACGGACCCCGGGATCGCGTCACGCGCACTGATCAGGGCGGATGTGCAGGTTCATGATCCGTGTGCTCCGGCGGCCGCGCGGGGGCCGTGTGCGACCCTCGTTCTCGATCGGGCGAAGCTCGGCGCCATATCGGACCCGGGGATGGCGCACCCCAATATGTAGGGGTTACATTGGTGTCGTTCTCCCACTGGTTGGGGGAGCCGTCACCGCGGTACATCGCGGTGCGGGGCGGAGAATTCCCGCCGGGTCACGGGAGAAGGGGAGTGCCGACGTGCGTTGCCCGTTCTGCCGCCACCCGGATTCGCGGGTGATCGACTCCCGGACCGCCGACGACGGGACCTGCACCCGCCGCCGCCGGTCCTGCACCGCCTGCGGTCGCCGGTTCACCACGGTCGAGGAGACCGTGCTCGCCGTCGTCAAGCGCAGCGGGGTGAGCGAGCCCTTCAGCCGGCAGAAAGTTGTCGGCGGGGTTCGACGGGCGTGTCAGGGCCGGCCGGTCGACGAGGACGACCTGCAGCAGCTCGCCCACCGGGTCGAGGAGACGGTGCGGGCCCGCGGTGCGGCCGAGATTCCCAGCCACGAGGTGGGGCTGGCGATCCTCGGACCGCTGCGCGAGCTCGACGAGGTCGCGTACCTGCGGTTCGCGAGCGTCTACCGATCCTTCTCCTCCATCGAGGACTTCGAGAAGGAGATCGCCGACCTCCGTTCGGCGGCTGCCGGGGAAGCAGCCGACGACGGGGCCGGCAACCGGGACGGCTGACGCCGATCCGGCGGTACCGGTGCGGGCGCGCAGGGGGCGCAGCCACCGGCGGCGGACCGGCACTGATCGGCCGGACCGGGAACGGGGGCGGTGTCCCAGCACCGCCTCGGGTGCCCGCGCACCCCAGCGCGCGGGAGAGGAACGTCGGATGCGGAGGCAGTTCATGACCGAGACCGTCGGGGGCCCGGCGACAGGGACCGGGAGCACGACCCAGAACACGGCCCAGAACGGCGACGCGCCCGCGAAGGCGCGCGGCCGCGGGAAGGCGGGCGCCAGGCAGCGCGCCGGGCTGCCCGTGCAGCGGGTCTTCACGACCGAGGGTGTGCACCCGTACGAGCAGGTCGAGTGGGAGCGCCGGGACGTCGTCATGACGAACTGGCGGGACGGCACGGTGAACTTCGAGCAGCGCGGCGTCGAGTTCCCGCGGGCCTGGTCGGTGAACGCCACCAACATCGTCACCAGCAAGTACTTCCGTGGCGCCGTCGGCAGCGAGACCCGCGAGTCGAGCCTGCGCCAGCTCATCGACCGGGTGGTCGGCACCTACCGGCGGGCCGGCGTCGAGCACGGCTACTTCGCCACCGAGGCCGACGCCGAGATCTTCGACCACGAGCTGACCTGGATGCTGCTGCACCAGGTGTTCAGCTTCAACTCGCCGGTCTGGTTCAACGTGGGCACCGCCAGCCCGCAGCAGGTCAGCGCCTGCTTCATCCTCTCGGTCGACGACACCATGGAGTCGATCCTGAACTGGTACCGGGAGGAGGGCCTGATCTTCAAGGGCGGCTCCGGCGCCGGCCTCAACCTGTCCCGGATCCGCTCCTCGCGTGAGCTGCTGTCCTCCGGCGGCACCGCGTCCGGCCCGGTCTCCTTCATGCGCGGCGCGGACGCCTCCGCCGGCACCATCAAGTCGGGCGGCGCGACCCGCCGGGCGGCGAAGATGGTCGTGCTCGACGTCGACCACCCCGACATCGAGGAGTTCGTCGAGACCAAGGCCAAGGAGGAGGCCAAGGTCCGGGTGCTGCGCGACGCCGGGTTCGACATGGACCTGGGCGGCTCCGACATCACGTCGGTGCAGTACCAGAACGCGAACAACTCGGTCCGGGTGACCGACGAGTTCATGCGCGCGGTCGAGGAGGGCACCGACTTCGGCCTCCGCGCCCGGATGACCGGCGAGATCATCGACCGCACCGACGCGCGGAAGCTCTTCCGCGGCATCGCCGAGGCCGCCTGGAACTGCGCCGACCCCGGCATCCAGTACGACGGCACGATCAACGACTGGCACACCACGCCGGAGTCGGGGCGGATCACCGCGTCGAACCCGTGCTCGGAGTACATGCACCTGGACAACTCCAGCTGCAACCTCGCGTCGCTGAACCTGCTCAAGTTCCTCGACGCCGACGACCGGTTCGACGCCGAGACCTTCGCCAAGGCCGTCGAGCTGATCATCACCGCGATGGACATCTCCATCTGCTTCGCGGACTTCCCGACCGACCCGATCGCCGACACCACGCGGCGCTTCCGGCAGCTCGGCATCGGCTACGCGAACCTGGGCGCGCTGCTCATGGCGACCGGGCACGCCTACGACTCCGAGGGCGGCCGGGCACTCGCCGGGGCGATCACCTCGCTGATGACCGGCGCCGCCTACAAGCGCTCCGCCGAGCTCGCCGGGGTCGTCGGTCCCTACGAGGGCTACGCCCGCAACGCCGAGGCCCACCAGCGGGTGATCCGCAAGCACGCCGCGGCGAACGACGGGATCCGCAGCTTCCCGGCGTCCACCCCGGTCCAGCAGCTCGCGTCGCAGACCTGGAAGAAGTGCCAGGAGATCGGCGAGGCGAACGGCTGGCGCAACGCGCAGGCGTCCGTGCTGGCCCCGACCGGCACGATCGGCCTGATGATGGACTGCGACACGACCGGCATCGAGCCGGACCTGGCGCTGGTCAAGTTCAAGAAGCTGGTCGGCGGCGGCTCCATGCAGATCGTCAACCAGACCGTGCGCCGGGCCCTGGACAACCTCGGCTACCAGGCCGAGCAAGCCGAGGCCATCGTCGAGTACGTCGCCGAGCACGGCCACGTCATCGACGCCCCGGGCATGAAGCCCGAGCACTACGAGGTGTTCGACTGCGCCATGGGGGAGCGGTCGATCGCCCCGATGGGGCACGTCCGGATGATGGCGGCCGCGCAGCCGTTCCTGTCCGGCGCGATCTCCAAGACGGTGAACATGCCCGAGCGGGCCACCGTGGAGGACGTCGAGCGGATCTACCTCGAGGGCTGGCGGCTCGGCCTCAAGGCCCTCGCCATCTACCGGGACAACTGCAAGGTCGGGCAGCCGCTGTCGGCGGGCAAGGGCAGCTCGGGCGAGAAGTCCGCGGAGGCCGAGTCGGCGCCGACGGTCGTCGTCGAGCAGCGGCCGATCCGCAAGCGGCTCCCCAAGAAGCGCCCGAGCGAGACGGTGTCGTTCACCGTCGGCGGCGCCGAGGGCTACCTCACCGCGGGCAGCTACCCCGACGACGGGCTCGGCGAGATCTTCGTCAAGCTCGGCAAGCAGGGCTCCACCCTGGCCGGCGTGATGGACGCGTTCTCCATGTCGATCTCGGTCGGCCTGCAGTACGGCATCCCGCTGGAGTTCTACGTCTCGAAGTTCTCCAACCTGCGCTTCGAGCCGGCCGGCATGACCGACGACCCGGACGTCCGGATCGCCACCTCGGTGCTGGACTACCTGTTCCGCCGGCTCGCGCTGGACCACCTGCCCTACGAGAAGCGGGCCCAGCTGGGCATCTTCTCCTCGGACGAGCGGTCGGCCCAGGTCGAGAACGAGTACGGCTCGGGGGAGAACCTGGACCTCGACGAGTTCCGCTCGTCGGTGCCCACCACCACCGAGAAGAAGGACCCGGCCGTCGAACCGGCCCCGGTCGAGGTCGGCAGCTCGACCGAGCTGCTCGAGCTGCGGCTGGGCAAGGCCGCCGACGCCCCGCTGTGCATGACCTGCGGGACGAAGATGCGGCCCGCCGGATCCTGCTACCTCTGCGAGGGCTGCGGCTCCACCAGCGGTTGCAGCTGACGTTCCACCCGCGGGGCGGTACCGGACTCCGGTGCCGCCCCGCGGTGCGTCCCGGTCCGGGCGGCGCCATCGGTGACGTCCGCCGGCGCCCGGCCGTTCATCGGCCCCGGCCGCCGGTCTCGGCCCCGGCTGCCGTTCCCGGGGGCCCCGCGGTGCCGGTGAGCCCGGTGCCGTGAGCCCGGTGCCGTGAGCCCGGTGCCGGTGAGCCCGGTCGCCGGTGAACCCGGTGCCGGCAAGCCCGGTCGCCGGAACGGACGTGAGCGAGTGAGGAGGGGGTGGCCGTGCCCGACCTGACCGACCGGACGGTGGAGATCGCCGAGCGACTGCGGACCGACCCGAGGATCCTCGCCCTGGTCCTCGGCGCCCCCTGGCGCCGCGCGACCGGCGGCGGCCCGGCCGATGGTGGGGCTGGCGGCGGCCCGGCCGATGGTGGGACCGGAGTACCCGTCCCCGATCCGGGCCGTGGCCCCGCCGCCCCCGGAACCGACGCCGGCGGCGACTCCCGTCCGGCCGCCGGTCCGGCACAGGGCACCGGTCCGGGTCCCGGGGCCGGTCCGGGAACGGACGGCCGCGGCCGGATGTACGTCGGCGTCCCGTCCCCGTCCGAGCTGGGGGAGCTGGGCCTCCCGGCGGAGGGCCTGCGGCACTTCGGGCTCAGCCCCGCCGAGCTGCGCGCCGGCGGCTGGACCGACACCGACCTGCGCACCGCGGGCCTGACCCCGCCCGGGGCCGGGCCGGAGCCCGTCGAGTGGTTCCTGGCGGGGGAGCCCGCGCAGCTGATGCTCGGCATCGCGCCGCACGGACCGCCGCTGCTCGCCCGTCCCGAACCGGGACCGCCCACCGGTGCGCTCGAGCCGGCCGACGTGCAGGAGATCGCGGCGATCGAGGACTGCGCCGACCCGGAGAGCGAGGCGATGCTGCTGGTCCGCGAGATCCGGGACGGGCTGGTCCGCCGGGCCCGCCGCCGGCTCGCGCACTGCGTGGTCTGCCTGCGCCAGGTGCACCGCACCGACCCGACGACCGGCGTCTGCCCGGACTGTGCCGCGCAGTGGCTCGGCGTGCTCGGGTGAGCGCGCCGGTCAGGTCGCCGAGACCGGCCCCGGCCGGGTCCCGGTCGCGGCGGGCGGGCAGCGCAGCAGCTGGCGCCACTGCTCGGCACTCCAGCGGGCCGGTTCGGTCGAGGAGAGGAACTCCTCCAGCAGGCCGACGAAGCGGGCCGGATCGGAGTGGAACGGGAAGTGCCCGGTGTCGCCGAAGATCTCCAACCGGCTCCCCGGCATCGCCCGGTGCGCGGTGTAGGCGTGCTCGACGGGTACCACCGCGTCCCGCTCGCCCCACACGAGCAGCGTCGGCATCCCGCGGGTGAGGTAGCAGCGGTCGAGCATCGTCACGACCTGGCCGCGCCAGTCGACGACGGCGCGCAGGGTCCGGATGAACGCCGCCCGGGCGGTGGCGTCGGGCAGCGCGTCGATCACCCGGATCAGGTCGTCGGCGTCGCGGCCGAGATCGGTGCCGAGCAGCCGCAGCGCGTCGATCACCAGGCCGGCCTGCCAGCGCAGCGGCGGCAGCTGCAGCGCGGCGAGCAGGGCCTGCGCGCCGGGCATGCTCACCGCGCGCAGCAGCGGCGTCACGTCCGGACCGGCCCCGCCGGTGCCGACGAGCACGAGCCGTTCGGTCCGCTCCGGGAACTGGTAGGCGAACTGCATGGCGACGCCGCCACCCAGCGAGTGCCCGACCAGGGTGGCCCGCTGCACGCCCAGCACGCCGAGCAGGTCGCGGATGCCGTTGGCGTAGGCGGCCACCGAGTAGTCGGCCCGCGGCTTCTCCGAGTTGCCGTGCCCGAGCAGGTCGGGCGCGATCACCAGGTGCTTGCGCGCGAGCGCGGGCAGCACGGCCTCCCAGGTCGCGGAGCTGTCACCGATGCCGTGCACCAGCACCACCGCCGGGCCGGACCCGGCGACCCGGAACGCCCGCCGGTAGCCGTGCACGGTCCGGAACCGCAGTTCCGAGCCCCGCGGCGGCACGACGCCCAGCCGGTCGTCGACCCGGACCCGCCGGGAGGTGTGGACCGCCATCCGGCGACGGTAGTGCCGCCGCGTTACCCCGGTGTTGCACCGACGGATCGCGCACCGGGTGTGCACCGGGAACACCGCACCGGGCGACCGTCCGCGCCCCGGCACGGCCTAGGGTCGGGTGGTGACCGATCGTTACCAGGTGGTCCCCGCGTCCTACGTGCTGCTGCTGCGCGGCACCGGCGAGCGCACCGAGGTGCTGCTGCAGCTGCGCGCGAACACCGGCTACATGGACGGCCACTGGGCGGCCGCCGCGGCCGGGCACGTCGAGCAGGGGGAGGACCCGCCGGCCGCCGCTGTCCGCGAGGCCCGCGAGGAGCTCGGCCTGACGATCGCCCGGGACGATCTGGTCCCGCTGACCGCGGTCCACCGCACCCACGGCAACGGCAGGCCGATCGACGAGCGGGTCGACTTCTTCTTCACCTGCCGCCGCTGGACGGGCGAACCGCGGGGGGCCGAGGCCGGCAAGACGGCCGGGCTGGACTGGTTCCTGCTGACCGCGCTCCCGGCGGCGACGGTGCCGCACGAGCGGGCCGTCCTGGAGGCGCTGCGCGACGGCGGCCCGGCCGCGATCCGCAGCCACGGCTTCGGCTGACGCACCCCGGCCCGGTGCCCGGTTCACCGCCTGGTCGCGCCGAGGAACCACCGGTCCACCGAGAACGGCTCGTCCCCGCAGGCCGCGACGCCGGACACCCAGGCGTCCACCTCGGCCCGGTTCAGCCCGCACCGGCCGGGCGCCGCGGCGGCCACCATCTCGCGCAGCGCGAGCCCGTAGCCGTGTGACGCGGGTCCGCGCATCGGCGCCCGCTCGGACCACTCGCCGGTGAACCCGGCGGCGCGCAGCATCGGCCCCAGCTCGTGCGGCAACCGCGGCCGCGGCACCGTGGTGCACCACGCGTCCCGGATCCGGCGGTGCCGGTCCTGCCCGGGGCCGGGCCAGTGCAGCGACGTCCAGTCGGTGTCGAGCACGAGCAGCCGCCCGCCCGGGCGCAGCACCCGGTGCAGCTCGGCCGGGGCCGGACCGGGATCGGGCAGGAACTCCAGCACCTGCAGGCAGGCGACGGCGTCGAACGGTCCGTCCGGCAGCGAGCCGGGCCCGCCGAGCGCCCGCTGCTCGACGACCGCACGGGTGCGGCAGCGGCGCCGGGCCAGGGTGACCATCACCGGATCCGGGTCGATCCCGTGCACACCGGGCCCGACCGCGTCGGCCAGCTCGGCGAGGAGCTGCCCGGGGCCGCTCCCGATCACCAGCACCCGCTCGCCGGGCCGCGCGGCCAGCAGCGCGAGCGTCCGGGCGCGCTCGGCGCCCGCCTCCGCCGTGTCGTAGGTACCGGCCACCCGCCGTGCGCTCGCGGCGTCGGTCGGCACCATCGGGCCCGCCTCAGCTCCCCGTGTAGCGGGCGGACTCGATCAACGACTCGACCGACTCCGGTGGCACCCGGAACGAGCGGCCGAACCGGACCGCCGGCAGCTCCCCCGAGTGCACCAGCCGGTACACCGTCATCCGCGACACCCGCATCCGCTCGGCCACCTCGGCCACGGTGAGGAACGGCGCATCCTGCCCGGACCGTTGCTCCGGGATCCCTGCCCCCATCGTTGCGCCCCTCCCCGGATCGGGCACCGCACAGGGCCCCGACCATCGTGATCACCGAACGCAGGGACGGTAGCGCGGATTCCGGCTTCCTCCGGGTGCGAGCATGTCCCACCCTCGGGTGTACTCGGCGAGCGATATCGGCGCTGTGTCACCAAAGGTGCACGTATGGTGATCCTCGGGCGTGCGAGACGGGGTCACGTCGAAGGAGGGCGACATGTCCGTACCGACCGGGTCCGACCTGGAGCCAGGCTGGTTCACCGACTCCGACGCGCCCGCCGTGCGCGCGTTCGCCGAGCGGGTCACGGTGGGCCGCGGCGATCCCGTCGAGCGGGCGGTGGAGCTGTTCGACGCCGTCCGCGACGGCATCTGGTACGACCCGTTCGGGGTGGTCACCGATCCCGCCGACTACCGGGCGAGCCGGGTCGCCGAGCGGACGGCGGCCTGGTGCGTGCCGAAGGCGGTACTGCTCACCGCCGCCGCCCGCGCGGCCGGGATCCCGGCCCGGCTCGGGTTCGCCGATGTCCGCAACCATCTCAACACCCCGCGACTGCGGGCCCGGATGGGCGGCGCCGACCTGTTCGCCTGGCACGGCTACAGCGCGCTGTGGCTGGACGGCCGGTGGGTCAAGGCGACGCCCGCGTTCAACGCCGAGCTGTGCGCCCGGTTCGGCGTCGAGCCGATCGCGTTCGACGGGACGGCGGACGCGCTGATGCACGAGTTCGACGGCTCCGGTGCGCGCTACATGAGCTACGAGCACGACCGCGGCACCTTCCACGATCTCCCGCTGGACGACGTGCTCGCCACCTTCCGGGAGCTCTACGGCGGGTCGATGTTCGCGACGCCGTCGACCGGCCGGGACGCCTTCACCCGGTAGCCCGCCGGACCCGGCGGCCCGGCGGCCCGGCGAGCCCGGCGAGCCCGGCGAGCCCGATAGCACTGCACACGATCTATCGTGCTGTGGGTGAGCCTCCCGACCGTGACCGACGACGATCCGAGCGGCGACTGGACGGCGGCGGGGGTGTTCCGCAGCGCCCCGGGCGTCTACCGGATCCCGCTGCCGCTGCCCAACGACGGCCTGCGGGCGGTGAACGTCTACGCGGTCGCCGACGCCGGCGGCTGGACCATGGTCGACTCCGGATGGGCCATCGACGAGGCCCGGGACCTGCTGGAGAAGTCGCTCGCCGCGCTCGGCTCCGGACTGGGCGACGTCCGCCGGTTCCTCATCACCCACGCCCATCGCGACCACTACACGCTGGCGTCGGTGCTGCGCCGCGAGTACGGCACCCGGGTGCTGCTCGGTGCCGGGGAGAAGCCGAACCTGGACGTCGTCGCCGATCCGGCCCGCCCGGCCCGGGAACCCGACCGGACCCGGCTGCTGCGCTGCGGCGCGGCGGCGCTGGTCGAGGAGATCGGCCGCAGCGGCCCGTGGCCGCGGCCGGAGCCGGAGGAGTGGCAGGCGCCGGACGAGTGGATCGCCGACCGGGCGGTGATCACGCTCGGGGAGCAGGCGGACGTCCGGTCGCTCACCGCCGTCGAGACCCCCGGGCACACCCGCGGCCACCTGGTGTTCGCCGACGACGCGCACGAGCTGCTGTTCGCCGGTGACCACGTGCTGCCCCGGATCACCCCGTCGATCGGGCTGCAGCCGGCGCCGGTGGCGAGCCCGCTCGGCCAGTTCCTGGACTCGCTGCGGCTTGTCCGGGCCCGGCCGGACGCTGATCTGCTGCCCGCGCACGGGCCGGTCGGCGGCCGGGTGCACGCCCGCGTCGAGGAGCTGCTGGCGCACCACGACGTCCGGCTCGCGCAGTGCCGGGACGCGGTCGCCGCCGGCAACCCGACCGCCTGGGAGGTGGCCCGGGTGCTGCGCTGGACCCGCCGCGAGCACCGGTTCGACGAGATGAACCTGTTCAACCGGATGCTGGCCGTGCTGGAGACGGTGGCGCACCTCGACGTGCTCGCCGATCTGGGCGAGCTCACCCGGACCGAGACCGACGACCCGGGGACCGGCACGCCGCTCGCCACCTACACCGCCTGATCCGCGCGGCGGGCCGCGACACGCCGGTGGTCGTTCACTCGGTGGACGTGTCGGGGTGGCCGCCGGAGCCGGAATACGGCACAGTGACACCACCGGATTCCCCACCCGCAACGGAGGTCTCCCCGAGCCCCACGCAGCACACGAACCAGCACACGACACCAGCGCACGGTCGCCGCGCCACACACCGCAGAGTCCCGAGGACGTAGGGGAAGACGATCCTCGTCGACGACAGCGGAGGTTGGCAGTGAGCACACGCGGAGTGGTGTTCGTCCACTCGTCGCCGACTGCGGTCTGTCCGCACGTCGAGTGGGCGCTCTCGGGCGTTCTCGGAACGCGGGTCTCCCTCGAGTGGTCCGCGCAGCCGGTCGCGTCCGGGCAGATGCGGGCCGAGTGCTCGTGGAGCGGTCCCGCCGGGAGCGGGTCCGCGCTCGCGAGCGCGTTGCGGGCCTGGTCGATGCTGCGGTTCGAGGTGACCGAGGAACCGAGCCCGGGCATGGACGGCGAGCGGTTCATGCACGTGCCGGGCCTGGGCATGTGGCACGGGCGCACCAGCGCGAACGGCGACGTCGTGCTGCCCGAGGACCAGCTCCGGGCGGTGATGGCGGAGAACGGGGGCCCGGGCCTGTCCCGGCGGCTGGACCAGCTGCTCGGCACGGCCTGGGACGACGAGCTCGAGTCCTTCCGCTTCGCCGGCGACGGCGCCGCGGTCACCTGGCTGAACCACCGGGTCGGCTGACCGCACCCGGCCCCGGCACACTGTCCGATGTGTGCAGGAGGCAGGGATGAGCGCCCGGGCGGCGGCGGTCGCCGCCGGGATGGTGGTCGCGCTGGTCGCGATCGGTGGGACGGCGTGGACCGCGGCCGGTGCCGCGCCGCGCGGCGTCGCCCCCGGGGCGGCTCCGCCACGCCTCCCGCAGGACGGCGCCGGCGACGGGACCGTGACGATCAGCGCCGGCGCGGCGGGCCATCCGGCGGCCCGGCTGGTGCTCGAACGGGTCCAGCTCTACTTCGACGCGGTCAACGGCCGCGATCACGAGACGTGGGCGCGGGTGGTCAGCCCGGAACGCGCCGAGCAGCAGCCGCGCGAGGTGTGGCTGGACGGCGTCGGCTCAACGATCGACGGCACCATCCGGGTGGACCGGATCGATCCGGCGCCGGGCGGCGGGGTGGTCGCGCTGGTGCGCTTCGTCAGCGTCCAGGACCCGTCCGACGGGCCGCCGGGGCTGCAGGTCGGCCGGATCTGCTGGCAGGCCGCGTACCCGATGGCCGGGTCGCCGCCGCGGATGCTGGTCGGTGACGCGGGCGGCGTGCTCGGCGCCCCCTGCTGAGCGCGCCCGCAACGACGACGGCGGCGGTCCCGGGGTCCGGGACCGCCGCCGTGGACGTGACCGCGGGTCAGACCTTCGTGAACAGCAGCGAGGCGTTGTGCCCGCCGAACCCGAACGAGTTGTTCAGGGCCGCGTCGACGGTGACCTTCCGGGGCTCCCCGGCGACCACGTCGAGCTCGACCTTCGGGTCCTTGTCCTCGAGGTTCAGGGTGGCCGGGATGACGTCGTCGCGCACCGACAGCAGCGCGACGATCCCCTCCACCGCACCGGCCCCGCCGACCAGGTGCCCGAGCGCCGACTTGGGCGCGGTGAGCACCGGGTGGTCGCCGAGCGCCTTGCGCACGGCCACCGACTCGCCGACGTCGCCGACCACCGTGGAGGTGGCGTGGCAGTTGACGTGGGTGACGTCGGAGACCTCCAGCCCGGCGCTCGCGACGGCCTTCCGCATGGCGCGGACCTGGCCCTCGCCCTCCGGGTCGGGACCGGTGATGTGGTAGGCGTCCGAGGTCATCCCGATCCCGGCGAGCCTGCCGTGCACGGTCGCCCCGCGGGCCCGCGCGAACTCCTCCCGCTCGAGCACCAGCACGCCGGCGCCCTCGCCGAGGACGAACCCGTCGCGCCCGGTGTCGAACGGCCGGGAGGCACGCTCCGGGTCGTCGTTGCGGGTGGACAGGGTCCTGGCCTGCACGAACCCGGCCACGGTGATCGGCACGATGCAGGACTCGGCGCCGCCGGCCAGCACCACGTCGACCTCGCCGGCCTGCAGCAGCCGGTAGGCCCAGGCGAGCGCCTCGGCGCCGGTCGCGCACGCCGACGCGGGGGAGTGCACCCCGCCCTTGGCCTTGTACTCCAGGCTGACCATCGCGGCCGGCCCGTTGGGCATCAGCATCGGCACCGTCAGCGGCGAGACCTTGCGCAGGCCGTGCTCCTCGAGCAGGTCGTCCTGCGCGAGCAGGGTCGGCGCCCCGCCGATGCCGGCCCCGATCACGACGGCGAGCCGCTCGGCCTCGACGGACGCGCCGTCCTCGCCGGGGACCGCGCCGAGACCGGAGTGCGCCCAGGCCTCCTTGGCGGCGACCATCGCGACCTGCTCGCACCGGTCCATCCGGCGGGCCTGCACCCGCGGGATGACCTCGGTGGGCTCGACCGCGAGCTGAGCCGCGATCTGCACCGGGAGGTCGAAGCGTTCGGTCCACTCCGCCTCGACGGTGCTCACGCCGGACTTCCCGGCGAGCAGTGCCTCCCAGGTGGAGGCGGCGTCCCCGCCGAGCGGGGTGGTGGCCCCGAAACCGGTGACGACCACTCCGTCGGTCATGACGTCTCCTTTTCCCCGACGAGACGACAGCGCTCGCCGGTTCGGCTCACTGGTGCTTGGCGATGAAGTCGACGGCGTCGCCGACGGTCTTCAGCTCGGCCAGCTGGTCGTCCGGGATCTTCGCGCCGAACTTGTCCTCGGCCTGCACGGCGATCTCCACCATGGACAGCGAGTCGATGTCCAGGTCGTCGACGAACGACTTCTCGGGGGTCACCTCGGCGGTGTCGATGCCGGCGACCTCCTCGACGATCTCGGCAAGCCCGGACAGGATCTCAGCGTTGTCAGCCACGTTCGGTTCTCCTCCGATGGGTGGGGGTCGGTCGTACGGGGTGGTGCGGTGTGCCAGGGCCGACCGTCTCACGGACAGACGACGACCTGTCCGGCGTAGGACAGTCCTGCGCCGAAGCCTACGAGCAGCAGTACGTCGCCGGACCGTACCCGGCCGGCACTGCGCATGTGGTCCAGCGCCAGCGGGATGGACGCGGACGAGGTGTTGCCGGAGTGCACGATGTCGTCGGCGACGACGAGATCGTCCCGGGCGCCCTTGGAGCGCAGCTTGCGGGCGATCGCCTCGACGATCCGCAGGTTGGCCTGGTGCGGGATCAGCACGTCGATGTCGGCGGGGGCCAGCCCGGCCCGCTCGATCGCGTCCAGCGCGACCGGCGCCACCGCGGTGGTGGCCCAGCGGAACACCGCCTGGCCCTCCTGGTGCAGCTTGTTCGTCGACTCGCCGAGGATCCGGATCGCCGACGCCTGCTCCCCGGAGCTGCCCCAGGCGACCGGCCCGATCCCGACGCCGTCCTGCGCGGTCGCCGGTCCGACCAGCGCGGCACCCGCGCCGTCGGCGAAGATGATGCTGGTCGAGCGGTCGTCCCAGTCCATCCAGTCGGAGAGCTTCTCTGCGCCGATCACCAGCACGTTCGGCACGCTGCCGCCGCGGACCATGTCCGCGGCGACACCGAGCGCGTAGGAGAAGCCGGCGCAGGCCGCGTTCAGGTCGAACGCGGGGACCCCGTTCGCGCCGAGCCGGGTGGCGACCTGGGCGGCGGCGTTCGGGATCGGGTTGGGCATCGTGCAGGTGGCGACGATCACCGCGCCCGGCCCGGCCGCGTCGAGCCCGGCGTCCTTGAGCGCGGCCAGCCCGGCGTCGACGGCCAGGTCCGGCAGCGAGGTCGCGTCGTCGGCGATCCGGCGTTCGGCGATGCCGACCCGCGAGCGGATCCAGGCGTCGTCGGTCTCGACCCGGCGGGCCAGGTCGTCGTTGGTGACGACGTGTTCGGGCTGGGCGCTGCCCAGGCCCAGTACGCGCGCCCCGACGGTCGGCTCGGCCAGGCGGATCCGGGTCACTTCCGGTGCTCCTCGATGAGTTGTGCGGCGGCGTCGAGCTGCTCGGGCGTCTTCAGGGCGAGCGTCGGGGTGCCCTTGACCGCCCGCTTGACCAACCCGGTCAGCGTCGCGCCCGGGGGCAGCTCGAGGGTCGCGCCGACCGACCGCTCGGCCAGGGTCTGCATGCAGGAGTCCCAGCGGACCGGGCGGGTCACCTGGGCGACCAGCCGTTCGAGGGCCTCGGTGCCGGAGCCGACGACACCGCCGTCGGCGTTGGACAGCAGGGTCAGTCCGGGATCGGCGACCGTCACCGACGACGCGTGCTCGGCCAGCGCGGCCCGGGCGGGCTCCATGTGCGCGGTGTGGAAGGCCCCGGCGACCGGGAGCTCCTTGACCCGGGCGCCCTCCGGCGGCCCGGCGACCAGCTCGGTGACCGCCTCCTTCGCACCGGCCGCGACGATCTGGCCCGCGCCGTTGCGGTTGGCCGGGTCCAGGCCGAGCTCGGCGAGCCGGGCCAGCACCACGTCCGGGTCGCCGCCGAGCACGGCGGCCATCGAGGTCGGGGCGACCGCGCAGGCGGCCGCCATCTCCCGGCCACGCACCCCGGCCAGTGCGACCGCGGCGTCGTCGTCGAGCACCCCGGCGATCGCCGCGGCGGTGAGCTCGCCGATCGAGTGGCCCGCGACGACCGTGTCCGCGGGCAGCTCCACCGTCTCGCGCAGCCGGCGGGCCGCCAGCAGGCCGAGGCTGACGATCAGCGGCTGGGTGACCGCGGTGTCGGTGATCTCCGCCGCGTCCGCGGTGGTGCCCAGCCGGACGAGATCGAGACCGACCGCGTCGGACCAGCCGGCGACGAGCTTCTCGGCGGCGGGGTCCGCCAGCCACGGAGCGAGCATGCCGGGGGTCTGGGCCCCCTGGCCGGGCGCGAGCAGGGCGATCACCGGGACATCACACACCTCACGGGGTCGGCGGCGGGATATCGGTTACGACGAACTTCGGCCCACCGTAGTTGGAGGAATCCTCCAATACGGGAGTGTGACCGAGCCCTCGTTACCCTCCCGCACGGGTATCTGTTTGTAGGGTTCACGACATCACCTCGGCTGTTGCGCCCGAGCCGATCCCGGTCGGCCGGGCGTCGTCGAGCGGGGTCAGCGGTTCGGCGCCGGACCCGCTCTCCCGGACTCCGCCGGTGCGGTCCGCCACGAGCGCGGTGCGCAGCACGAACGCCTGGCGCGGATCGGTCGGGGACAGGCCGACCAGCTCGGCGATCCGGCGCAGCCGGTAGCGCACGGTGTTCGGGTGCACGTAGAGCGCCCGCGCGCAGCCCTCCAGGCTCGCGCCGCCCTCCAGGTACGCGGCGAGCGTGCGCAGCAGCTCGCCGCCCGCGTCGTGCAGCGGGGCGAGGACCTCCTCGGCGAGCCGCCGCCGGGCCGTCGGGTCGCCGCACAGCGCGCGCTCGGGGAGCAGGTCGCGGGTCGCGACCGGCCGCGGCGCGTCCGGGTAGCCGGGCGCGGCGGCCAGCCCGGCGATCGCCTCGGCGACCGACGCGCCGGCCCCGGCGAGATCGGCGCTCGGCTCGCCCGCGACGACCGGCCCCGGTCCGAAGCGGGCGGCGATCTCGCCGAGCACCGGCGCGGTCGTGCCGGCCGCGACCCGGCCGGTGGGATGCAGCAGCACGACCAGCCTGCGGCCCTGGACGCCGACGAGGACGTCGTGGTGCAGCCGCGCGGCGAGCTTGCGCAGCTCCACGATCAGCTGCGGGGACTCCGATCCGCTGCCGGGCACCCGGCCGACCAGGCAGTGCACCGGCGCCGCCGGGTTCCAGCCGAGGGCGGCGGCCCGGGAGACGAGCGCGCCGTCGTCGTCGCCGCGCAGCACCGCGTCGACGACCAGCGCCTCCAGCCGGGCGTCCCAGGCGCCGCGGGACTCGGCGGCGCCGGCGTAGACGGTCGCCGCGGCGAACGCGATCTCCCGGCCGAAGCGCAGCACCGCCTCGGTCAGCTCGTGCTGCTCGGTGGCGTCCCCGGCGAGCGGGGGCAGGTGCTCCTCGAACACGTCGGCGGCGATCCGCACCAGCTCCACGGTCTGCCGCAGGCTGATCCGCCGGGCCAGGTCGCGCGGCGCGATCCGGAACGCCTCGGCGGTGAGCGGGGTGGTGCGGTCCGGCTCGCGCAGCCAGGACACGAAGTTCGCGACGCCGGTCTGGGTGACCAGCGCGACCCCGGCCCGCTGGTCGGCGGGCAGCTCGGCGAACCAGGGACGGGTGCGCTCCATCTCGGCCAGACAGGCCGCCGCGAGCGGCGCCGAGGCCAGTTCCAGGCGGCGCAACGTCGCGCTCGCGATCGGAGGGTGGCGCACGTCGGGCAGCATGACACGACGATGAGCACCGCAGAGCACGGCCCGCGCGTCACCCTGCACCGCGCGGGCGGACGATTCCGCACCCGGACCGGCTGGCTGGACTCCCGGCACAGCTTCTCCGCCGGTGCGCACTACGACCCGTCGAACACCCACTTCGGGCTGCTCCTGCTGCACAACGAGGACCGGGTGCTGCCCGAGCGGGGCTACGACGAGCACCCGCACCGGGACACCGAGATCCTCACCTGGGTGCTGGAGGGGGAGCTGGAGCACCGGGACACCGGCAGCGGCCGCACCGAGCGGGTCGCGCCCGGGCAGGTGCAGCGGCTCGGCGCCGGCGCCGGGGTGCGGCACTCCGAGCACGCGACCCCGCAGGCCGGTGTCCGGTTCGTGCAGATGTGGGTGGTGCCGGACGGGCCGGGCGGGGCGCCGGAGTACGAGGTGCGGGACGCGCCTGCGACCGGGGAGCCGGTGGTGCTGGCGTCCGGGCTGGAACGGCACCGCGGCAGCTCGCTGCTGGCGCTGCGGCAGCGGCGGGCGGCGCTCACCGTGGTGCGGCTGCGGCCGGGGGCCGGCACGCCGCTGCCCGCGGCGCCCTACCTGCACGCCTTCGTCGCGCGCGGCAGTGCCGACCTGGAGGCGGCGACGTCCGCGACCGGCGCCGGCCCGCTGGAGACCGGCGATGCGGCCAGGATCGTCGACGACGGCGGCGGCCGGCGGATCACCGCCGGGCCGGACGGGGCCGAGATCCTGGTGTGGGAGATGCACGGAGCGCTCGGGCCGGGGCCCAGCCTGGACGGCTGAGCAGACCGCGACGCCCGGGGCATCTGCGACATCGGGCGGATCCGGGCGCCGCGCACCGGCTCCGCCCCGGCACCCTGCCGGGTGCGGGGCAGCGAATGTCGCGGTCCGGCTGGCGTGCTCCGGACCGGATGTGCGGAGGTCGGCCGCCGGTTACCGGCGGTCCGCTCCGGGGGCGCCGCTCAGAGCGGCGTGACCGCGCTGGCCTGCGGTCCCTTCTGGCCCTGCTCGATGTCGAACGCGACGCGCTGGCCCTCGTCGAGCGTCTTGTAGCCGTTCGTCTGGATCGCCGAGTAGTGCACGAACACGTCCGCGCCACCACCGTCGGGAGCGAGGAAGCCGTAGCCCTTCTCGCTGTTGAACCACTTGACGGTGCCCTCTGCCATTCCTGCTCCCTCGTTCATCGGCCCGGGACACCTCGTCCCGTTGCCGCCGGCCAGCGACGCACACGGTCCACGCCCTGGTCAGGACGGTGCTGCCGGGCGACGAGTGATCACCACACGCACCGTCGGGCGGAGCTTATCGTGATCTGCGCCGCCCGGGGAGGGGCGAAAAGCCGACGGCGGCCCGCCGCACCCCGGGCCGGGGTGCGACGGGCCGCCGCTGCGGCGCCGTGGTTCAGGCGGCGCCGGAGTCGCTGGTCTGCGGGCCGGCCGCCCGCGGGTCGTCGATCTTGTAGCCGGCCGCGGCCTCGGCCGCGGTCTCCCGCTTGATCTGGCCCTGACCGGCCAGCGCCGAGAGGGCGCCGACCACGATGGACTCGGCGTCGACGGCGAAGTGCCTGCGCACCGCGGGCCGGGTGTCGGACAGGCCGAACCCGTCGGTGCCCAGCGACAGGAACGGCGCCGGGGACCACTGCCGGATCTGGTCGGGCACGGACCGCATCCAGTCCGACACCGCGACGACGGGCGCGTCGGCGTGGTCGCCCTCGCCCAGCTTCGTTGTCACGTAGGGCACCACCGGGTCGTCCCCGGGGGCGAGCAGGTTGCGGCGCTCGGCGTCGACGCCGTCGCGGCGCAGCTCACCCCAGGAGGTGACCGACCAGACCTCGGCGCGGACGTCCCACTCGTCGGCCAGCATCTGCTGCGCGGTGACCGCCCACGGCACCGAGACGCCGGAGGCGAGCAGCCGCACCACGGGCCCGCTGCCCTCGGGGGCGGCGGCGTAGCGGTACATGCCGCGCAGCACGCCCTCGGTGTCCAGGTCGGCGGGCTGGGCCGGCTGGACGTAGGGCTCGTTGTATACCGTCAGGTAGTAGATGACGTTCTCCGGGTCCTCGCCGACCATCCGGCGCAGGCCGTCCTGCACGATGTGCGCGACCTCGAACGAGAACGCCGGATCGTAGGCGACCACGGCCGGGTTGGTGGCGGCCAGCAGCAGCGAGTGGCCGTCGTTGTGCTGCAGGCCCTCCCCGGTCAGCGTGGTGCGCCCGGCGGTGGCACCGACCAGGAAGCCGCGGGCCATCTGGTCGGCGGCGGCCCAGATCGAGTCGCCGGTCCGCTGGAAGCCGAACATCGAGTAGAAGATGTAGACCGGGATCATCGGCTCGCCGTGCGTGGCGTACGAGGTGCCCGCCGCGGTGAAGGACCCGACCGAGCCCGCCTCGTTGATGCCCTCGTGCAGGATCTGGCCCTGCTCGGACTCCTTGTAGGCCAGCATCAGCTCGGCGTCGACCGAGGTGTAGTTCTGCCCGTGCGGGTTGTAGATCTTCTGGGTCGGGAACATCGAGTCCATACCGAAGGTACGGGCCTCGTCCGGGATGATCGGGACGAAGCGGTCGCCGATCTCCTTGTCCTTGATCAGCTCGCGGAGCAGCCGGACGAACGCCATCGTGGTGGCGACCTCCTGCTTGCCGGAGCCCTTCTTGATGAAGTCGTAGACCTTGTCGCCGGGCAGCACCAGCGGCTTCGACGTGGTGCGCCGGGAGGGCAGCGGCCCGCCCAGCTGGCGGCGCCGCTCCTTGAGGTACTGGATGGCCGGGTCGTCGTCGCCGGGGTGGTAGTACGGCGGCAGGTACGGGTCGGCCTCGAGCTGGGCGTCGCTGATCGGGATGCGCTGCTCGTCGCGGAACTGCTTGAGGTCGTCGAGCGTCAGCTTCTTCATCTGGTGGGTGGCGTTGCGGCCGGCGAAGTGCGTGCCCAGGCCGTACCCCTTGATCGTCTTCGCCAGGATGACGGTCGGCTGGCCGTGGTGCGCGGTCGCCGCGGCGTAGGCGGCGTGCACCTTGCGGTAGTCGTGGCCGCCCCGCTTGAGCTTCCAGATCTCGGCGTCCGACATCGGCTCGACCAGCGACTTGGTGCGCGGGTCGCGGCCGAAGAAGTGGTCGCGGACGTATGCGCCGTCGTTGGCCTTGTAGGTCTGGTAGTCGCCGTCCGGCGTGGTGTTCATCAGGTTGATCAGCGCGCCGTCGCGGTCGGCGTGCAGCAGCGAGTCCCACTCGCGGCCCCAGATGACCTTGATGACGTTCCAGCCGGCGCCCCGGAAGAACGCCTCCAGCTCCTGGATGATCTTGCCGTTGCCGCGGACCGGGCCGTCGAGGCGCTGCAGGTTGCAGTTCACCACGAACGTCAGGTTGTCGAGGCCCTCGTTCGCCGCGACGTGGATCATGCCGCGGGACTCCGGCTCGTCCATCTCGCCGTCGCCGAGGAAGGCCCAGACGTGCTGGTCGCGGGTGTCGGAGAAGCCGCGGTCGCCCAGGTACCGGTTGAACCGGGCCTGCATGATCGCGTTCATCGGGCCGATACCCATCGAGACGGTGGGGAACTCCCAGAAGTCCGGCATCAGCCGCGGGTGCGGATAGGACGGCAGCCCGCCGCCCGGGCCGGCGTGGCTGAGCTCCTGGCGGAACCCGTCGAGCCGGTCCTCGGACAGCCTGCCCTCGAGGAACGCGCGGGCGTAGATGCCGGGGGAGGCGTGCCCCTGGATGTAGATCTGGTCACCCCCGCCGGGGTGGTCCTTGCCGCGGAAGAAGTGGTTGAACCCGACCTCGTAGAGCGTCGCCGACGAGGCGTAGGACGAGATGTGCCCGCCGACTCCGATGCCGGGCCGCTGCGCGCGGTGCACGGTCATCGCGGCGTTCCAGCGCAGCCAGCGCCGGTAGGTCCGCTCGACGTCCTCGTCACCCGGGAACCAGGGCTCCTGGTCGGTCGGGATCGTGTTGACGTAGTCGGTGGTGGTCAGCGACGGGACACCGACGTGCTTCTCGCGCGCACGCTGCAGCATCGTCAGCATCAGGTAACGGGCGCGCTGCTGCCCGGCGTTGTCCAGGACCGCGTCGAAGGACTCCAGCCACTCGGCCGTCTCCTCCGGGTCGATGTCCGGCAGGTGGGCCGCCAGCCCGCCCCGGATCACGTTGACGCGGCGTGGCTCCTCGCCGTCGGTGCTGCCCGCCCTGCTGCTCTGCGCGGTCAAGGGTTCTCCCTGCCTGATCAGTCGGTGGCCGGGGTCCGCCCGGCCCTGTATTCCTCACGTCCGCCCACCGCACCGGTTCCCGGGTCGACGGGGCGGCTAGGTGCGGTGCTGCCGGCCGGCGCGACGGGCGTGTCCACCGTCCATCGTGCCTGTTCCGGCGCGGGCCCGAAACTCAGCTCCCCGGTGACGGGGACGCGTTGCGGGACGTCCGGGCGAGGATAGGTACTACTCCGACGTAACTGAACGGACGGTGAGGTGACGTGCGCGGCACCGTGCTCTCGGTTCCCAACCGGTGACGGCCGGTTGCGCAGGGTCCCGCCCGCGTGTTCGGATGCCGCATCCGATTTCGTGTCAACGGTGGCGCCTGCGCGCGGAACCGAGAACGATGGACTGCGTGAGCAGCGTGAAAGGGGACCGAGTGGTGACCGCGGCAGATGCCGGTGCGTCCGACATCGCGGGGAGGCTCGGCATCGAGCCGGGCCAGATCGTCCAGGAGCTGGGATACGACACCGACGTCGACGAGCAGGTCAGAGAGGCCGTCGAGGCAGTCATCGGTGAGGAACTGCTGGACGAGGACGCCCAGGAGGTCATCGACGTCGTCCTCCTGTGGTTCCGCGACGGGGACGGCGATCTGGTCGACACACTGGTCGACGCCCGCACCCCGCTGGCCGACGACGGGGTGGTCTGGGTGCTGACGCCCAAGACCGGTCGCGACGGCCACCTCCAACCGTCCGAGATCGCGGAGGCGGCCCCCACGGCGGGGCTGTCGCAGACGAGCAACGCCACACTCGGCGAGGACTGGGTGGGGTCGAAGCTGGTCCCGCCGAAGCAGGGCAAGGGGAAACGCTAGGGCTCAGCGGCGCTCCCGCACGATCCGCACCGCCTCGGCCCGGTCCGCCGCGCCGAGGCGGGTGAGCACCGTGCTCACATAGCGGGCGACGGTCTTGCCGGAGAGGCCGAGCCGGGCGTGATCGCCGCGTTCATGAGGCCCCGGCCGAGCAGCTCGGCGACCGCGCGCGTCCCCCGGCACCAGGATCGCGGTGCCGGCGGCCGGCCCGGCGAACGCGGCCGGCTCGACGGCGCCGATCCACTGCACGGCGAGCTTACCGGCGGCGACGTCCGGGTTCTCCTCGGCGAGCAGGGTGAACACCAGCAGCGGCATCAGGGCGTAGGACAACCCGTCGAGCAGCGCGCCGACGCCCGCGGTGCGGAGCAGCCGGGGCGGTCGACGGTCGGGTGGGGCAGACCGGTCATCGTCATGGCCGGGAGCGTCGTCACCGGACGTCCCGGGAGACCAGTGATCGGACGTCGGAGATACGGTGCCGGGATGGCCCCGGAGATCGGCGGGACGGCGCCCGCGTTCACCCTGCCCGACGCGCAGCGGCAGCCCGTGTCGCTCGGCTCGGTGCTCGCCGGCGGCCGCAGCGCGCTGGTTGTGTTCTACCCGTTCGCGTTCTCCTGGATCTGCGGCGGGGAGCTGCAGGCCGTGCAGGACTCGGTGGATGAGTTCCAGAACGAGCGGGTGCAGATCCTTGCCGTCTCCTGCGACCCGACCTTCGCGCTCGCTGCCTGGGCGGTCTCGGCGGGATTCACCTTCCCGCTGCTGTCCGACTTCTGGCCGCACGGGTCCGTCGCGGACTCGTACGGGGTGTTCAACGCGGACAAGGGGATGGCCCTGCGCGGGACGTTCCTGGTGCGTCCGGACGGGCGGGTGTCGTTCGCGGAGGTGAACCAGCCGGGGGAGCCGCGGGACCCGGACGGGTGGCGTCGGGTGCTCGGGGCCATGTGAAACTGTGTCCGTCCCGGGCGCGTAGCTCAGCGGGAGAGCACTCGGTTTACACCCGAGCGGTCGCAGGTTCGAACCCTGCCGCGCCCACGCATCTGACCAGGGGTTTCATCCCTGGCAAGATCACTCACCAGCTCACGTGACACGTTTCGTGACACGAAGGGCTCGTATCCTCGGCCCATGACACGGGCGAAGGCCGGTCGCCGGAGGCAGCGCGGGACGATCGACAGACTGCCGAGCGGTGCGCTGCGCGTCCGCGTGTACGGCGGGCAGGACCCGGTGTCGGGGAAGCGGAACACCCTCGTCGAGGTGATCGAGCCCGGTCCGCGCCAGGAGGCCCGCGCCGAGGCTGCGCGGACACGGCTCCTCAACGCCGTCGACGAGCAGCGCAGCCCCCGCACGAGCGCGACGCCGGATCAGCTGCTCGACCGGTACCTGGAGACCCTGGACGTCGGCGCGACAACGCACCGGGCCTACACCCGGTACCTGGAGCTGCTCGTCCGTCCGTTCCTGGGGCGGACGAAGGCCGGCGCCGTCGGGGCGGAGGCCCTGGACTCGCTCTACGCCGAGCTGCGCCGCTGTCGCGACCACTGTTCCGGATCGGCGAAGCGCGTCGACCACCGGACGCCGCGCGAGCACGAGTGCGACGTCCGGTGCCGTCCGCACCGCTGTCGCCCGCTCGCGCCGGCGACGATCCGGCACATCCACTTCGTGCTGAACGGCGCGTACTCGCGCGGGGTGCGGTGGCGCTGGGTGTCGGTCAACCCGGTCGAGTTCGTCTCGCCGCCCGCGAAGCCGCCGCCGGACCCGCAGCCGCCGTCCGCGGCGGAGGCCGCGCGGCTGCTGAACGAGGCGTGGCGGGACCTGGACTGGGGTGCGCTGGTCTGGCTGTTCATGACCACCGGCGCCCGCCGGGGCGAGCTGTGCGCGCTCCGCTGGTCGAACGTCGACCTGGAGTCGGGAACGCTGGGACTGTCAACTTTCCGGCTCTGGCACAGATGCGGTGGTGTCACGGCGCGTCACGTTCGGGTGGCGTGCTCGGTACTGTGATCATCTCGCTGGTGCAGTCTTGATCTT